>DROJ01000288.1 GCA_011321935.1 Bacteroidota bacterium | reverse complement strand
TTATGACCGTTTTCCTCAACAGAGAGCAGGACTACAAGCCCTTCTAAAAGAGTCTATAGGGTGGGAATAAATTCCCACCCTTTTGGAAGGGCATGGAGTAAGATAAAAGAAGTCGTAAATATCAAAAATTTATGACCGTTTTCCTCAATAGAGAGCAGAGAGCAGGACTACAAGCCCTTCTAAAAGAGTCTATAGGGTGGGAATAAATTCCCACCCTTTTGGAAGGGCATGGAGTAAGATAAAAGAAGTCGTAAATATCAAAAATATTTATGACCGTTTTCCTCAACAGAGAGCAGGGCTACAAGCCCTTCCAAAAGAGGGGGAATTTATTCTCCCTCTCCCAGGGATTTCGAGGGGTGCTAAGCAGTTACAAAATACAAATCAGAAACGCCCTCAATTGCAGCTACCCCCTTTGAAAAGGTATTTATTTTGCCCCGCCTTAACCGCTTCGGCCTTGAACAAGACGCTCAAGGTTTGCAAAACAGTAGCCAAAGGCTTGTTGTCGAAAACGGCAGAAACGGGGCAGGCCTCCATTTTTTTGTTTTCCAAAACGATGTTCACTTCGTAAAACTGCCCGACCGTTTCCAAGACTTCTTTGAGCGGGGTATTTTCAAAAACCAGTTTTTTGGTGTGCCATGCCAGTTCAGAAGGGGAGGAGGTTTTCTTTATCAACTCGTTTTTCTTTTTATCGTAAACCCCTTTTTCTTGCTTCCGCAATTTTATGAAACTGTCGCTCCCTTTGGGCGAGAGTTTTACGATGCCCGTTGCCACGATTACTTCGATGTTGTCCTTTCTTTCCTCCACACTAAAGGAGGTGCCGAGCACGGTCACTTCGCCGGAGGGGGTTTCCACCACAAAAGGTTTGCTTGCATCTTTGGCCACTTCAAAGAAGGCTTCCCCCTCTATTTTCACCCGCCGTTCTTTGCTGACCGAGGTAGTGAAATAGCTGAATTTTGTGTTTTTGTTCAGCCAGACTTTGCTCCCGTCGAGCAGTTCGATGGCTTTAGTAGAAGGCTCATCGCCTGTGCTGGTAGCTTGATATTTCACCGCAGGTGTCAAGTATTTTTTCAAAATATACGGCCCGGCGGCAAGCAGTACAAACACCGCTGCGATGCGCAATATCCACCGGCGCTGCAAGCGGCGGACTTTTGCCGGCCTGTTTTTGCCCTCTTCATCAGCAGCTATTTTTTTTTCTAAAAGCAAAAAATCAGCGTCCAGATCAAGCTCTACGTCCTGTGAAAAACCTTCGCTGAGTTCCCATGCCTTTTGTATGCTTTTGCCGATTTTCCGATTGCCTTCGGAGGCGGCCAGCCAATCTCTGAGACTGCTTTCTTCCTGCGGGCTGATGCCGCCGGAAAGCTGCTTTTGCAACAGTAATATGTAATGTTCTTTATTCATAAAAAATTGGACTGGTTCGGTATCAGGACAACCGGGAACAGCCTTTCCCCCAAACAAATTCGGGGTTTTTACAAAAAATAAGCGAGCAGCCAAATGAAAGTCCCATCAGCCACAAAAGGTGCGAGCGATTTGCGGAGCATGCTCAGTGCGCGGGTCATTTGGTTCTCTACCGTTTTGGTGGAGATGCCGAGCTGCTCGGCTATTTCTTTGTGGCTGAGTTTTTCCAAGCGGCAAAGGGTGAATACTATCCGGCAGCGTTCGGGCAGGGCAGCAATGGCTTTGTGGATGATTTTTTCGAGGTCGGCTGCTTGCAGTTTTTCATCTGCCCCTTGCGAAGTGGAGATGGTTTCGGGGAGGGAAGCAGGGTCGTCGAAATCAATCCGGCGGGCCTTGATATAGTTCAGCGTCTTGTTGACGACCGCCCTGCGGAGGTAAGGTTTCAGGGAAGAACTTATTAAAATGACCTCTCTTTTTTTCCATAAAACAAGAAAGACTTCCTGCGCCAGATCGCGCGCAGCATCCCTGTCGCCAAGTATGTTGAAAGCGGTGACTACCAGGTATTTATAGTATTGATCGTAAATAGACCGAAAGGCCCTTTTGTCGCCATTCCGCAATGCCAACATCCATTCTTTTTCTATTTGTGCGGTATCGGTGGTCATGGTTGTAACTGCCCGTGATTGTCGGGATTGGGCAGGCTCAAAGATAGGTTTAATGTGATTTACTTTCCCCCTTGCTTGCTCTTTTGGTAAGCGGGAAGCTGTCAGTTTTGATAAAACCGGTAAATTTTCCCCCTCTTGTTCTTCCCTTCGGTGCTGATGTACATCGTGCCGTCCGTATCAAAACAGATGCCTTCGGGCTGCATGAAAATCTGCGGGTCGAGTTTTTCGATAAATTTTATTTCACCTGAATCGGACAAAATGAGCAGCAGTTTTCCGACCGAAGAAATAATGTAAATCTCACCGGTGAGGGGGTGTATGGCAATGCCCGAAGGGCCAAAAGAATTAGAATCAAAATTGGAGGAAAAGATGTCCACGAGTTCTTCGGCCACGTTTTTCTTTTTGAGGTAGTTGCCGATTTCTTTCCGGCTGATGGAGTAAATGGGCTGGTTGAAAAGTTCTTCTTCCCGCAGGTCAAATTTATAAATGGAGCGGGTGCCTTTCAGTTGTTCGTCTTCTCCGGGCTTGCCTTTGCAGGCGAGCAGGAGTTCCCGGTTTGAGCGGTCGTAGGCAAGCCCTTCCACATTGTATTTTGAGTTGAGCTTGGTATGGAAAACTTTCACTTCGGGCTTTTTCTTTCCGGTATCGGTGATCCTCAAAATGTTGCCGTTGCTTTTGACCACATAAACCGAGGTGTCCACTGCCTCGATGCCTTCATAATCGCCCCTCTTTTTGAATTTCAGTTCCTTGTCGATTTTTCCGGTCACTTTATTTATAAAAAAAACAATGCCCTGCTCGTCGTTGATGGCGATGAGTTTTTGTTGGTCGGGCGAGAGGCTGAGGCCAGATATTTCGGTCAGTTTTTTTGGCAGTTTGAGGGTTTTGTCGGGTTGGAAAATATTGTAGGGCAGCCGGTAGGCCGGGGGGACGATTTTTTCATCGTCTTCGTAAGTATCGGGGACGGGGGCTTCTTTTTTTGCCTGTTCGACGACAGGAGGGATGTCCTGCTCCATTTCAACGATTTTCCCGTCAATGGTGGTTTTTGTTTCCGTGGTGGGTGGTTGGCAGGATAGCAAGCAAGATTGCAAGCAGGCAAGCAGGAAAAAAGCAGGGACGGTGATTTTCATGTTCTCAGTTTCATTTGAAAAGGTTACAAAAATCGCAAAGCAGGCGCATTTGTCCAACTTTTACGGCAAAGGATGCGGATGGGTTTTGGCTTGGAACATTTCTTTTGGGATGTAAACCTATTGTTAAATATATAAAAAAATTGATATGCTTATTGGACTGATAATGTGTTGGCAAGGGTTTTGCTTTCTTATTTAAAAAGATACACACGCTAAAATAAACAATAGCGGGTAAGCCCTGAACAGCCTTCTATTTTTTAACGCAGCAACTGTCAAAAAATACATTTCCCCAATCAAACCTCCACGGCCAGAACGGCCTTGGAGGTTTGAAAATTAGAAGGAAATTATTTTTGCCCTTGCAAAACACCCATGTCCCCATGTTTATTGACATCATCTTCGTACTGGTCATTGTTTACGGATTTTATTTGGGCTTCTCCCAAAAGATAATCCGCACCTTTACCCTTTCCCTACTGATTATTGCAGCCCTTTTGCTATCGCTGAACCTGGCGCCCTTCACCACTGATTTTCTCAGCAACTTCCTGAACAGCGACAGCGGCGTCCTGTTTTTTGTTGGCTTGCTCACCAGTTTTGTGGTGGCCATTTTCCTGATCCGCCTCATCATCTCGTGGATAGAAGGGGTGTTCAAAAAAGAGAACGTGAGCATCGCTACCCATCTGAGCAGCGGCCTGATAATGGGCAGCCTTTTGCTGATTGTTTACGGTTCGGGCCTACTGATGTTCGAGAAAGCGGATGCAATTGATGCCAAGACCAAGAAGGCTTCGCTCACCTATAAATTTACCCGCAATTTTCCAGAAAAGGCAAAGGCGAGCTTTGTTTCTGTAAAGCCCGTGGTCGTGGATTTCTGGGATTATGTTTCGGGAAGTGTCAAGAAAAATTACAGGGAAAGCGAGAAGAAGAGCAAGTGATCAATGGTTTGTAGTGCTGAAAACCAGTGATTTGTGATTTTTCAGTATTTCGTATTTTTTTAAAATACAAAAGCGGAAGGACTCGTCCCTTCCGCTTTTGCATTTTGAGCAAGCCCCGGAAGGGGCTATTCCCTCATTTCTTTGTTCATCAGGCTAGAGGTCGGCTTGTCCGTTTTGACAGGCGTCTCGACATTAAAATCAATGGATATGCCTTCCCTCAATTTTTCCATTGTGTGCGGCCTGTTGATAGGTGTCCTGATTTCTACCCGCACAAAATGATCGTCGAAATGGTAGCTCCGGTGGAAATACATGTTGTGGCCGATCATAAAAAAGCATTCGTAAAAGTCCTCTCCAAAAAGGGAGGAAATGATGGTGGGCTGCTTGCCCGGCGGCAATAAATTTTGGATAGAAATTCGGAACGACTCTTCCGTGCTTTTATTGAAAGCAGATTGATAGCCGGCAATTACGACTTCCGACAGGCCGTCCGTTGATTTCAGGACAATGCCATTGTCCTGTACCAAAGTGGCTTCAAAATTCAAAATAGAAGAGGGGTACTCCGCACAAAAGGCAAATTTTTCATTGCAATAGGGACTGGCTGTTTGCGCTGGGTTGCCGGGGGGGCTGGGAGTAAAGGCATTTGTTAAAAACAAGCTCCACAATAGAGCTGCGTTCATGAGGTTTGACATAGCGTAGTTCACAGATTATATGCTCACAAGCCCTTTCTAAAGGGTAAACGAACATGGGTTTTAGTTAGTGTTTCAGTAAATCAAATGCATTCGGTACGGGAAATAGAATGTGGATTGTTAACTTGTCTTTCTGTGGTAAAATGGTAAAACTTGGTTGCTTTACCTCCGGTATTGCGGTGCAGGGAATCTGTTTATCAAAATCTGTCCCTTGCTGGTGGACTTTGCCGGGAAGAAAAAACCGGCAGCCAATACGGTAAGACGAGGGTACAAAGGTCGGAAGATTTTTGCTGGCAAGCAACAGCCGTAGAGACAATAGGTGACGAACGTATGGTTTTGGGGGGGGAGCGAATGGCTCGAAAATCATTTCCAGTCCATCATTTCACCAAAGTAAGGTCTCCTGCCAGCAGTTCCGAAGTGCCGTCCTCCAATTCCAAAACCACTTGCCAGACATAAACTCCGGCATCCATTTTTTTGCCTTTGAAAGTGCCGTCCCAGAGTTGTATCCGGGCATTGGCTTCAAAGTCTTTTTTTTCAAAAACAAGCCCTCCCCAGCGGTTGAAGATGTGCATGCTTTTCACCAAAGCAATGTTGCTGTCGCTGCTTGGGTAGAGCCGGAAATCATCGTTGAAGCCGTCGTCGTTGGGAGAAAAGGCATTGGGGACATAGAGGCTAAACCGCTTGCAATCAGTGCTTTGCGTTGGGTTGGTTGAAATAGTGACCGTATCAATGATCTGGCATCCAAGAGAGTCCGTGATGGTGACGGCATAGTTTCCGGCAAGTAGTTGGCTAGGGCTTCTGGGGTCATTTACCGAAGGTGACCACTGCGCCGTAAAGGGCGGGCTGCCGCCCAAGACAGACCAACTGATTGCGCCGTCGGCAAACTGGAAACAAGTGCTCGGCGTTGCCGTGTATTCCAACTTCCCGGCCGTGTTTTCGACCGTCGCCGTGCCGCTAAAATTGCCAAAACAAAAGGCATCCGTAAAACCCGTCAAAGTATAAACCCCGGGGGCATTGACGGGCAGTAAATAGGGGTTTTCAAAAATATCGGCAACCGTTTCTATCGTTCCGTCCACCGAGTATTGAACGGCCCACGGCGGGCTGCCCTCAAAATTTATTTCAAGAAAACTTTCTGCTCCTTCGCAAAAATCCGTTTCGCCGCTGAGGACAGCGCTAGGCACAGGCTGGGGGATGGCCGTGATATTGCCGACTGCGGTGCTCCCGCAAAATTCGGTTACAGTGACCGAGTAGGTGGTCGGTACATCTGTCGAGGTGGATAAACTACTGCCATCGCTTCCATTTTCCCACAAAAAAGAATAAGGCTCTACTCCTCCCGAAACATTGGGCGAGATGGTAAATGATTGTTCGGCGCAGGTCTCTACGTCTTCCGTTTCCACGGCCACGGGCTGTTTGTCGTCTATGAACAAGGTGGCGGCAATAGGGTCAATGCAATCGCAGGCAAATTCCATTTCTAAAATAATGGTTTCTTGGTCTTCGATCAGTTGGTCGGCGAATATTTCGACCGGCAAAGTGAATGTCAGTTCATTGGCTGGGATGATGATGGAGTCGGGCAAGGGGGCGTAGTCCACTCCGCTTTCTGCGGTACTGTTTTCATTGATGCTGAAATAAACGACGATGGCCTGGCCGAGGGTGCCGCTGGGCCTTCGGAAAACAAAACTGCCCCCGGTACATGCTTCGACGGCTATTGCCTGGTTGTTGCCTTCTGCCACTGCGGTCACTTTCACATCGGGGTTCAGGTCGAAGGTTTTTGTTGCTAAAAAAACGCCCGAATCCAAAATGTCGTCGCCGACATCGGCCACCAGCAAGCGGATGTGGTAGGTCTCGCAGGGAATGACCTCAAAACTGGCTTCCAGTTCAGTGGTCATGCCATCGTACTCGATGAGTTCGGGGAAGGCCTGGTCGAAGGGGACATCGCATTCGTTGGCTTCTTCCAAGCGCTCGTTTTTGATGTACAAATTAGCGTTAGTGGCGTGGTTGATGGAGTTGATGGCCACAAAATCATCGGTACCGGGCACCAATGCCACATTGATCGCATTGTTGGAAAAAGGGCCGTTGATGCCCGGGCCGCTCACAAAAAAACCGAACACGTCATTGAACTCGGTGCCCACAAATTCGCAGTACTCCTCTGAGGCAAAGGCATATTTAAAGGTGACGCTGCTGCCGACGGGGATAAAATCAAACTCGATCCCGCCCACGTCAAAAATACTGTTCGGCGCAAAGATGTTCATGTCGGGGTCGTCGGATTGGTTGGCATAGGCGAAGGTAGCTTCGATTTCGTCGTTTGGGCCTTCGGCCAATTTTACGTCGCCGCTGGAAAGGATGACGCCGCTGTCGAACCCAAAGATAGGCCCGGCCCCTTCAAAAAAACCGATGCTCAGGCCATTGTTGATGCTCCTGATGTTGAAAGCGTTTTTGCAGCCGTCTTTCAGGAAGATGTCCTTTACCAGTTGTTCAGAACTGAAATTGGTGCTGGTCTGAATGCCCATCAGGGCAGGGGGCGGGGGCAGATCGCCCGGCGGCTTTGCCGAAAGGAAAAGAAGAAAAGGGAGGAGTATGAAGCGATATACTGTCAATGAAATGATTTTGAAGTAAATCTACGGATTACAACTGGAAATGCGGGCGGGAACGCAACGAAATGTTGCCGATTGTCATTATCCGGCACTTGCTGCTTGTTTCAAAAAAATGCCAGCCGTGGTTTTCCGGTAAAAATGTTTACTCATTTATAAATTTCTTTCTATTGAAAAAACAG
>DROJ01000287.1 GCA_011321935.1 Bacteroidota bacterium | reverse complement strand
GGGAGGGCGGGAGGAAAGGCGTTGACTCTGGTTTTTCCAACCAGAGTCAACGCCTTTCCTCCCGCCCTCCCCGCCCAAAGGCATCGCCTCTTTGTGCTCAAACTCTTATTTCAAAAGGCAACCGTAACAGCACTTCTGTACCTGCCGCATTGCCATTGCCATCGTAAAGATCCGTTATTTCCACCGCAGGTGGCACCTTGATTTTGCGGAGCAATTGCAGGCGTTTGGAAGTAATAGGGGTGGCCAATGGCTTGTGCGGGTCGCGGAGTTTTGACATGGCCGCCGATGCCGAACGGCCGATGCCATCATCGCGGACGGTGGCAGTTATTTCCCCATTTTCTTTTGCGAAGCAGACACTTAAACGCCCCATCGCCTGCTTGCCGACGATGCCGTGGATGACCGCATTTTCCACAAACGGCTGGACGGCCATTGACGGGATGAGCGTAACCGATGGCTTGATATCTGCGGCTACTTCCACCGTGAAATCCATTTTGTCCGGGTAGCGGATTTGCGAAAGCTGCATATATATTTTCAGCAGTTCAATTTCATTGGCCAGCGGGATAAACGAATCTGAATAGTCGAGGTTGAGCCGCAGCAGCCGGGCAAATTTAGCGATGTAACTGTTTGCCTGCGTAAATTTTTCCTGCCCATAATACCCTTTTATAGTGTTGAGGGCATTGAAAATAAAATGTGGGTTCATCTGCAAGCGCAGCGCCAGCATCCGCAGGTCAACATTCTTTTTTTGCAGTTCCAGGCGCTCGTTTTCACTGCTCATCAGGCGGCGTTGGTACTCATATTTTTGGCGCATTTTTCGTTCCCGCCGACGCACCCAAGCGGCTACCAGTCCGATTATCGCAGCCAACGAAATGGCCATGAACCACCACTCCAAATAAAAAGGTTTAGCAATAAGAAAATCCAAAACCGCAGGTTTTAAACTCTCTGCGCCGGAGCTGTTTTTTGCCAGAACCTCGAACCGGTATTTTCCCGGACGAAGCGATGCGTACTCCACCGCTTCGTTTTTTGTGGTATGCCAAGCGGATTCTTTTCCGAGCAGCCGATAGCGGTAACTGAGGTTTTTGTAATCCTTGAACGACAGCCCCTCGAAGTTAAAGGTCAGCGAATTTTCACCTGCATTCAGTTCGGGCAGTTGGGGCAGGGCGGTGTCCTTTCCGTTCACGGCAAGCCCCTTTATATAAACGGGCGGCGGCGGTATTTTTTTTGAAAATATAGAAAGCGGAACAGCCACCAGTCCGTCGTCTTTGCCCAGGAAAAGATGCCCGTCGGTAACGGCCACGTCGTTCAGTTTTTCTGCGCCGAGGCCGTTTACATTTGAATAATCGAGCATCCGCAAATGACCGGGATAGCCCTCCACTTTGCACAGGCCGCTGGCCGTGGCAATCCAAAAACTGCCCTTTTCATCTTTGCAAAAACCGAGGCATATTTTGTTGTTCTGGCCCGCCGATACGATGGGAATGCTATCGAGCGCCCGGCCATTGCGGAGCGCAAAAAGACCATCGGATTCGGTGAGTGCCCAGAGGATATTGGTTTTGTGGTCAATGATCAGGTCGCGGGTATTGTGGGGCAGCACAGCTTCGCTGAGTTCATTGTTTTTATAAAAAAACAAGCCGCTGGGCGAAGCCAGCCAAACCGTGTTTTTGTCATCAAAAACGACCCGTTCGACCCGCAGGTCGGTCAGCTTTTCGGCGGGGTGTTTTTTGAAAAAATCCACCACGTCCCGTTCGTTGAACTGTTTTTGCAAAAACTGGTAATCGTCCAATTTTCCGGCAGGTATCAAATACAGCCCTGCCAATGCCGACCAGAGGTTTCCTTGTTGGTCAAAATTCACGTCGGTCGAGGGCATGTACAAAAAGCGGCTTTTACCGTTCTTGACCGTCAATGTTCCCGCCTTCCCGGCCAAGACCGCCGTGCCATCGGGCAAGTGCCGGATGCTAGTGATGGATCTCAGTGTCAGCCCTTTTGGAAAAAGGTCGTAAAGCCGGAGTTCCCCGTTTTCATAAGTTCCGAATTTATTCTTGGTAAGTCCCGTCCACAGCTTCCCGTTGGCGTCGGCACTTAGGCAATTTACACGTTCGGGATGCTCATCCTGCGGCGTGGTGATTTGCCGGATGTCCGGTGCAGGTGCATAAAAAACACCATCGTCAAGCGTTGAAAACCACCAACTGCCTTCCCGGTCTTCAAAGATGGAGGAGACTTGTTTTCCAGGGAGGTAAACTTGCCGCAAATACAGGCCGTGCCTGCCGAAAAGAAAAGCCCCGTTCCTGCTGCCGACCCATAGCCTGCTGCCGGCTGCACGGACGGCAATCGCTTCGCCCATTGTTTTTGGAAAGGCAAAGAGTTTGATTATTTTTCGCTGTTTTATATTGTAAACCAACAAGTTGTGCATATCGGTCATATACAGGGTGTCTTTTGAAACATTCAGTTTTAGGGGGTTTGAAACTGCGGGTATGGAGGCAACAAAGACCTGTTTTTCATCAATAAAAAATCCAATGTGCCTGTCGTCGAGCATGCCGATGGTGTCGCCCGGTTCGTTCCAAACCCGGATGGCCGTTTCAGGAAATGAATGGACGGAAGCAGTGTTTTTTTCAAAATCAAGCCATCCGATCCGAGTGGCAGAGGCAAGTACGGTAGCGCCGGTTTCTTCCTGAAAAATATTGTGCACCAGCCCATCGAGCGAGAAGCCCCGGAGCAGCGGCGTGTCGTGTTCGCTGTGCATGGCGCCATGCTGGTAAAAACAGGGTTTGCCGTTGAGGGTGGCAAACCAAAGCCGCCCCTGTCGGTCTTCGTGGCAGGTAAAGACCTCGTTGTCGCTCATGCCATCGGCAGTGGTGAAGTTGGTAAAATGGGCACCATCAAAACGGCTCACGCCGAGGTCGGTGCAGAACCAGAGGTAGCCTTTTGAATCTTGGAAAACATAATAAACATTGTTGGAGGGCAGCCCGTCCCGTACTTTGTAGTTTTTGAAAAACGGCTGCTGCCCGGTGGCGGTGGCCACGGTGACGGTAAGGAGTGATATGGAAAGTAGGTATTTATACATTTGGAACGGCCGCATCCCGATTCGATGGCAGAGGCTGTTTACGGGCATTGCCCTAAAACGATTCGCTAACATACGGACTTGGCGGGAAAAACCGATGGTACGAGGCAGGTTTTGAGGCGTCACCCCATGTTCCAAAAAATCATTGTTTCACCAGCCGCGCGGCAAGCACATTATTCCCATCCATTAATTCCAAAAAATATAGGCCGTCGGGTTCGTTGCTTATATCTATCAATATTTTTTTTGTAAAATTTTTCTGGAAAACAAGCCTTCCATTTGTGTCGAATATACGGATATATGCGAGTGGGGAATATTCCCCTTTTATTTGAAATATACCTGTCGTGGGATTGGGAAATATGGAGGTGTTTCCCTCCCATTGACCAGCGCCCGGAAAGTCTATACTGACCACCCGCGAATACTCAGACCGCCCATCGAAATCCATTTGCCGAAGGTGGTAATAATTCAGGCCGGGCAGAGCGGTTTTGTCTGCAAAAAAATAAGATTGCGGAGCGGACGAAGTGCCCGCGCCAGGCACGAAGCCCAGTGCTGACCAACGGCGCCCGTCTGCGCTCCTTTCGATAGAGAAGCCCTCATTGCCGGTTTCGGAAGCGGTGCGCCAATCGAGCCGTACCGCATTGCTTGCTGCCCTTGCGGTGAAACCCGACAGTTCGACGGGGAGCGCTGAATTGGCATTGGCAATGACGGAAGTGCCGGTGTACGAGGTTGTCCAAGAGATGCCACTGACAGATGGATAACTGGTGGCCGCGAAAGTGCCGCTGAGGGTGGTGGCTTCCAATAAAACAAAGGATTGGCCAGCCGTGGGGGTGAAGCCGTTGATGAGGGCCACGTTGAGGTTTCCGGCGATGGTGGCGTTGCCGGTCACGTTGATTTTGTCGTGCTGGGTGCAGGCGGTGGTGCCGCCTATTTCGATGCTCGTCTTTGCGGTAGTGAGGCCCGTGTTGTCGATGATGAGGCCGCTGGAAAAAACAAGGCAGCCTGCCGAATTGCCGGGCGCGACCTCGTTATTGGTGGAATATTTTTGGGTGCCGGCAAAAGTGCCGGTGCCAGAAACAATGACACTTCCGGCGCCGGCTTTGTCCACGTTTACCTTGCCGTCGTTTTTGAGGATGAAATTGGGGTCGCTAATAGTCAGGTCGCCGATACCCGCGCCCAAATTGAGGACGGCCGCAGCGGTGTTGACCCATGAGGAGGAGAAAAAAGCATTTCCGATGCCGACCTTGCCGGCCCCGGTATTGATAATGCTGACCGTACCGTTGTTGGTGATGGTGGCGCCGGAAAACCCAAACCCGATACCGACACCGGCATGGGCAGTGCTTCCGATATTGATGATGCCGTCGTTGGTAAAAGCGGCCTTGGCCGAAATGGAAATGGCGGGGGAATTGGCATCTGTGCCATTGTCCATGCTCGTTGTTCCGGCATTTTCGATGGTGCAGGTAGCCGATTCTATCCGCAGCCCATAGCCGTTGTGGTTGAGGATTTTGAGGGTGGCGTTGTTGTCGAGCAAGGTGGCGGTAGTGCCCAACATGAGGATGCCGGAGCTGCAATTGGTGATGGTGATGTTGCCGTCGTTGACCACGGTGGCATCGTCCAAAGTGAGGGCATAGGTGGCGCCGATGTCAATGTTCAGCACCCCCGTGGCCGAGATGCGGAGTGTCGAAGAATTGAGAGCGAGGTCGTGGGCATGGACGCTGGAAGTGATATCGACGGTAAAGGCGCCGATGTCCACCGCATCGGCGGCAGTCGGCACGAGGTCGTTCGACCAGTTGAGGGCGTCGCTCCACTCGGTGGTGGATGCGCCGCCGTCCCAAGAGACATTGACTGCATGTAAAGTATTGGCCATCAGCGAAATAAGAAATAAATAAAAAATCAGGCAAAGGTTGTTTCTGTTCCTCATCTTGGATAAACCGGTTTTATAATTTGAAAAAAAAACACCAAAAAAGGAGGGGGCTCCTTTTCCAGTGTTCGGCTGTGGAGGGGATGATTAAAAAAAATAGGAATAGGGTGGTGGGTTTTATAGAAGCAAATATCGCTTCCATAAATATGCCCTGCTGGCGAGAAAGGACGAACGATGCGGTTGGATTAGTTTGCGGGAAGGTTGGCTTAGTAGGCTAAAAATGCAAGTTGTAGAGAAGGGGTTTTTTCGGGTTTGTTCTATTCATGCCAAAAGGGCTTTCCTATAAAATGAAAAACAATGTTTTTTAATAGCTCCTTACTTTCTTTTCCCCCAAGATTCCAGAGCGGCGGCGTTCCCGAGAATTCGGGAACGCCGCCGCTCTGGAAATTTTTCGGAAAAAAAAATGGTCATGGGGCTGGAAAACAGTGTCAATAATTTTTATAAGAAAACCCTTCATTGTCAATACAGCGCCATATCAAAACCCCGCCGGTATTCCTTGGTCAGTTCATGCTCCTTTCCCCAAATATGGAACAGCGCGATGCCCGCGAGGCGGGGCAGGTCGTCCATGTATTTTTTATCGGCCATCACCGCTTCGATGATTTTTTGGATGGCCGTTTCCGGGTCGTTTTCCCTCAGGGCATGTTGGGCGACGAAGAGCAGTTCCGAGGCTTTTGAGCCTTTGGTCGGCCGTGCCTGCATGAGGCGGGCGAGGGCAAGCACGTCCACGGCATCGTCGTGCTGTGGATCGGTGGGATGTATATCGGCCACCAAACCTGCGGCTTCTTCCGGCTGGTCAAAAACGATGGTTTTGGCCAAAGCCATTTTCGCTTCCTTGTTTTCGGGATGGGCGTCGGCGAATTGGCGGAGCAGTTGTGCGGCTTCTTCCCGCGGCAGGGCAGCGGCTTTTTCGAGGGTGGCCGACAGCTCCGTGGCCGAGGGGTCGGGGATGTTTTCGGACAGCCATTGCTCCAATTGAAACTTCGGCAATGCTCCCGCAAATTCATTGACCACCTTTCCCCGGTGAAACAGTTTTACGTTCGGGATGCTCCTGATCCCGTATTCTTTGGCCAGTCCGGGATGTTCTTCGGTACTGACTTTTACGAGTTCCCAGCGGTCTTTCTGTTCCTCGGCCAATTGTTCCAGCACGGGCCCCAATACTTTGCAGGGGCCGCACCACGATGCCCAAAAATCAACCAAAACTGGCTTGTCAAAACTGCGCTCTATGACTTGTTTTTTAAAATCCAACATATTTAGTTTTAATAGAGAAAACAGAGTTTGAGGGTTTGAGAGAATGAGAATTTGAGAGTTTGAGAGCAGTATTGAGAAGCGGCTCTTTGGCATTCGTTCGAGCAGCCAAAGAGCCGCTTCTCAATACTGTTCTCAAACTCTCAAACTCTCATTCTCTCATTCTCTCATTCTCTCAAACTCTGTTTTTCTCAAACTCTGTTTTTGGTAGTGTTAATTTTGACGTGATTTCAAGCACTCAAGCCCCCGTCTCCGCTGCTTTGTCATCCGCCTTTAGGCGGATCTGTTCACGTTAGAAGTGCAGCCATGCAGCCTCCCTAACGTGAACAGATCCGCCTAAAGGCGGATGACAAAGCAGCGGAGACGGGGGCTTTGCTTAAGTGTTTGGGATCACGTCAAATTAACATCACCCTGGTTTTCTCTCCCCCAGAAAACGGATATAAAAACCGACGAACGGATGTACTGCTCTCTCCAAAGGAGTCCTGTGGACAAACTCTCATTCTCTCAAACCCTGTTTTTCTCTCCCCCAGAAAACGGATATAAAAACCGACGAACGGATGTACTGCTCTCAAACTCTCAAACTCTCAAACTCTGGTTTCCTCATTCTCTCAAACTCTGTTTTTGGTATTGTTAATTTTGACGTGATTTCAAGCACTCAAGCCCCCGTCTCCGCTGCTTTGTGATCCGCCTTTAGGCGGATCTGTTCACGTTAGAAGTGCAGCCATGCAGCCTCCCTAACGTGAGCAGATCCGCCTAAAGGCGGATGACAAAGCAGCGGAGACGGGGGCTTGGCTTAAGTGTTTGGGAT
>DROJ01000286.1 GCA_011321935.1 Bacteroidota bacterium | reverse complement strand
TCAATATAGTCGGTATAATCCACAAACTCACTTTTAATTTTTCTTTTAATTCCAGTTTATTATCTGTTTTATTTATTTTGGCCATTTCTTGAAATGCGCGCAATAGGCTTTCCTCCGATGGTTGTTTTCTAAAAACTTCATTGACACCTTTATCAACTGTTTTTATTAAATCATTTACCTCTTTTATATTTAATTCCAAATTGCTCATCTCCCCATATATATTCAATAAAATTCGCTCCGATGTTTCATTTAATTCTTTTCTAAAAATATCGGGAATATCCGCTAATTTTTCATCAATTAATGCTCTCGTTTTATTATTTTCTTTTTTAATTGTTTTTCTATTCTTTTTAACCTCTTCAATTATTTCATCATTATTTTGCCCCATTAATTTTTCGGCGAGGCCAATAGATTTATCTCCTCGGAACAATATTTCATTCCCACCAAGCCTACCCATTTTATTTTGCTTTTGTTTTTCGATTGCTTCTTTTAATGCTTTGCGCGAAATGGTTTTTAATAATTCATGGAAATCAATTTTCTCTCTCGATTTTTTGCATAAAAAAGAATGAAATTTAATATCCTCTTTTTGCAAATCTTCTTTTACTTCTTTAAAATCCAAAAAATACGGTTCATTACTCTTATTGCACACGCTGCAAATACAGGGAATATTAATGGTCACTTTTAATCGCTGCAAATTAAAGTCTTCATTTATTTTATCTATTTTCCGAATTAATGTTTCCGACATCCAATAGGCGTCTTTTCCTTTTATTTTTATTTCGATGCGGCATTTATCGGGCTGCCTTATTTCCCGTAGTTCGGCAGTGAGGTCATTTTTTTTGTCCTGAAAAACAACGCCGTCGTTCCAAACCATATCGCCCCGTTTGCCACCTATCATATCGTGCATGCGCACGGACAGCCGATTGACGAGGCCCTCCGGCATAAAGGTATATTCATAATAAAAACACAGCGGGCGTTCTTCTTTTTTGCAATACTCCTCCTCCGGCATTTTGTCCATCATGCGCGGCACGAGGTATTTTTGGGTATTTTTTAAGGCAAAACATATTTCAAACTCTTTCAGCAAATCCAATAGTTCGGGGCGGTAATCACTGAACTCCTCCTCCGGCCAAAAATGCTCCAAATCATCCAAAACAAAAGTGCCTTTCGTTTTTCCGCTTTTTATAATATCCGCATCGAAAACTTTATAGCTCGCTTTGGTCGCCCATTCCCGGTTCAATATAATCAGCTTGGAAAGGGCGCTTTCTTTTTTATCCTGAAAATGCAGATATACACCCAATTGATGAAAATACCGGCTCAATATATTTTGTCCTTTTACATCCTTTATTCCATGCGTTTTACATATTTTCCTAAAATCGGATAATGGCATCACCGATTTGTTTTTTTGCAGTTTTTGTATTTCTTCCCGCACCCGCATCCATTTTTTGGGCATGACTATACCGACGGTGGGTATTTTTACGATATATCTTTTCAGCATGGATTTTATCTCCGACAGGCCTTCTTTTGTTTTTAAATTGACCGCTTTATATTCTTTTAAAAAAGGATAATTTTTGTTCAATACATTAAAATCCATTTTTTTCTGGTGTCCCGTATGTTCGTTTTGTATCATCAGCATTGGGCTGTTCCGACCAAATAATTCTGCCGATTGCAATAATTGGTTCAGGCGGCTGTCGTGTTCGTTTGCGCCGCTGCGCGACGAGTCCATCAATATATAAAGCGACCGCTGCGAATAAAAATATTGGTGTACCATATCGTACATTACCTGTCCGCCAAAATCCCATAAATGCACAATGTATTGTTTGCCATCTTTTTGGAATTTCCAATCATATATATCCACGCCCCTGGTGCGCTGTTCTTCTTTGGGCAATTCTTTTTTGGGTTTTGCAAGACGGTAGGCGAGGCTCGTTTTTCCCGCCCCCCCGTCGCCGATGAGCAATACTTTTACTTCGTTTATTTCTTCCTGGCCCTGCTCTTTTATTGCTTTAAAATATTCGCGCACCATTTCGGGGCCTAATAGTATCCATTCGGGGGCGGGTTGTTTTAGGTGGTGGCAGTCTTTTACGTAGATGCCGTTTTCATAATAAATATCAGAACTAGCCATATTGAGATCGACGATATCGAGATCTTTAATATCATCAATTATTATTACGCAATTTCCCCATATTACATTTAATCTTTTTATTAGGGTTTCAGACAATAAACTTAAATCTGCAATATTCGTTTTGCTGATATCTAATACAGATAAACGGTTAACCTTGCTTTCTTTTGATATACATCTTATTGGATTTTCACTTACCCTAAGTACTGTTAATTGCTGTAGTGTTTCAAGGCCTTCTATTTCTTGTATCTGGTTTTCTTGAAGTAAAAGGTATCGAAGGTTTATAAGAGCCTTGAGTCCTTCAATTTTTTGTAACTGGTTGCCGGAGAAATAAAGCCTTTGCAGGGCGGTGAGCGTACCAAGTCCCTCTATCTTTTGCAACTGGTTACCGGAGAGGCCAAGAGTTTGCAGCGCAGTGAGCATTTCGAGGTTCTCTATTTTTAGCAATTGGTTGTCGCCGAGGAAAAGGGCTTGCAGCGCAGTGAGCTTTTCGAGACCTTCTATTTTTTGCAATTGGTTACCGGAGAGGCCAAGAGTTTGCAGCGCAGTGAGCATTTCGAGGCCCTCTATTTTTTGCAGTTGGTTGTTGCTGAGGGAAAGGGTATGCAACGCAGTGAGCCGTTCGAGACCTTCTATTTTTTGCAGTTGGTTATCGTGGAGGTAAAGGTTTTGCAGGGCTGTGAGCCTTTCGAGACTTTCTATTTTTTGCAGTTGGTTGCCTCCGAGATAAAGGGCTTGCAGCGCAGTGAGCATTTCGAGGCCCTCTATTTTTTGCAACTGGTTGCGACTGAGGGTAAGGGTTTGCAGCGCAGTGAGCATTTCGAGACCCTCTATTTTTTTCAGTTGGTTGTTATGGAGAAAAAGGGCTTGCAGCGCAGTGAGCATTTCGAGGCCCTCTATTTTTTGCAACTGGTTTCTGTAGAAGTCAAGCTCAGTCAACCAAGTCATCTCCCCAATTTCTTTCGGAATTTCCTTTAATCCACATCTGGATAAATCAAGCGAAGTCGCCTTCTTCTCCATCGCTTCCTGTATCCGTTTTTTTGCCTTTACAGTCATGTTCAGATTTAGTTTTAGTTTTAGGTTAAGTGGTTTTGTTGTTTGTCCTTGTCGGGCAAGGGTGGTGGGGCAAGATATGAGAAATTTTGATAATTGGAGGAACGGGGGAATAAATTCCCCCGCTGCCAGAAGGGCACGGAAACGGGCATATATATTTGGGTTTTAATCAAACCACAAAAAAATTGAAATACCTGATTTTGAAATAATTTACAATTAAATAAAGAGCCGTCTCCTTGCCCTTCCGGCAGTGGGGGAATTTATTCCCCCATCCTCTATGGTCAAGTTTTCGTCTCCGATGCTTTGTCATTTGCCTCCGGCAAATGACAAAAGACAGCGGGGGAATAAATTCCCCCTCTCTTGAAAGGGCATGGAGACGGACATAGATAGCCGAGGTTTTATCCTGGCCGCAAACAATCCAAACAAGCTTTTTTCAAATATTTTACAACAATATCAAGAGCCGTCTCCTTGCCCTTCCAACAGAGGGGGAATTTATTCCCCCGCTCTTTTCAGGCGAGCATTTCCGCCTATCGGCAAATAACCTGTCCCGAAAATCGGGAACAAAGTAGTCCTACCCAAAATCCCTTTTCCCAAATTCTGGATTTTACAAAACTGCGAAAGGTGAGGGAGAAAGGCGTTGACTCTGGAGCCAAGTTTTTGAGTCAACGCCTTTCCCCCCGCTCGCCCCGCGCAAAGGCATCGCCTCAAAAGAGCGAAGTCCTTTTGATTTGTCGCTTCTTTCCCAAAAAACCATACCTTCGCTCCGCAACCATCATTCACTAAATAAAACAATCATGCGAACGAAAACTTGCCCGGCCATTTTGGCCTTCCTCCTCCCCTTCTTCCTGCTTTCCTTCCAACCGCACCCATCTGCCCAAACCCTCAATCTCGAACATTTCAAATCCAAATCCCCGCGCAACATCGGCCCAGCGGGCATGAGCGGGCGGGTCACCTGCATTGACGTGGTATTGAGCGACCCCGACGTGATCTATGCAGGCACGGCGAGCGGCGGGCTATGGCGCAGCACGGGCGGCGGCACCCGTTGGAAGCCGATATTCGACGAGGCGCCGGTGCAGTCCATCGGTGCGGTAAAGGTGAACCAAAAGAACCCCGACGAGATATGGGTCGGTACGGGCGAGGGCAACCCGCGCAACTCCGCCAACAGCGGAACGGGCATTTACAAAACAATAGACGGCGGCAAAAACTGGAAGCGGATGGGGCTGGAAAACAGCCGAACCATCCACCGCATCATCCTGCACCGCGACGACCCGAACACGGTCTTTGTCGGGGTGACCGGCTCGGCATGGGGGACGAACAACGAGCGGGGTGTTTTCAAAACGACCGACGGCGGAAAGACCTGGCGCAAGGTGCTTTACATTGACGAGGGCACGGGCTGCGCCGACCTCGTGGCCGACCCCTCCAACCCCAATAAACTCATCGCCGCAATGTGGGAATACGGACGCAAGCCGTGGACGTTCAACTCCGGCGGCCCCGGCTCCGGCCTCTATATCAGCTTCGACGGCGGGGAGACTTGGGAGCGGCGAACCGACAAGGACGGGCTGCCAAAAGGCGACCTTGGACGCATCGGCCTGGCCATCGCCCCGTCCATGCCCAACGTCGTTTATGCGCTGGTGGAGGCCAAAGAAAATGCGCTCTACAAAAGCACGGACGGGGGTTTTAAATGGAAAAAAATGGCTTCGGCAGACAAGGACGATGCGGACGTGGGCAACCGCCCGTTTTACTACCACGACATTTATGTTGACCCAAAAAACGAGAACCGGGTGTATAGCATTTGGAGCATTTTATCAAAAAGCGAGGACGGCGGAAAGACCTTCGGGGCATGGGTGGAATGGAAAATACACCCCGACCACCATGCCCTGTGGATCAGCCCCGACGACCCAAGTTTTATCATCGAGGGCAACGACGGCGGGATGAACATCAGCCATGACCGGGGCATCACTTGGCGCTTTGTGGAGAACCTCCCGCTGGCGCAATTTTACCACATCAATTACGATATGAACGTGCCTTACCGCGTCTGCGGCGGTATGCAGGACAACGGCTCGTGGGTCGGCCCCTCGCAGGTGTGGAAGAGCGGCGGCATCCGCAATGCCGACTGGCAGGAGGTCAATTTTGGCGATGGCTTCGACGTGATGATCCGCCCCGATGACCCTCGCTATTGCTACGCCATGTCGCAGGGCGGCTGGGTGAATTATATTGATATGGAAACGGGTCGTCGGCAGAGCATCAAGCCCGTTCACCCCGACGGCACGGAGCTGCGCTTCAACTGGAACGCGGCCATCGCACAGAACCCTTTCCACGGCTGCGGGGTCTATTTCGGCAGCCAGTTTTTACATAAAAGCATGGACTGCGGGCAGACCTGGGAGATCATTTCGCCCGACCTCACTACCAATGATACGAGCAAGCAGCAGCAGGCCAAAAGCGGCGGCCTGACCATTGACGATACGGAGGCGGAAAATTTTACGACCATTGTTTCCATCGCACCGAGCAAGGTAAACGAGCAGGTGATTTGGGTCGGCACGGACGATGGAAATGTGCAGGTGACGCAGGACGGCGGGGCGACTTGGCGCAATGTGGCGGCCAACCTGCCCGATGTGCGGCCGGGCAGTTGGATCACCTATATCGAGGCAGGCAAAACGGCGGGCGAGGCATTTGTGGTGGTCAATGATTACCGACGAAATGATTGGAAACCTTATGCTTTTTACACCAATAATTATGGCGCTACCTTCACCCGCATCGTGGATGAAAAAAAAGTGGACGGACATGCTTTTGCCATCGTGCAAGACCCGGAGGTGAGCGACCTGCTGTGGCTCGGCACCGACCACGGGCTGTGGTTCAGTTTTGATTTTGGGAGGGAATGGCAGCATTGGACGGAGGGCTTTCCCGCCGTCTCCACCACCGATTTGAAAATACACCCACGGGAGCAAGACCTCATCATCGGCACCTTCGGGCGGGCGGCTTGGATATTGGATGATATACGCCCCTTCCGGGAAATTGCGCGGACAAAAGGGAAGGTACTGGAAAAGGATTTTTCGGTGTTCGATGCGCCGGATGCGTATTTGGCACAATGGGCCTCGGTGGACGGAACAAGGTTTACAGGCGATGCTTTTTATAAAGGAAAAAATAAAAGTTCGCAAGCAATAATTAATTGCTGGGTAAAACCAGAAAAAAATAAAAATAGCCTGCCCCGAAATTTCGGGGAAAATAAAAATGAAAAAAGCTCGCCTCAAATTACTGGGGAAAATAAAAATTCAGACACGAAAGACAATTCCGACAATAAAAAAGATAAAAACAAAAAAGACGAAAAAGCGAAAATATGGGTATTAAATTCAGCGGGCGATACCATCCGCACATTTACCCAAAAACTGGATACTGGTTTGGTAAAAATAAATTGGAACCTACGCCACGACGGGGTGCGCTACCCAAGCCGCCGCGTTGTTAAAAAGGATGCGGATATACCGAGCGGATATGTTGTTTTGCCGGGCAAATATAAATTGGTGATTAAATATAAAGACAATATAGACTCGACCAATATTACCGTACATGCCGACCCGCGCCTCGATATTTCATTAAAACAAATGAAAGCCAAACAGGTGGCGTACAAAGATTTTTATAAAACAGTAAATGCTGCCAATGATGGTTTTAAACGTTTGGCCGATATAAAAAAGAATATTAAATTAGTGGACAAGGCATTGGAGTTTGCGCCGGATAGTTTGAAAAAAGAAATTGCAAAATTGGGCAAGTCATTGCAGGACAGTATTAAAAATATCGAGGACGAATATATGTTGCCAAAAGGGCTGAAAGGCATACAACGAAACCCAAGTTTATTGTCGGGGCAATTGTGGCGTACCTCCGGCCTTATCGGCGCTTCCGACGGTGCGCCCAATCAGTCGGCACGTATTATGATAAGTAAAACAAAAGATATGGTCGGCGATATTTTGGGTAAAATAAATGGGCTGGTGGAAAATGATTTTATGGAATATAAAAAGAAGGTGGAAGCGATGGATTTTTCTTTGTTCGGGGAATATGAAAAGATCGGATTGGGGGATGGGAATTAGGGTTATATTCCACAAATTAATGGAAATTAAAAAACGATAAAATGGGAAGCCGTCTCCGTGCCCTTCCAACAGAGGGGGAATTAATTCCCCCTCTTTCGGAAGGGCACGGAGACGGCTCTTGATATTCAATATTTATTTTTTGACATTTCCAATTGGAATTAATAAGGGGAATTAATTCCCCCTCTTTTGGAAGGGCACGGAGACGGCTCTTAATATTCAATATTTATTTTTTGACATTTCCAATTGGAATTAATAAGTTACAGCTTTGACAAATTTTAGAAATTTGTCAACCCTCCAACTCCGCAATCATCCCCTTCCTGAACTGCACCACATTCAGCATATCCTCCACATTTTTTTCAAATATATA
>DROJ01000285.1 GCA_011321935.1 Bacteroidota bacterium | reverse complement strand
TTGGTTTATTGGTTTATTGGTTTATTGGTTTATTGGTTTATTGGTTTATTGGTTTATTGGTTTATTGGTTTATTGGTTTAACGGGTGCGTGGCTCCCTGTTAACCATTAAACCATTGCACCATTAAACCATTAAACCATTAAACCAATAAACCATCCCCCGTCAATACCTAATACTCTCCCCCTCCTCGCCAATGTAAAACGGCAATAGCCAAGCCACCCGGAATCCATAAGCAAAATCAAAACGCGTTTTAGTATCGGCACTGCGGGTATCAAAATTAAAGTTCCTCCTGTTTTTCGTAAACCCTTCGGTCAGTTCCAAACCGACCAAAAAATTCACCCTCCTGATCTTTCCAAGATACTGGTAACCAACAAATTGCGTAAAACCAAGCCCATTGCTAAGCCGGTCATAGCCCTTCTTGTATTCACTGCTCAGTAGGGCAACACTGACGAGCGGGTCATCCTGTATCCTTATTTTATGCTGATAAAAACCAGCCCCGGCCGTTGCCCTGATACCCGACCTCAATTCTTTTTTCAAACGGAAAAGTTTTCCCACATGCCCTCCAACATATAGCCCTCTTTGCCGTAGCTGTATATCCGCGATTCCGCCTAAATTCCCGAATATAAGGCCGCTTTCATTTCTTAGCCCAGCAATAACATCTTCCCTTACTTTTGTCCCAAAATAAAAACTCCCCTGCACTCCCATGATAAAACCCTTTGCCGTAATATAATCAAGGCCCAGGCCGGCACTGGCATGGTCGCCAAACCTGTCGGACAAATCCCCGGCAGTATTATGCCCTCCAAAATACATGTTTACGGTCATCAAATCGCCTTCATTGTTTTTGGGTTGTTGCCGGTAATACCTGGGCAATTGAGCAAAGGCCGCCGATGCAAAAAACAACATTAAAATAGGCAAGAAAATAAATAGCAATTTATCGAAAAAAGAATCTTGGAAAACAAGTTTTAGCTTTTTCATTTTAGATAGTTTTAGTTTTCAAAATATATAGCATTTTGCATTTGAATTTGCATTTTGCATTTTGCATTTAAATTAATTACACTTTCCTTCCACCCATTTTGTCACCCCGGATTTTTCGGCCGTGCAAGGGTTGCTGTAAGTCTTGCCGTCGCAGCCGCAAACAGGGTGGTAATCCCGGTTGCAGACTTGGTTGGGATTTATTTTGGCAGCATCTATACAGTCGCCATTTTTTGCAGATTGCGCTTTTTCACAAGTAGCCGCCAAAAAAAGAACAGCCAAAAAGGAAATGAAATAAAGGGAAATATTTTTCATAAATAGTTGTATCCTAAAACCAGAGTTTGAGAGTATGAGAAAACCAGAGTATGAGAGATTGAGAAAATGAGAGTTTGAGAGCAGTATAGAGAAGGGACTCTTTGGTTTTCGTTCGAGAGGCCAAAGAGTCCCTTCTCTATACTGCTCTCAAACTCTCATTTTCTCAATCTCTCAAACTCTCATTTTCTCAATCTCTGGTTATAGCTTGGAAAATTCCTTCTTCCCTCTCACAAAGTATTGAAAGACAATGCTTTTTGGCAAGATGCCGTGCCGGTTGGGCTGCGGGGAAATGCGTATTTTTTCGATCAGCAGATTGATGTCGAGCCGTTTTTTGATAAAAGTGACGAGGGCCAAAAAGAAAGAGAAAAAAGCGCCCAACACCCCCTGTGCATGAAGCCATTTGCCCTGCAACAAAAAAGTAATGGCAGCCCCCAGGTCAAGGCAAAAACGCAGCGGCATCAGGTAGGCCATCCGCAGCGGGCTTTCGTTTTTCAACAACAAGTAATAATTGTTGCGGAAATTGAGGTAGGCTTTGTAGGGCGACTGATAGCCCAGCGTGGCCCCGCCATAATGGTAAACGGAGGAACGCGGCGTGAACATGATTTTGTAGCCCGCCCGTTTCATCCGCCAACAGAGGTCTATCTCTTCCATGTGCGCAAAAAACTCCTCATCGAAGCCGCCGAATATCTTGAACAGCGGTGCCCGCACAGCCATGCAGGCCCCCGAGGCCCAAAAAATTTCGGCCACTTGGTCGTACTGCCCGTTGTCCTTTTCGGCGGTATCAATGATGCGCCCGCGGCAAAAGGGGTAGCCCAAAAAATCGATCCAGCCGCCCGCTGCGCCTGCGTGTTCAAAGTATTCAGGCTTGCGCAGGGCTTTTATTTTTGGTTGTACGGCAGCTATTTTTTTGTCCGATTCGAGCAGTTCCACGATGGGTTCGAGCCAGCCCTCGGCCACTTCCACATCTGAATTTAGCAGAACGAAATAGTCCTCGTCCAAGTCCTGCATGGCGAGGTTGTAGCCTTTGGCGAAGCCGTAATTTTGCTTTAGCTGGATGAGCGGCACGTTGGGAAAATTCTTTTTCATAAACGCCACCGAAGCATCTTTGCTGGCATTATCGGCCACATATACCTTGCAGTTCGGGTAGCTGGTTTTCAGTGCCGGGGGCAGGTAGGTCCCCAACAGCTTCTCCCCATTATAATTAAGGATGACAACGGCCACAGAAGGCATGGCCGCCGCCTGCCATTTTTCGACCGTTCTGTCTGCTATTTTCAAACTTTTTTTCACCTCCACTTCGTCTTTTGCAATCTGCTCTTTGAGGGCATCGAGACCTTTCAATTTTTTGTCGGGACGGATAAAATCCACCAGTTCGACCTGCACCGAATCATCGTAAATGGTTTTGTTGAAATCAAAAATATTGACCTCGATGGTCTTCTGCGGGCTGTTCTTCAAAGTAGGCCGGTTACCGATATAGAGCATGGCGCGGTGGCGTTCCCCATCGTAATTTGCGTAAGCGGCATAGACCCCGTCGTGCGGTATTATTTTATGCTTTTCGGCAATGTGGAGGTTGGCCGTGGGATAGCCGATCCGTTGCCCGATCTGCTGGCCTTTTATCACTTTTCCGGTGAGGGTGAAAAAGTGGTTCATAAAATCCGCCGCCGTTTTCACATTGCCCTTTTTAAGCGCTTCGCGGATTTTTGTGGAACTGACGGTCAGGGCATTGATTTCCTTTTTTTCGATTTCAACCACCTTGTAGTTGCCCGTTTTTTCGTGCCATCTCAAATAATTGATGTCGCCCCGGCGGTTCATCCCAAAGCGGTGGTCGTAGCCGATGACGATGTGCCTGGGCTGGAATTTTGCGACCAAAAAACGCTGGATGTACTCGTCGGCAGACTGCTGCGAAAACTCAACGGTAAAGGGAACGATCACCAAGTGGTCAATGCCCGATTTTTCAAAAAGCTCAATCTTTTCTTCGGTCGTAGTAATAAGGTGCAAAGTATTGTCTTTCGGGTAAACGATCTGCCTCGGATGCGGGTGGAAAGTGATGACAATACTCTCCCCGCCATTGGCAATGGCAAGGTCTTTCACTTTCCTGATTATCTTTTGATGGCCGATGTGTACCCCATCGAAAGAACCGATGGTGAGGACGGCATTGCGGAAAGAAGGCAGGTTATCCAGGTCTCTGTGCAATCTCATGGCGGCAAAAGTAGAAAAGAATGGTGAATGGTGAATAGCCTGCCCCGAAACCTCGGGGATGAATGGTGAATGATGAACAGAACCAAATGGCCGCAGAGTGATTTTGAAATGACCGGCCAAGAAGTAATTATCAGATCACTGATTGCGCAGCAACAAAAATGCCCTGCTTGGAAGCAAGATATTGTTCTTAACTTTGAGCTTAGGAAGCAACACTTCCAGACAAACACTAACGGGGCTGCATGAATGATTCAGTTGATATTTAAAACCTCTTTTTTTTCTATCAACTTTATGACTTGACCAGCCCCCACCAACCTTTTTTATTAAATGCAAATAGAGAAACAACAGATTGTCGAAGCCCTTTACACCGTCATTGACCCAAACTCTGGAAAGGACATCATCAAGGCCCGCATGGTCGAGCAATTGCAAGTGGAGGGCAACAATGTCAATTTCAATTTGAACCTTCCTTCCCTTAACGGGCCGAACAAACAGAACCTGATTTTTGCCTGCGTGGGCGCAGTGAAAGGCGTCTATCCCGATGCCGAGGTCAACGTGCACGTAGTCACCAAGGCACCCAACGCACAGGCAAGCACAAGTCCCCTTTCACAAGTCAAAAACATCATTGCCGTCGCCTCCGGCAAAGGCGGGGTCGGCAAATCTACCGTCGCCGTCAACCTTGCTTTGGGGCTGAAAAAACTCGGCGCAAAAGTGGGCATCATTGATGCCGACCTCTATGGCCCCTCCATCCCCACCATGCTCGGGCTGCAGGGCAAAAGGCCAAAAGTGGTGGACGTGGACGGCAAGCCGAAGATCATCCCCTTGATGGCCTACGACATGCCCGTGATGTCCATCGGCTTCATCATCGAACCGCAGCAGGCCGTCGTTTTGCGGGGGCCAAGACTGGCAGCCATTATCAAGCAGTTTTTCAACGACGTGCAATGGACAGAACTCGACTACCTCATCGTTGACCTGCCCCCCGGCACCGGCGACATACAACTTACGATGGTACAAACTGTTCCCGTTACCGGGGCCATCATGGTCACCACGCCGCAGGAAGTTGCGGTAGCAGACGCCATCAAAGCGATGAACATGTTTTTGATGCCTTCGGTAAATGTGCCGATTTTAGGAGTGGTCGAAAACATGTCGTGGTTCACCCCCGACGACATGCCGGACAAAAAATATTACCTGTTCGGAGAAGGCGGCGGCCAAAAATTGGCGACCATCGGCGAATGCTCTTTGCTCGGGCAAGTACCGCTTGTGCAAGGGGTGCGGGAAGGCGGCGACGCAGGCCAACCAATCGTGACCAAGCCCGGTGCCATCGTTGCCAAAGCATTTATGAAGGTGGCCGAAAACGCAGCCCAGCAAATTACGGTCAGAAACGACAACATGGGCGCAACGAAGGTTGTGCAGATTGTCCATCAGTAGTTCGGTGGTTAGTGATTAGTTGACCAGTGATTAGTGATTAGTGACCAGTGATTAGGCTGCCAAAGTATTTTTCACAAGCCGCCTTATCTAAAAACTAATCTTAAATTTGGTAGTGTTAATTTTGACGTGATAGGCAGAAACATGTTTATCTGATTTCAAGCACTTTGGCCAAGCCCCCGTCTCCGCTGCTTTGTCATCCGCCTAAAGGCGGATGACAAAGCAGCGGAGACGGGGGCTTGGCCAAAGTGCTTGAAATCACGTCAAAATTAACGCTACCTAAAATTTCATAAAATGGATGCTCAGCAAAAACAAGAAATGATCCGGCAAGTGGACGACGCACTGAATGCCGTGCGCCCACATTTGGCAGCCGACGGCGGCGATGTTGAAGTCGTTGACATCACCGACGACCTGACCGTAAAGGTCAAATGGCTGGGCAATTGCGAAAACTGCTTCATGTCGCTCATGACCATGAAAGCAGGTATCGAACAGGCCATCAAAAACAAAGTCCCGAGCATCAAGCACATCGAAGCCATCAACGGGGTGGAAGTGGTTTGAATGGTTAAATGGTTGAATGGTTGAATGGTTAATACAATATCCGATGGACTCATTCCATCGGATATTGTATTAACCATTCAACCATTCAGCCATTTAACCATTCAGCCATTTAACCATTTAACCATTCAAACCATTTAACCATTCAGCCATTCATTTTTTTATGAAAAAAAAAGAACTTACCGAACAGATATTGGCCAAAAAATCCTTCCTCTGTGTTGGCCTCGACCCTGATATGAGCCGCCTGCCAAAACATTTGCTGGAACTGGACGACCCCATTTTTGAATTCAACCGGCAGATCATCGAAGCCACCAAAGACCTTTGCGTGGCTTATAAACCCAACCTCGCTTTTTATGAATCGCAGGGCGTGAAAGGATGGCAGAGCCTCGAAAAAACTTTGGAAATCATTCCCGGAAATATATTCACCATCGCCGATGCAAAACGCGGCGACATCGGCAATACCTCCCGTCAGTACGCAAAGGCTTTTTTTGAAAAACTCAATTTCGATGCGATCACTGTGGCGCCGTACATGGGCTCGGACAGCGTGGAGCCGTTTTTGGAATTTTATGGAAAATGGGTCATCCTTTTGGCACTGACCTCCAATAAAGGCAGCCTCGATTTTCAATTTGCGGAGCAGGAAAAAGGAGAGCCGCTTTTTGAGAAAGTGATGAAAAAAGCACAGACCTGGGGCACGTCTGAAAACCTGATGTTCGTGACCGGCGCCACCCACCCCGAAAAATTTGCCGAAATCAGGCGCATTGCCCCCGCTCATTTTCTGTTGGTGCCGGGGATCGGTGCGCAGGGCGGTAACCTTTCCGAAGTTTGCCGTTATGGCCTGAACAAAGAAGTCGGCCTGTTGGTCAATTCCTCGCGGGGCATCATATTTGCGGGCGACGGGGTGGATTTTGCAGAAAAAGCAAGAGCCGCTGCACTGCAAATCCAAGAGCAAATGGCACAAGTTTTAACGGCTTTTTTGCGTTATACTGAACCTTTTTAGGTTATGTGCATTGAGCGCAGGTTCTCCCCTTCTGGGGCTGGGGGCTGGGGGCTGGCGAAGGCAAATGCACAAAACCTAAAAGGTTCAGTATAATAGGCCATCTCAACAAGGAATTACCTTCAACACTCATTTTATGAAAAAAGCAATCCAAATATTCATCCTTTTCCTCCTGCCCTCCATCGGCTTCGCCCAATACTTCGAGGCAGGCATCCTGGTCGGCGCTTCCAACTACCTCGGCGACCTTTCCAACAACTCAAGCGCACTTTATTTGAAAGAAACAAAACCCGCCTTCGGGGCTTTGGCAAGGTTCAACATCAGCCGCCTTGTTGCCGTCCGCGGCAGTGTAAACTATACCTGGGCCGCAGGCCGCGACGCCAATGTGAAAAACGACGACTTCGTGCGGATGCGCAATTTGAGCTTCCGTTCCAGCATACTGGAATTTTCCCTCATCGGCGAACTCAACATCCCCGGCTACCAGCCTTATGGCCTTGCACAGCCCTTCTCGCCCTATATTTTTGGTGG
>DROJ01000284.1 GCA_011321935.1 Bacteroidota bacterium | reverse complement strand
TTTTGATGTTCAAATATACCAACTTTTCGGATGGTCGTAAAATCGAAAAAAATCATATGCTTTGTTTTCAATGTAGGCAAAAGACCCAATGGAATGAGTCCCATCGGGTCTTTTATCAGCCATTCAGCCATTCAGCCATTCAACCATTTTTCACTCCACCTCCGTTATTTTCAAAGTATTGGTCATAAAGCGCCTTTTGATGGGCATGGCCATGAGGTTGACCACGAGGTCGCCCGGTTCGACGCATCCGGTATTTTTCATTATTTCGATCAGGTCGTGGATGGTCTCGTCGGTGGAGTTGTATTTATTGTAATAAAAGCAGTTGACGCCCCAGACGAGGTTGAGGGTGGCGAGCATGTGGATGTGTTCGGAGAAGATATAGATTTTCCTTTTTGGGCGGCAGCTCGACAGTTTGAAAGCAGTGTAGCCCGAAACGGTCATGCCGGTAAGCGCCTTTGCCTTTATTTCTTTGGCCACGGTGACGGCGTTCAGGCAGATCACGTCGCTGAGATAAGTGCTGGCCTTAGGTGCGGGCATGGGCGAGTCAACGGAGTATGCCTCGTTGCTTTCCACTGCCCCGATTATTTTTTCCATGGTTTCGACGACAAGGGTCGGGTGGTCGCCGACGGCTGTTTCGCCGCTCAACATGACCGCATCGGCACCGTCGAGGACGGCATTGGCCACGTCGGTCACTTCGGGGCGGGTAGGGCTTGGGTTTTTCATCATGGATTCCATCATTTGCGTGGCCACGATGACGGGACGGGCACGTTGGATGCACTTTTTGATGATGTTTTTTTGGATGACGGGGAGTTCTTCAATCGGCATTTCGATGCCGAGGTCGCCGCGGGCGATCATGATGCCGTTGGAATATTTTATGATCTTGTCAATGCGCTGGACGGCTTCGGGTTTTTCTATTTTGGCAATGGTCTTGGCGGGGTGGCCTTTTTCGTTGATCAGTTTTTGCAGGTCTTTCATATCCTTTGCGGAGCGGACGAAGGAAAGCGCAATCCAGTTGATGGGCTGGGTGAGCATGAAGTCGAGGTCTTTGCGGTCTTTTTTGGTGAGGGAAGGCAGGGAGATTTTGGTGTTCGGAAGGTTGACGCCTTTCCTTGAAGTGAGCGGGCCGCCGTGGAGGACTTTCAGTTTTACTTTGTCTTTCCTGTTTGTTTCCAATACTTCGAGCTGTATTTTTCCATCGTCAACAAGGATCAGTTCGCCGGGTTCTACGTCTTTGGGCAGCTTTTGGTAGCTCATGTAAATGGCTGCTTTGGTGCCTTCGCATTCCTTGTTTACGAAAGTGATTTCATCGCCTGTTTCGAGCAGGAGCGGCTCGTTTTTGATTGTCCCCACGCGGAGTTTGGGCCCTTGCAGGTCGGCAAGTATGCCGATGTGGTAGTTGTATTTTTCGTTGATGTAAGTGATCTGCTGGATGACTTTTTGGTGGTCTTCGTGAGTGCCGTGGGAGAAGTTGAGGCGGAAAATATCCACCCCTGCCCTTATCAGTTCGAGCAGGTTTTCATAGGAGCGGCTAGCGGGGCCAACGGTGGCAACGATCTTGGTGTTTTTATGATGGATCTCTTGCATATGAAAAGGCGTTTTTATTTTTATTAAAATAAAGAAGATGTTTAAAAAACTGACAGCCTGCCAAATAAGCTGCAAAACCAACTAAGTGTCGGTTTTACAATTAAGTGTCTTTTCCAAAAGTACATTACTCTGTCCTTTTGTCAAATGTTGCACCTGCATTTATGGCAACATCTATGGAACCGGAAAGGCGGCAGAATCTCGTTGAGGGACGAAATGGCCGCAAAAATTTTTTGAAACGGGCTAGTTTGTCTTTCTTTGCAAAAATTTTTTTCAAACCTTAAAAGCGTTTAGTTATGTCAGACATTGCATCCCGGGTTAAATCTATCATCATAGACAAACTCGGTGTAGAGGAGTCAGAGGTTACACCTGAAGCCAGCTTCACCAACGATCTTGGCGCAGACTCACTTGATACCGTTGAACTTATCATGGAACTGGAGAAAGAATTCGACATCTCCATCCCTGATGAAGAAGCAGAAAAAATCACGACCGTAGGGGAAGCCATCGGCTACCTGGCCAAGGGCATGGAAGCATGATCTGCCCTGCCGGTTGAACATTGAAACCAATGGCCAATGTATGGCTTGCCCGTTCATTGGCCTTGGTTTTTCTCTCCTCGTTAAGAGCATGTTGGGGATTTAGCTTCCGGCGAAAAGCTGCCACTTTCCTGCCTGTCCATGCGGACGCACCGGTACGTCCGTATGGACAGGCAGGAAATTAACAACTTTTCACTCGAAACCTATAATCCCCAACATGCTCTAAGATTTTCAAGGCGTTTTGACGACAATTAATTAGCGGGCGCCTGTTCCAAATCAAAAGTAAAACCTCCGTCCCCGTGGATCGGCAGGTTTGTTTTTTTCAAAAAAAATTATGAGAAGAGTTGTTGTTACAGGCCTCGGGGCTTTGACCCCCATCGGGAAAGGCATTGCAGCTTATAAAAAGGGACTGCAAGAAGGTGTCAGCGGCGCAGTTGATATTTCTCAATTCGATGCTTCTAAATTCAAGTGTAGGTTTGCCTGCGAACTGCCCGCTTTTGACCCCCTAGACTACATGGACCGGCGGGCAGCCCGGCGCCTCGACCTGTTTGCCATTTATGCTTTGGCAACGGCAGATGAGGCCATGAAAGATTCGGGGCTTGACCTTGAAAAAATAGACCTCGACCGGGCAGGCGTCATCTATTCCTCTGGCATCGGCGGCATGATTACCCTCGAAAAAGAGGTCGAAGGTTTTGCGCTCGGCAACGGAACGCCCCGCTACAACCCCTTCCTCATCCCCAAGATGATCTGCGACATCGCCCCCGGGCATATTTCCATGAAATACGGTTTCAGGGGCATCAATTATGCGACCGTCTCGGCCTGTGCGTCTTCCACCCATTCCATTATGAACGCTTTTGATTACATCAGGTGGGGGCGCAACGACATCATCATCGCAGGCGGGGCAGAGGCGGTCATTACCAAAATAGCGGTGGGCGGCTTCAGTGCCATGAAAGCCCTCTCCACCCGCAACGACGACCCCAAAACGGCCTCCCGCCCCTTCGACCTCGACCGCGACGGCTTTGTGCTGGGCGAAGGCTCGGGCACGCTGGTTTTGGAAGAACTCGAACATGCCAAAAAACGGGGCGCAAAAATTTATGCAGAAGTGGCCGGAGTGGCCGCAACTGCCGATGCCTACCACATCACTGCCCCCCACCCAGAAGGTTTGGGGGCCGCCAATTCGATGAGGCTGGTACTGGAAGATGCCAAGATGAACCCCGGTGAGATTGATTACATCAACGTCCACGGCACATCTACTCCCCTCGGCGACATTGCCGAGGTAAAGGCCATCCAAAAGGTTTTTGGAGAAGCGGCCTACAATTTGAATATAAGCAGTACCAAGAGCATGACCGGCCATTTGTTGGGCGCAGCAGGGGCGATAGAAGCGATAGCCGGCATTTTGGCAATTAATCATAACTTTGTCCCGCCTACCATTAACCATTTCACCGATGACCCCGAACTCGATCCGCGCTTGGACTTTACTTTTAACCAAGCACAGCAGAAAGAAGTGAACGCCGTGTTGAGCAATACATTCGGGTTCGGGGGGCACAATGCCTCGGTCATCATGAAAAAATATAAATAATGGCTCAAATGTTTTAAATTGGCTTGGATGTTTTTTTTACAACCGTTCAAGCCATTTTGAACCGTTCAAGCCATTCATCCATTGGAAATCGACTAGGATCAAAAGAAGTCCGAAGCCATTGAAAAAAGATGTTTTACTTTCGGAAATGCGAGTTACGGGTTGCCCCAGATTTTGAGAAAAACTTGACCTATAACCCGCAGAAAGTATCCATTCTACAATTTCACGCAGCTTTAGGTTTTTGCCTTCCTTGTTGATTTTCAGCCTTTTATAATTTTTTTGAACATTAGTTGCCCGTGTCAGGCAGGCATGGCAAGGCTTGTTTCTTTTTTTTCAAAAAAGGATGGCCGAACAGGTGCGCATACCTTGCAAACCCGTTTTTCCATCAACAAAAACCTATTCTTTTGCTGCGTTTATTTTTACGTTTTTACAACCGCTTTTTCCATCCTGAAAAAGCATTTGCGGAAAAACTCCGCCCACTTCTCGGCTTTACGCCTTCGAGGCTTTCTATTTTTAAACTGGCCTTTTCGCACAAGTCCAACCCATCGGACAAGGCGTATGCCATCCAGAACAACGAGCGGCTTGAGTTTCTCGGCGACGCCGTTCTGGGTACCATCGTTGCGGAATATTTGTTCAAAAAGTACCCGAACGGCAACGAAGGCTTCCTGACCAAAATGCGCTCGAAGATCGTCAAGCGGAGTACCCTCAACCAGATCGGCGACCAAATGGGCCTCGACGTGCTGCTGCAAGAGTACAGCTCTACCCGCCTGAGCCGCTCCATGCTCGGCAATGCGGTGGAAGCGCTCGTCGGGGCGGTTTACATCGAAAAGGGCTACGACGGCACGACCGCCTTTGTCGTCAAAAAAATATTGCGAAATTATGTGAACGTGCAGAAACTGGAAAGCTACGACGACAACTACAAAAGCCAGTTGCTCGAATGGTGCCAGAAAAACGGGCAGACCGTTTCCTACAAATTGGTGGCCCGCTATAAATTCGAAAAACGCGACCGCTTCAAAGTCGCTGTCCTCGTGGACAACAACAAGGTCGCCACCGCCGACGATTTCAATAAAAAAAGCGCCGAACAGACCGCTTCTGAAAAAGCCCTCTACCACTTGGGCATTTTGAAAAAAGGGGACAAGAAAGATAAAAGCGAGAACGGCATCGGGAAGAGGAAGAAGTTCAGGGGCGATTATGCGACGACTTGAGTTTGCTTTTTTTCGGGGCGTTTATTTTTCTCTGTCCCGCGCAAAGGCGCTAAGTCGCAAGGCGTTTATTTTCAATACTTTGCGACTTAGCGCCTTTGCGGGAGATACACTTTATTGAACACTCCCCTTTTTCTGCCCCACCATTATTTTCGGGTTTGCCCCAAAATGCCGGTTTTGAATTTGCCCCGCAACAAGTAATAACGGGGCAAGGCTTATTTACCCAGCAATTTCCCATTGCTGGGTAAATTTTATTCCTCCACCTGTCCCCTCCCTCTCCTGCCTGTACCATCCAGTTTGTTTAAATTTGCCGAAACTGCTTACCCCTCCCCCATTGAAATCCCGGAGGGATTGAATTTGAATAACCCCGGATTTCATCCGGGGGGGATGAAGATGGGTAACAACCCCAGAGGGGTTGAATGTGAATCCTGATGGCCGACATTCAACCCCTCTGGGGTTGTTGCCCATCGTTACCGCTGCTCCCCGGATTTCCTGCCTACCGGCAGGCATCCGAGGTTATTCAAATTCAATCCCTCCGGGATTTCAAGGGATAGGTAGTTACAATTTGCCCTAACATCAACAAAATGATTTTTAAAAAGAAAGACCCAAGTGAAGGGAAGCAAAATATAATTGAACTGACCCACCAACACGTCTCGTCGGGCAAAGTCGGCTTTTATGAAAAATACAAAATTGACATGGTGATGGGGCGACGGGAAGGCCCCTGGCTGCACGATATGGACGGCAAGAAAAAACTGTTCAATCTGCACTCCAACGGAGGGGTTTTTAATTTGGGCCACCGCAATAAAGAAATAATAAACCTGCTTATAGAGCAGCTCAATTATTACGATATAGGGAACCACCATTTGCCCAGCAAGCCACGCGCCGAACTGGCCCAAAAAATGGCCGAACTGATGCCGGGCAATCTGGATTATACCATCTTCGGGGTAAGCGGCGGGGAGGCCGTTGACCTGGCCATAAAAATAGCGAGGGGATATACCAAAAGAAAAAAAACAGTTTCAATAAAAGGCGGCTATCACGGACATACCGGCTTGGCGGTGCAGGCGGGCGATGCGAAATACCGCAGCCCTTTTTTATTGCAGTCCGATGATTTTTTGCAAATACCTTTTAACGATATAAATTCATTAAAAGAGGTTTTAAATGAAAATATAGCGGCCTTTATTTTGGAAACAATCCCCGCAACATTGGGCATGCCCATGCCCGCAAACAATTATTTAAAAGAAGCAAAAAAACTCTGCGAAAAAAACGGCACTTTATTGATTTTGGACGAGGTGCAAACGGGCTTGGGAAGGACGGGAAAATTATGGGCCTTCGAGCATTATGACGTGATCCCCGATATCGTGGTTTTGGCAAAAGGGCTTTCCGGCGGCATATATCCGATGAGCGCAACGGTAATTGATAAAAAACTGGAAACGGTTTTTCACGACGATCCATTTGTCCATATATCAACATCGGGAGGAGCAGAAATAGGATGCGTGATTACAAAACGGGTTTTAGAAATTTCCTCTAATCCAGCATTTTTGGAACGGGTGAATAATCTGTCAAAAATATTTAAAACCGAACTGGAAAAGCTGCAACTAAAGCACCACAAATTTTTTAAAGGCATCCGCCAAAAAGGCCTGATGATGGGACTCGAACTGAAAGACGAATGGGCCGGGCCGGTATTTACCAAAGCGGCTTTCGACAATGATTTATTGATTGTTTATGCCAATAATGACAGCTCGGTCGTCCAGTTTTTGCCGCCGCTGATAATGCAGGAAAAAGAGGTGGCATTTGTTGTCCAACAATTGGACAAGGCCATGCGGCAGGCGAAAAAACTGCATATGGCCGTGAAATTAAAAGACAATATATACTCAACCTTTATAGGTTTTGTGCATTGAGGGTGGATGCTCCCCTTCTGGGGCCGGGGGCTGACGAGGGCAAATGCACAAAACCTATAAAGGTTGAGTATATCTTCAATTTTTACAGCATGAAAATAACCGCCGCATATTTATCTGAATTTGAAAAAGGTTTAAACCCGCAACATCCTGAAAAATCAACCATCCCCGCC
>DROJ01000283.1 GCA_011321935.1 Bacteroidota bacterium | reverse complement strand
TGGAAATTGGAAATTGGAAATTGGAAATTGGAAATTGGAAATTGGAAATTGGAAATTGGAAATTAAGAAATTAAGAAATTAAGAAATTAAGAAATTCGGAAATTGTGAAAAGGCAAAGTTTTGCGAAAGCCGAACATTTATCAATCGGCCTTCATGCGCTTTATTATTTTCATAAATATTAGGCCTGCGGCCAAAACGAGCAGCCCGGTAAAAAGGTCGAGAAAATTGAATTTGTAAACCGAAAGGATGTGGATAAAGATTGGTGCTTGCATGATGTCCTTTTTTTTGAGGAGCAGGAAATAAATATACTGAACCACTTTAGGTTTTGTGCATCGAGGGCAGGTACTCCCCTTCTGGGTAGCTACCTCAGAAGTTGAATAATTACTTTTTGTTTTTGAAGAAATTCGTTCTCTTAACTATCTGATTATCAGCGGAGTTATCTTTTTTCCACTTCCCTAATTCAGCAAGAGAAATGTCTTCCAAGGCCTCCAATATTCGGCTTGAAATCTCATTCTGCTTCCTCCCATAAATCGGCAGTTCCAAATTTAATGTCGTCAACCCTGTCAAAGCATAATTATTGGCCTTGCTTTTATATTTGCCGAACATGGACTCGATTATTTCCGAGCTTGCATGGACGGCCGTTCCCCCATGTTCGTCCATGAACGCTTGATATTGGGCCAAATAGCCTTCCATCTCTTTCAAAAAAGCCTTTAAATACCCACTTGGCGCAGCCATTGACCTTATTGTCCGTCTGGCCTGTTCAAGGGTCCCTTTTGACAGTCCGTCCTTTTTGAAGGGCATGGATATTTCTTTGGCCGCCGACAGGCAGGTGCCAAGTGAGGATATTATCTCCCGCTGCCCCGGCAGTTCCGCAAAAAAGGCTTTTTCCTTTCCATTGAGGCTCCCGAACCTTTCCAACATCTTTTTTGCCCATGCCACCACCCCGTCAAGGTTCATGAACCTGGCCTTCGTCCGCTGTTTTGGCGGGCGCAGATAGCTCAGTGGCTGGTTGACCCCTTTTGACGAATAAGAAGAAACCAATTTCTTGAACGACCTGAAATCAACCGTTTGTCCGAACACCCGCCTTAAACAACTGGCCACTGCATGGCCTATGTCCGGCACGTGGCCTGTCCGTAACAGGCGGCAGGCCTTCAACAGCTTGCTGTCCTCATCGCTCAATATGTTTTTCAGGTCGAACCCGTGGGACTGCCTTAGGCCCGCCACCGCCCTGCTTATTTTTTCGCCCGTCCAGCTTTTTGCCCCTTTCATATAGAGCACGCTGATGTCCTCGAACCTCAGCGCACTTTGTTTTGCCTTGTTGAAGGGCACGCCCAATATCAACAACAGCTTTTCCTGGCCCAACCGGATGGACTCGTCTATTATCAGGCTCACTTGTTTGCCCTTCAATGTTTTTTCAGTGGCGCCCATAAAGAACAGACCCATTTTTGATACCCAGTTTTGTACCGTGTTCTCGCACGGCACCTTGTCCAGCCCCAATTGAAAACAAGTGTCCAGGATCTCCAATATCCTTCGGATGCTGCCATAGGAGCAGCCCCCCCGGACCCGCAACAGTATGCACAGGCCCACCAGCCAGGTGCCGTACCGGTGCCGTTTTGCTTTGCCCGACCTCTCTATCCTTTTCTTTAGCCCCTTGATTGTCAGTTGTTTGGACCTTAATTTCCCTTTCCAGGCATCACGGCTTTTTGCCAGGTCCCTGACCCGTTGCTTTGAGCGGTTCATGCCCTGTCTCAGCTTTTTGTTCTTCCCTTTTTCGGTGGAGTATTTCTCCCGCAGTTTTTCCAGTTCTTTTTCCAGTTTCTTTATCTTTGCTTGGTATTCTTTTATAGAATTCATTAGACTTTCTTTTTTGTTTGTGTCAGAGCAACAAACTTAGAAAGTCTTTTTTATTTTTTCTCTGAGGTAGCTACCCCCTGCCTCCGTGCCCTTCCGGCAGCGGGGGAATTCATTCCCCCTCCCTCCGCCCCTCCGCCAGTTCAGCCCGAATAGCTAAGGCGATAGACCTTCCCCTTGGCAATCAAGAACCCTTCTTTTGGCGCATAAAAACAATACTGGTACCCACCTTCTGTGCCGGGCTTGAAACCCTCTTTTTTGTCCCAAAAAAGGCCAGCGTCTGTAGTGTATTGAAGATCGTATTTCTTTTCGTCGGCGGAGCCGAAATAACAGAAATCGTCCAATATAAAAGCCAGTCCCGTATTTTGATCGGCAAAGTGGAAAAGGGATGGGTAGCCGCTCAGTACCCGCACCCAGGAAAGCCCTCCGTTGACCGTTTTGTAAATCCCGTTTTTATTGCTGGGGGGGCCAAATGAAAACGGGTCGGTTTCCCTTTTTGCCGCAAAGCCCGTCATTTCATCAACGAACATGACCTTTTGGAAACGGTCTTCCGTGCTGACCAAGGTTTCCCAGTTCCTCCCCCCATCGGTGGTTTTATAGAGCAGGTGGCTATCGCCGAGGAGGTAGCCCGTTGTTTGGTTGATGAAATAAAATGGCTCTTCGTAAAAATCGCTTTCACTGTGAAGGGCAAGTGAATCGTGGCTGCTCCAAGTGTTTCCCCCGTCGTCGGTTGACCAAAGTTCTTTGGCAACGCCCCCGTGGGTAGAGGCCACAAAACCATGTTGCCCATCCGTGAACCAAGAGTCATAAACTTCAAAAACCAGATCAGGCATTGCTTCCCTTTCCCAATTGCTGCCCCCGTCGTTCGACCTCCAAAGCTCATGGAGCTCATCGGCACAAAGGCCACCATTTGTGATGAAATTGAAAGTAAAAACAAAAACATGTTCGGCATCGGGTGCGCTGATAGAAGCCGATTGGCAAGCCTCTACCGGCAGTCGGGTAAACTGCAGGTCGGGGACGGAAAACTTCCAAAAGCTCAGGTCGCTGCCCATGAGGTAGCCCACCTCGGCAGTCGGAAAAACCATCTCCTTGACGCCCTCCACCGGGAGGTCAACGGGAAGCAGTTCCGCCTGCCAATTGTCGGCCAGCACCAAAGTATCGTTGGCGGTGCAATCAAATTCAATGACATCGCCTCCGGGGAAGTCAATTATGACAGGCGGCGGCGGGTCGTCCTTTTTGCAGGCGGTGAGCAAAAGGCAAATCAGGAGGGAATGGATAAACGGTTTCATGTTTTTTTTTAAAATTGGTGATGTATCAAATGTGACGCTGACTAATCAAAGGGACGGCATTACATTGCGGGGGATGTAAATCCCTCGGCATTTGGCAAGACCTGTTTTTCTGTTCCATGAGTTGGGATTGGCTGTGTTTTTTTGAAACTCCTGTTCGGAAATCTATGTTCCGTAGCCGGTATTTTTTTTAACGAAACCGAAAAAGGTTTGCATGGAACATCACCCACCTTTAACCATCGCCCGCCAGACAATTTTGAGGTGCGCCCATAAATTCGGCAGCCAGCCGTAATGTTTTTTTAAAACCCAGTACCTATCGAACAGCGACCGTTTGTGCCTTTGCTTGGATATGCCGCCCACGAGGTACTCCGCCAGCACGAGGTGCGTGTTTACATTTTTCCGGCTCCTTTTCAGCGCATTTATCACCCAGTCAATATCGGCAGCGAGGTTGTCCAACATATAGTCCGTCACGATGCTCCGGCGCACGACAAATGCCTGGTGGCAGACCACCATGCCCATCCGCAGGCTTTCCCAGGTCAATGTTTCAGGCAGCTTTTGCGTCATCAGTTCGCTGCGCGTACCGAGGTGGTAGCGGGTCGGCGTCACGTGCATCACCTCGCCAAACAGTACATCAACACTGGGGCTGTAATGCTGCATCATTTTCTCCACTGTTTGCCGTTCCATCAACCGGTCGCCGGCATTCAGGAACCAGACAAAATCGCCCGTTGCGAGCCTTTGCCCCTTGTTCATGGCATCGTAAAGCCCCTTGTCAGCTTCGCTGAAATGGCGGAACCGTTTGGTGTTCAGCAGCCGGTCATTGGCCGATTCGATGAGTTGGATAATGAGGTCGGTATGGTCGGTCGAAGCCCCGTCTATGATGAGGTACTCGATGTACGGGTAAGTCTGTTCCAGCACACTGTAGGCCGTGGCCTCCAACAGGTGGGCGCTGTTGTAGGTGACGGTGATGATGCTGATAAGTGGTGGTCGGCCAAGCATGTGGCAAAGGTAAATAGACCTTATTCTTATTTGTGTGTGCCGGCACACAAACCCTTCAAATTCATTACTTTTCAAAAAGGTTCACACAAAAATTTTTAGAATGAAGTCTTATGGAAATGGTAGAGTGGTCAAAGGATTGGCAACTGCATCAAAGGTTTTTGGCAAGGCGGGTTGTTCATTTAACATTGTCAAGATAGATGCCCTCTTTTATAATAAAATAACCGATTTTCCCGTACCTTCATCCTTTCAAAAAAACAAAACACCCCCAACTATGGAAAACTCAGAAGGCAAAACGCCCCGCCCCCCGCACCACCCCCACGACATGCTGTTCAAGGCCGTGTTCAAGCAGCCCTCCAATGTGAGGGAACTGTTGGAGGCCAAGGCCCCCAAGCCATTATTGGCCATCCTCGACCTCGGCAGCCTCCGCCTCACCGACGCCAGTTATGTGGACGCAGAGCTCGCCAAGCAGATGGCCGACATCGTGCTGGAATGCGATACGGACGAAGGCAGCCCTGTCCGGTTCTCGTTCATCCTTGAGCACAAATCCTATGTGCCGACCTATCCGCCGCTCCAGGTCATGCGCTATCAGGGCCTTGCCTGGGCCATGCAAATTGGGAGCGAAAACAGCCGCCCGGCCCCGCTCGTGCCTGTCGTGTTCTTTCACGGCAAAGACAAGTGGACGGTGAAGCCGTGGAAGGACTACCTGGAAGGCTGGCGGGAAGAGTTTGCCCCGTTCACCCCGCCGGGCGGC
>DROJ01000282.1 GCA_011321935.1 Bacteroidota bacterium | reverse complement strand
TGCGGAAGTTCAAAGGGGTCAGCAAGCACTATTTGCACCTTTATGTTGCCATGTTTGAATGGATGCACAACCTGAAAAAAGTAACCCCCAAACTAATTCAAATCATGGCTTTCAGCCCATAGGGAACATGAGCGAAAATTTTAGAATAAAGTCTAATTATGACAAGGTATTTAACTATGGGAATGCTGAGTTTTTCCAGCTATTTTTTGCAGATCGGATTTGGCATTTGAAACCAGTTTCTTGGTATCTTTGGCTTTGAAAGAACCGTTGGAACCTTCTCCTGCCACCTTGTAAGAGCCGCTGATAACAGCCCCAGATTGAACCACCAGTTTCCCGTAACCAACCTCGCCGGTCACCTTGGCAGTTTCCCGGATGTTCAACAGTTCTTGCACAACGAGAGTACCTTCAAACCTGCCTTCGATCACAGCATTTTTACATCTGACAATACCTTCGACGGAGCCTGTAGCCCCAATGATTACTTTGGTATCGCACTTGAGCTCACCTTTGATTGTGCCGTCTATACGAATGTCGCTGGAGGCATTTATTTTCCCCTCAATAAATGTCCCCTGAACAAGGCTGTTCAAGGCATTTGATGAAGCGGTGATAGGTTTAGAGTTGTTGCTAGTTTTGCTTTTTTGTTTTTTGCTACTTCCAAACATAAGACTGAATTGTTAATTGTGAATACGTCCTTCTGTGCAGAACCCCAACCTTTAACAAAGATTTGCGGGCACCGCATCATAGTACCAATTCGTTTTCCCTTTTGATTAAATTGTTTTTTTTTTTGGCCACCTATGCCGTGAAGCCGTGTCGGTTAGTTTTCTCAGAGACTGATCAGAGGCCGAAGATAGAACTTTTTCAGTTATCCAAATAACCCTTTGCAAAAAAGATGGCCTGCCTGACCAACAACAAAATAATTACAAATTGTTGGTTATCATATGTTTAGTGTCAAAACGATTCAGCCCAAGAAAAACACCCTGCCAACTTGAAGTGCTGACAGGGTGTTTTGTTCGCCTGCGGCAAACATATATTTTATGCTAAATTTTAGAAGTTCGGGCAGTAAACCCCACGGCGTTCATTTCCGCAGAATTTATAAAGCAGTGCAAATTCAAATGCCCCATTGCTGCTGCTTGCGGGTCGCAGAGCAGAAACGTTCAAATCGTAACTGAAACCGAGGCTGAACTGGTTGTAGTCAAATCGGGTGGAAAGGATAACGGCATCGGTCAAGACACCTGTATCCACCTTATTGGAGACCCTCACCCAAGCACCCATTTGAAATGATTGGGTATTGCTACGGCCTCCCAACATGAATTTAAGGCTTGTCCCTGAGTTCACCTGAAACGATGGGCCTTGTTTCATGACAATAACACCGGGAACGAGACCTAACTTAGAGGCCACCTCAAATTCACCTCCTGCGTGGATGGTAAAGCGGCTGTACAAGTCCTCGTTCAAGCCATTGCTTTCATAGAACGACTGGTTTGCCCGGCTCAGGTGATGGTAGGCGCCCCCCACAAAAAGGTTGTTGTTTTCATCAAAAACAGAGAACCACAAAAGGCCTGCCGACATGTCAGCAAATAAAAACTGGTCGTTGAACAGATCGGGTTCTAAAGAAGGTAAATCTGGATTACGCCCCCCATTTCCGTCGTGCTGTGTGCCCCACCTCAGTTTATCAAAATCGAGGCTGCGCTGAGAAACGCCGGCCTCTGCCCCAAACACTAAATAATGTGCTTCCTTTCTTCCTCCCCCCATGCGCTTGGCATAAGAAAGGGAAAGTTTTCCAGTAGTGGTTGCAAAATTGGCTTCACCGGCCACATCCCCCCAAAAGGTAGCGCCGATGCCAAAATAATCATAGCGCCCGACCGCTATCTTCTGGTCATAGGACGTAGAATAAGTGGAGTAAGCATTGCTTTTCAGAACGCTTGCCCATTGGTTGCGGTAATTGGCCACCAGGCGGACGTTGCAGTTCATCACCCCGGTCATGGCGGGGTTCAGGTTGAGGGGAGAAAGGTAAAATTGTGAAAAGTGAATGTCTTGAGCATTCAAAGAAATCCCCAAAATGAGAAGGAGACAAGTGAGTACATGTTTGAATTTCATATGTTATTATTTAAGTGCCTGAATGAATAAGAGGGAATAATTTTTAACCAACAGGGCTTTAAGTTTGCAATTATAGAGAATCCGAATAAAATGAGAGGGGAATGGTCTGATAAAACTGATCAATTTGTCAATAATCAGGTAAGACCTCTCCCATAATACAAGAATAACTCCAATTTTTGTGGCCGTTCGCAATAATAAACGGCGGCCAAAATCGGATATTGTCAAATTTGGTTTCTTCGGAATATGATTTCACAAAGCAGGAGAATGCCAGATCTGTTTTTTCATAAATGGTGGTGCAGCAAAGTTAGTGCCTCTGCCCGAACATCCGCCTTTCCGGCACACAAACCTGAAAAATTGCCAATCGCCCGGCAGCAGTCCACCGGTCACAACTCCTCCTTCCACCTGCAGCCATATTCTTCCACCAAAATATTATCAAATTCATCAGCCTTGTGGAACAATCGCTGGAACAGTTCTAGCCCGGTCTGCATATTGAGGTAACGGTCGAAAATAATAAGGGAAAGGACAATTTCCTTCCCTTTTACGCTCAAAGTCAGGCCCTCGATTTTGCCGTTTTGGCGGAGCAGGTATTCATAGACCTTTTTGATGCCCTTTTTGGGCAGGTCGCACAAAATCGCATCTCCGGCAATCAGGCCGTTAGGCTCGTAATAGGTAACATATATTTTAGCGCTTCCCTGAATGACCTCCCAAAGGTTGGGCCCCCGGCGGGCCAGTTTGATTTCATGGCCACACTCCTCCAGGATGTTCTCGATGGTCTGGGCGATACCTGCAGCTTCGTATTCTTCTTCTTGGTTTGGAAGCCTTATTTTTGAGCCGCAGTTTGGGCAAAAGCCATCCTCCTCCACTATGTTTTCAAAAATAAGGTCTTGGCAATTGATGCAGCGGGACCCGATCTGCCCGGCACTTTCTTTTTTATAGTCGTTCAGGGTTTCTTCCAGGTAAGCTGCGGGCAGGGAGAAGCCGATATTATCGCCGTCGTGTATGATAAAGGTGTTCATGCCGACCACTGCCCCGTCCATGCTGATCAATGGCCCGCCGCTGTTGCCGGGGTTCAAGGCAGCGTCGTGCTGGATGTAGCGGATGTCGTTTTCTTTGTGGTCGGCATTTGAAACGATGCCCTTGGTGGCCGTAAATTTCAAACCAAATGGATGGCCAATGGCCATCACCTGCTCCCCTTCGCTGATTTCTTTGCCGTTGGCAAGCTGTACTGCCGGAAGCGCTCCTCCTTTCGGGCACTCCAACAGGGCAAGGTCTATCCGGGGGTCGGTAAAAAGAACGGTGGCCATCTGCCGTTTGAACAAATTTCCATCAATGACAACTTCCCGGTTGCCCCTTACCACATGCTCATTGGTGACGACATACCCGGCCTCTTTTAGGTAAAAACCAGTACCCGTGCTGTACGGGGTAGCTATCTGGATGACCACGTTTTTGTAATTCTCAATGACTTCTTTCATGAAGTTGCCAAAATATTGTTTTTGTTGCTGCTGGAAATCAAGGCGGGAAATTACTGCTTTTCAGGAGTAGGATAAAATACTGGCCGAAAATAAATGACCTCCACCCTTTGCCTTCACTTATCATTGACAAATCTGCCCTGTTCTTTAGCACAAAATAATGCTACTTTTGCGGCGTTTTTCAAAAAAAACTGGCACACCTCTGCCAACGATCACATCAAATCCATTTAACTTAAATATTTTTTAGATATGACTAACCGAATGTTGCTTTTTCTATTGCTTGCATCATTTTCGCAATTTGCCTTTGGCCAAAAAGAAGACCCCGTACTCT
>DROJ01000281.1 GCA_011321935.1 Bacteroidota bacterium | reverse complement strand
TATGATTTTTATATTCGCAAAAATACAATTATTTGACCACCACAAACCTTTCCGACACCCTTACCTCCCCTCCCTCCACATACTGCAAAAAATAAACCCCCGCCCCCCATTCCCACACCGGGACGATGTGCGTCTCCAGCGGAAGGTCGCTCTCTATCTCCTGTACTACCCTGCCACTTGCATCCACGATGCGGAAATGCGCCTGCCGCACCGGGCGGTGAGGGCGGAGCTGGAAGTTGAGGTAGTCCCGTGCCGGGTTGGGATAGATGGCCAGCGGGGGCGGTTCGGGTACCGGCATGTCTATACCGGTAGTGATGGTATCGTTGGCCTGACAGCCCGGGATGAGGCAGCCGAATGAATCGAGCTTGATGAGCCACCCGAACAGCGACGGCTCACCGGGGATATTGGGGCCATTGGCTTCCCCCGCAGCGATGACGCCACCGTCTGGCGTGGGTTTCAGATCATAGAACCTATGGACATAACCAAAGTCACTGTCAATGACCTTATACTTTCTTACCCATTCCAGTTCACCTTCGTTGGTCACTTTAAAAAACCAACCGAAGGTGCCACCAATAGGAGGTTCCATGGAACGTATCATCCCAAACCTTCCCACGGCAATAAAGGCCTCTTCTCCGTAAACGGACACTATCCGATCTATCTCATTTCCAACACTCGGATAGATGCTATCGAACACTTCCAATTCCCATTCCACGCTCTGGTTTTGGTCCAGCTTGAAAAAATAGGCACTTTCCCAGATCAATATCCCTGTCTCTGCGTTCACAACATCTTCAAAGCCCTTGCTGGTGCCCACGATGAGGCCGTCGTCGGGGGTTTTCAAAAGGGCGTATGCCCTGTCCTGAATACGGCCAGCGGGTGAGAGGTACTCCCATTGGAACGCCCCGGAAGAATCCGTCTTGAACACCAGTGTCCTGCTCCACAGGTTGTTGCTGTTGTGGTTCAGGTTGTTCCAGCTTCCGCCTGCTGTGATGCTGCCGTCTTCCCCCAAGATCATCATACGTCCGATATGTTCATTGTTGCCGCTTCCGTAGGTTGTCTGTTGGGTCAAGTTCAAATCCCTGTCAAACCTGGATAGGCACAGGTCATTGTCTGCCCCTTCTTTGGCCACAGCATCATAGGTAATGATAGTCCCCTGCGAGCCTTCCACGACTTGTACCGGGGTTATAAAAGGCTCGTCGGGATAATATGGGCTGAAATATTCTTTTGTTTGCAGGGTGTCCCCATCCGTATTGTATTTTATGATCAGCCCCTTTCTTATTGTATCGGTCACCACACCAATTGTCAGCAGGTTCCCATCATCCGTCTGTATCAAGTCCCCGAACCAGGTCCGGTAGGATTTGCTGTCGCTCACCAATGGCTTGTTAAAAAGTTCATTGCCTTCCAGATCAAATTTCACGAATATGTTCCCGACCCGATAGGGAAACATTGTATCAACAATAATTCCTGTTGCATAATAACAAGAATCCGTCACCAGTACGTCTCCAAGGGTTGCCGAAGGGTAATTGAAATGGTATTTTTTGCTGAAAGTAATCTGGGCCAAAAGATGGAAAGAACAGATAAAAAACACCACTACGGCGATATACTTCTTCATGGCTGCATAAATAAAAAATGCCGATGGAAAAGTATTTTTCCATCGGCACAGGTGATAAAATTACCAATTGGTCAAGACCAGTTTATGGGTTTCGCTCTTTTCGTTTTCACTGACCAGCCGGTACAGATAGACGCCGCCGGGCAAGTGAGCTGTGTCCCATTTTACCTGCCCCTGTTGGCTGTCCAATACAAGGTGGGCGACTTCTTTTCCGTTGATGTCAGTCAATGAAATATAGCTGTAGCCTGCATCTTCTTCCAGTTGATAGCTGAAATTGACCCTTTCCTTGGCGGGGTTGGGGAAAGCGGCCACCCGGTGATTTTGGCTTGCCTGCGGTACCAGCAGGTTGCCGGAAGGAGGGGCCACGAGGGCTTGGGAGGCCGTCGGCATTTTTGGGTCCAGGGCGAAGTTATAGCCATACACGGCATTCAAAAGGCTCTGTGCCTGTGTGCCGGCGATGCCTTCGCTCTTGTCGGCAATGTTGATGACCTGCGACAGGCCTGCTGAATCGAGGGCCAACAGCCCGGCCTGTCCCGCAGTGCCTAAAATGCCGATCTTAAAATCCGTCCACTCTGCATAGTAACCGTGCTCGGTGGCCTCTTTTCCCGAAAGGGGGTATTTTATAGGCACGGAGTCCCGGAGCAGTACAGCATTGGCAAAGTCGGCTTCGTAAAGGTAGCTTTCCACTATCTTGTAGTCCGCTTCGCGGCTCTCTTTGTTTGCCAGCCAAGTGCGGAGTTTTGGGAGGTCCAGCCCCGTGGTGTCGGCCAATATGCTGCGGATGATGCGTCCCGCCACCTGCTGCATCCGCCCCTTGCTCTTGGCCATGTCGAGTTCCATGGCCTCGGCGGCCGCACTGCCTTCCGGCAAAGAGCCATAAGCTGCCACTTGGCCATTGTACTCCGATTTGACCGTATTGTACTCTGTTACCAACACCTGCTCTTCTGCTGGGGTCAACTCCGTGTCATCATTGCCAGGCTCACCAGTCGTTCCACCGCCATTGGTATTTACACCGCCATCGTTGCCGCCGCTACTGCAATCCGTTGAGGCATCCGCAGGAATAGGTTCTATCCTAAAAAACATGTTTGGCTGGGGAGTTCCTGCTGACGAATTGTCATGATAATACTTTATTTCAATAGCACTTATGTTATTGAAATCCCCCGGTTGCCCGGTGTTGAAATGGGAAAAAGTATTTGAAGTAGCGATCCCATTGCCCTGGTTCTGGGCAATGCCGCCATCCGTCACAAAAAAATCAAAATTGATCGCGCTTAAATTGCTGATACAAGAATATTGTAGGCCATTTAAAGGGATGACCGAGTTATTATTGCTCAGTTCTGCTTGGTTGGCCACGTTCAGGTCTTGGAACGAGTTATTGGAAATAGTATGGTTTTCGGATCCGGTATTATGGGCATTTATACCGATGGAAGGGATGCCCGGCCCGGCGCCGGTGAAGGTGTTGCTGCCCTCGACAACAAAGCCGGAGCAGTTGTTGAGTTCCAGCCCCCTCGAAACGGGGCCCATGTTGTTGTTGCCGATGCCGTTGAAGTCGTTGCCTTTGACGACGATGTTGTCCACGGCAAAGCTGGACACCCCGATGTGGTTGTCGGTAAAGGTGTTGTCGGTCACCGAGAAAGTGGCAAAGGGGTTGATGCCGCAATCATAGCCGGCCACTGCGGTAGCGTAGCCGTTGAAGGTGCAGTTCTTCCTGATGCTGAACTTTGCATCGAAGCCGACCACCGCATCGGAAGCACTGCTGCCGCTGCCGCTGTTGTCAAAGGTACAGCCCGAAAGGGTGATGTTCTTGATATTGATGAAAAGCACCTGCGGGGAAGGGCTTTGGGTAAAATTGGCGTCCCTTATCAGGTCGCATTTGTTGAGGTTGCTGAAGCTGTTGCCCGCATAATCGTTGAAAGAGATGATGCCGCAGTTGATAAAATCGGCATCGGAGGCACGCAGCGACCCGCCGGAGAACACATCTATCCGCCCGGCCTTTTCAATGGAAGCGCCGCCGGTAATAGTGACATAGCCTTGGTTGGTGGCCGGCAGCGCAGGCCCGGGGTTGCCGTTGACGACCATGCCTTTCCAATCGCTGTTGCCGCAGCCTTTCAGTATTGCGCCGTCCTGTATTTTCAGCCTGCCCCCGTCCATGACGGTGATGCTGCTCCCGGGAGCGAACTCGATGGTGGTCTGGGTGGTGTTGCCCATGTTGTCCACGCCGTTTTTGATGGTGAGGGAGGCGCCGTCGGCTATCTCGACGGAGGGGAGACAGTTATTGGGAGAAGTGTCCCAGATGATGTTGAGGCCGGTGGGGATGGTGATATTGCTCACTATATTCTGTAAGGTCTCGCATTCTGACAAATAGCGTTTCATCCTGTACGCTTGCCCCTGCGTGAATTCGGTTTTGCAATGCAGCGGAGTACTTGTAGTCATGATGTTCTTGACAACATTTTGAAATGGCCCGCAAGAAGTTGGATTACAATCACAGTTGTCATACATACAATCTTCCTGTGAAATACTATCAAAACCTTCCGTATCAAACACATGGTCATGGCATCTGCAATCATAGGGGTTTTCAGCACAGAAATTAGAAGTACCGGAAGGTGGGTCGTTAAACCCAAACTGGTTGTCTGGATGTATAAGCCCCAAGCTGTGCCCCATTTCATGTGCCAACACCGCAGAAGGTACAACATCCGGCTCGTCACAAAACGGAGCAGTCCCCCCCCCTATCACATTGGCCGTTTCTGATATTTCCACGCCTCCGACAAACGAAATAGCCTGATCGTATATGCCCGGGCCACAAAAGAAAATATCTATTCCATCGCCGTGGCTTTTATAGGCAAGTAGCTTGTTTATTTCTGAAGCACCAGTGAATTCATAAGCATCGTCATCGACTTTTAATTCTTCAAATTCTTGGACAGAAAATAGTATCCCTATATCGGCAAAAGCTTGTGTCATAATATTCAGGGTTTCATTGACAGCAGATAAGGCCTGAACTCCTGTCCCGTCCAGCCTTGTTAAACGGTAAACATAAATCCTAACAAAATATACTTCATTCTTGATATCATCACAGAGTCCGTTCATGAATGGCCCAGAAGTCCTTCTGTCACAGACATCACCGGGAATGGTTAACGATTCAGGAGGAGGGACGGGAGCGACTTCTGTTGCACAAAAAGTTTGCGAAATTCCGATAGAAGGCATGGCAAAATTCAAAAGCAAAAAAAAGAAAAGAAATTTCGGGAAAAACCCGTGTTTAATTGAAAACTGTACTAGTTTTGCTTGCTGCTTGCTGCTTGCTGCTTGCTGCTTGCTGCTTGCTGCTTGCTGCTTGCTGCGGAAGTTATATCAAAACGTTTCATAAAGAAGGTTTAGCGGAAGGCAGTGTCTTTAAAAACAAGAGCGTCGGCCGTTCCAGGGTGAAAGAAAAGAGCGCCTAAATTA
>DROJ01000280.1 GCA_011321935.1 Bacteroidota bacterium | reverse complement strand
GTTGCACAGCTGTTCGATTTTTGGGCCGATGCCTTCCACTTTTTTCAGGTCATCGGGAGCAGCAGTGGCTGCCCTTCCCCCGCCCGATCCGGCAACCGCAGCGGCTGCGCCCAGTGCAATGTCCCTTTGGCCGCCTTGTCCGTGGCCGTGGTTGGCCAAGTCGGCTTGGCATTGTTCCAGCTTTCCTTTCAGCACCGCAATATCGCCTTCTAAGGACATGATCCGCCTTCCTTTATCAGTGCTCTCTTTTTCCAGTTCCTCTACTTTATAGCGCAGGCTTGCGTTGTCCTTTTCGAGGTCGCGGTGCTGTGCGGCGAGGCGCTCGTGTTCGGCTTGGAGGTCGAGGTACATGCGGCGCCATTTGTACCAAATAATGTATCCCAATAAAATGCCCAAAAGAAAGGCGACCAATAGCATGGAAAGTATTTCGACCGTATGGGTGAAGAATGCTTCTTTCATGGTTGTTGATTTTTTTTGCAACTGTTTCGTACCGCAGTACCAACCAATTGTTTTTGTTTTAATAAAAACAGGTTCCCCTATTTAAGAATAGTCAGCACAGCCCGGCGGTTGCGGCGGCTGCCTTCCTCCGTTCCGTTGTCGGCAATGGGTTCGCGTTCCCCTTTCGACTCCACGGATATCCGGTCGGCGGCAATACCGTTGCTCACCAGGATGCCCTTGATGTGCTTGGCCCGCCTCAAACCGAGGCCCATATTAAAGCCATCGGAGCCGGCATCGTCGGTATGGCCGACTATATGTGCCTTGTCGGAAGTGGCCTTCAAGTTCTCTATCACATCGCCGAGGCATTGCTCGATCTGCCGGTCAACTTCCCGCTGCGACTGGCCGTAAGGGAACAGCACGACGAGCGCGCCGTTGTTGTTTTTGATGCAGTCCACCTCTCCCATCTTGGTATTGACGGCAAAACGGGCAGACTCAAAAAGGGTGTCGCCCATGACCCCGGGCGGCGCCGGGTCTATCAGTTTGGAGTGCAACTTAAACTGGCCCTCGGCAAGCGGAGGGATGAACAAAGCCTTCACCAGGGCGGCCCTCGCCTCGCCCATATTGGCATAGCCTTCGGGGGCCGTTTCATCCTTAAAATAGTTGCCCGTGATTTCGAGGACCTGGTTTGGCCCGAAGTCTTTCAGCAGGTTTTGTTTGAAACCGGGAAAGGTGTCTGGGCGGGCAATTGGCGTGGCATCGGCCCATTTAAAGACCAATGGCCGGTTGTCGATTTCATCTGGAGGTGGAGGTGGCGGGGGCGGTTCGACTGTCTGTTCCTCACAAGCGCTCTTGATGTGACAAACGTACCACCGCTGACATACAAAGCACCAGATAATGAACAAGCCTATCGGCAAAAGTGCTAATCTTGGAAACATGGCATGAACAGGTTTTGTGAAAAAATAAAGTTGGCTTTGAAAGTGTATTTGTGCTGGGAAAGATGCTTCTCAAAAAGAGGTGACTTGTGTTATTTTTGCCAAATGTAATTAATAGGCGGGAGAATAAAGAAAAAGGGGGAGGTTTTGGGTTATATATTTTTTTAACGAATAGAAAGATATGATTATAAAAAATCAGTTGCACAGCTATTTTCGCAAGGAAAATAAAACAATGGCTTCTTAGGCTAAAAGTCTATGGCCTACTTTTTTCATTAAACCCCCTCTCCGTAGGCGGGCTTTTGAAACCCGCACTCTTTTCTTTTTACATAAAAAAATTGATGAAATTGATAATTTAAAAATTGGAGGGATAAGCGGCATTATTGGAAGGGGCGACAAAACAAACAGAGTTGATGAAAAGGAATATTTGGGCTACCTAAAAAAACTTTTGAATAAAAAATCAGATTTTATCCTACTCCACGAAACGCCGGATTATCCAAAGCTGAATTTTATTGGAAATCCTATAATCAGAAAGGTTATCGAAAGCCAATCAGAAGCAATTATTTGTTGCGGCCATTGCCATTGGGAAAAGACGCTCGTTGAACTTGAAATTAAATCGAAAATAATAAACGTCGATTCAAAAGTGGTGGTTTTAAAGAAAAATAAATAAGAAAATCATACAAAAATAAACCAATAAATATTTCCGCTAAAACACTCATCCCAAAACCAATATCTCCACCCCTTCCAGTTCCTCCAAACCCTCTGCCTCTTCCAAGCTCACCTTTGCCAGCAAAGCTTTCAGCCGCAGCAATTGATTTTCCGTTTCATTTTTTCTAATTGAAACATCAATATATGCGGTCTCCTCAAAATGCTGTTTTACAATATTCAGGTTCATTTTTTTTACGGCGTTCATCACCTCGCCCATCTGTGCGTAATCAAATTTAATGCGGATATTGTCTTCGATTATTTTTTCAATTATATCCGCATTTTCGAGGGCCGTTTGCGAACTCGTTTTATAGGCATTGATAAGCCCCGAAGTGCCCAGCAAAGTGCCGCCAAAATAGCGCACCACAACGATAATTATATTGGTCAATCCAAAGCTGTCTATCTGCCCGAGGATGGGCCGGCCTGCCGTGCCGGAAGGTTCGCCGTCATCGTTGGCGCGGAAGCTGTTCCCGTCGAGGCCCAGCCGATAGGCATAACAGTGGTGCCGTGCCTTCGGGTGTTCTTTTTTTACTTTTTCGGCACATGCCTGCCACTCTTCCTCCGTGTTGGCGGGGAAGGCATAGGCCAAGAATTTGCTCCCCCGGTCGCGGAAATCGCCCGTGGAAGGGGCGGCTATGGTATGATAGGAATCTTGCAAAAGGAATTGAATGGTTGAATGGTTAAATGGTTTGAATGGTTGAATGGTTGAATGGTTAAATGGTTGAATGGTTAAATGGTTGAATGGTT
>DROJ01000279.1 GCA_011321935.1 Bacteroidota bacterium | reverse complement strand
TTGGAAGACATTTCTCTTGCTGAATTAGGGAAGTGGAAAAAAGATAACTCCGCTGATAATCAGATAGTTAAGAGAACGAATTTCTTCAAAAACAAAAAGTAATTATTCAACTTCTGAGGTAGCTAGGCAGGGGGGCTGTTATTCTTTTGGCTGGTTGATGATGCCCATCTGGTTCGAGTCGAGGGGGGGGAGGGGGAATAAATTCCCCCTCTGGCGGAAGGGCACGGAGACAGGGGGGCTGTATTCTTTTAGCTGGTTGATGATGCCCTTCTGGTCGAGTAGCGGGGGAAAGAAGGGAGGGGGAATGAATTCCCCCGCTGCCGGAAGGGCATGGAGACAGGGGCGGCTGTTATTCTTTCAACTGGTTGATGATGCCCATCAGGTCGAGTTCCTGCCAACTGCGGTAGATTTTGCCGTCCCTCATTTCATATAAAACAAGGCCGGTGGAAGTAAATTCTTTGCCCGTGGCGGGTATGCCAAAAGCATCGCCCAAGTGGGTGGCCTTGACCTCGTAACGGATGGCCGCGTTTTTTTCATTGGCAAAAATATGGGTGATGGTAAACTGCGCATCGGGGAAGGCTTTGCGGTAAAATTTCACCAGTTCCTTCAGCCCTTCGTAGCCCTCCATATGGTGGGGGTGCAATGGGTTGCCGTCCGACCAATCTGGGTCGAACACCCTGTCCAAAAGCTCGATGTTCCGGTTGTGGTTCCAGCCTTCTTCAAACCACAAACGGATGGTCTCCTCGTTGGCAGCGGCCATTTTTTGCTTTTTTACAGCGGCACAATTGGTGAAAACAAAAACGGAAAGCAATAGCAACAGCAGATAAGTTGTGTTTTTCATAGAAGCCCGGTTTTGATTAGGAAAAGCAGGAGGGGAAGGTAGGGAATGTTTTTTTGCTGTGCAAATGGGGGGGATTAAAACCAGGGCAAACCCACCAAATTTTTGTTCCCATTTTTTTACCTTTGTGAACAGCCACCAGCGGCACTGGACGGGCATTTCGTCCGCCGGCGGCAGAACATTATCATTCTAAAACATAGACGTCATGAACCTCCTTGCTCCACTAGGGAAAGCCCAGCGGCCCATAACCAAGCTGATCCTCCTGCTCCCTTTGCTGTCCTTTTTGTCGGCCTCTTGTAAAAAAGAAAACTGCGACCTCCCTCCGGCACAGTGCCATGTTTACCCCGACAATTGCGGGGAGCTTTTTGAAAAAAACACGCCCGTCAGGGATAAACTGAAAGAATATGCCCATCCTTTGACAGGGGCTGCCACCCCGCTCGACGATGCCGAACTTGCAGACTTGGACGGGATCCTCTCCTCGGCCTATTTTGTCGGTATGGGAGAAGCGACCCACGGCACGTCCGAATTTTTTTCCATGAAAGACCGCCTGCTCCGGTATATGGTAAAAAAGCACGGGTACAAAGCCTTGGGCTTTGAAGGCACTTGGGGCGGCGCCCTCTATGTGAACCAATACGTACTCCACGGGATTGGGTCGGCAGAAGAAAGCATCGCCAAGATGCAGTCGTGGCCCGTCAGGACTGAAGAGGTCGCCGCCCTGGTCGAGTGGATGAAAACATACAACGATAGCCGGCCAGATAGCGAGAAAATATATTTTTTCGGTGTGGATATGCAGGTGAGCAGCGAGGAGTATTATTGGATCAACGAGTACTTGGGAAGAACAGACGAAGGCCTGAAAGCCGAAATAGACACGCTCGTCAAAGATTTTGTGGAATCGGCCAATTACAATTCATACCCCCTCTTTTCACCTGAACAACAACTTGAATACAAGACCAACCTAGAGATGGCACTGCGCCTTTATGAACAAAATGAAAACGAACTCGTGGCCTTGTCTTCCCAAAAAGAATACGATCTCATCCACCAGGCTTTTGTTATATTGTTGCAATATGAAGACGTATTTGACAAAAGCAGCGGGCACACAAGGGACTATTACATGGCCCGCAATTCGGAATGGATCAGCTCTTATGTCGGCCCCGGTGCCAAGGTAGCACTGTGGGCGCACAACGGTCACATCACAAAAGGGAACAATGCCTCGCAAGGGCATGAGCTTTACCTAGCGCACGGCGACAAATATAAAAGCATCGGTTTTTCTTTTACGCAAGGGACGTTCAGAGCCGTTGATTTCCAGACCTATGAGGGCCCCTTGTCATTTTACATCGAAGACATAGGCTGCTCAACGGCCAATGCCCTATTGGGCAGTATTGGGCAAGAGGACTATTACCTCCTTTTTAATGAACTGCCCGAAACTTCCCCCGCTTACCAATATTTTGATTCCTACCAGCCCTTCTTTGAAGTAGGCGCACTCTTCGATCCCGAACAGCCCAATTGGTTTGCTGCCCGCAAGCTGCTGACCAAGCATTTTGACGTACTTGTCCATTTTAAAACTTCAACACCTTCCAACCCGCTTTGATCATGAAAAAATTGCTGCCATACTTGACCACCTTGCTTTTGCTCGCTTTTGCAGCCTGCAAAAAAGAAGAAACTTACCAAGTGCCCGCAGGCCTCTTGCGGGGATTGTCTTTCGAAAAAAACACAGAGATAGACCTCGGCCATTACGCAAGCCCCGGTACAGACTATAATTTCACGATGTCTTCTTTGTACTCCTTTGACGGAACACATTCCCTCAGGATTTTGAGCCATAGCTTGGACAACCATGACCCCGGGTATTGGTACTTCCAGTTTTATGACCTCGTGCCGGGCAAACCCTTGAAAGTCAAGCTGAGGGTCAAAACCTTTACCCAAGAGGGAAAGGGGGTAGAAATATGGATGTACTCAAACGACGACTTGGGCTATAACCTCGAAGACAAGGCCTCTATTCCAGAAAGTACAAAGGGTGAGTGGATCACGGTCGAACTTAGCACCGACGCCAATATACCGGACAACACCGACAATGTTGACATCTATATGGTTTTGCTAGAAGAAACACAGGGTGAAGCCTATTTTGACAAACTTGAAATATTCACTGGCGGCAATTAGAAGGGAGAAGAAAAGGCTGTTCCTGCCAAGCCCCGCCGCTCATTCTGGTTTTTTCCCGCCCAGTTTTGATGCCTGGATAATCTCCTCCGGCCGCTCCAGCACCTCAAAAAAAGAACCCAGGTACCCCAGCATTTCCGCCCTCACTCCACCGTCCAGATATTCGCAACCGTTTACAATGCCCAACAACTCCTCTTTTTTATTTTTAAACAAATCAAATACGTCGGTAAAATCGGCATCCCCGCCCCGCCATTGAAAGTACCGTTCTTTCACATCTGAAATCGGGTGGCTGTGGTGGGGCACGGCATAGGGGGCATCAACGAGGCCGCAAAAATCAAAATCGTAGGGCACGGGAACGGGCAGCTTCAGGCCGTCTTTTTTGGGCAGGACGAGCTTCACGTTGTGGCGGTTGCCGAGCCCCCAATCGGTGTTGCCGACCATGTACTGGAAGAGGGTGAAAATTTTATAGGCAGGCAGGTTGATCTTTTTTGGTGCGCCGTATTCTTCGCCGAGGATGCGCCCGTTCATGCGGTCGGCAAGCTCCCTCGGATGCTCGATGAGGAAGCCAAAACGTTCTATATTTTTATATTTTTTTTCGCTGTCGCAATAGGTAATTTTGGCCAATTGGGTGCGAAAACTGTTATCAGTCAACTGATTATAAAGTTTAAAAACCAAATATTCTTTTAAAATCAATTGGTTGAAGCCGGGGTCTGCCCGGCAGTGGGTCACCAGTTTCAAAGTCGGGTAATCGAGAAAGCCGCCTGCTGCGAGCACCTCATCGGGGAAGCGGAGTTTCAGGGGCGGGAACGCGCAGTTTGCCCGGCGGAACACGCCGCGCGGCTTGGCTTCGAGGCTGAAATGTTCATCGAGGCAGTTGTTTTTTTTGAGGATGAGTTCTATTGGTTGATAAGTTGGTTTTTCTTGTTCGGCGAGCAGCCTGCCCATGTCGGTCGCCAGCACCAGTTCCACTGCCTGGCCTTCGTCCCGGAAATGCTGGAAAGGGGTTTCGGTAAGTTGTCCCTGCTTGCGGCAGGCAGGCAAAAGGAAGAAGCCAAAAAGGAGGAGGAAAGGAACTTGCTTTTTCATGTTTCCAGATTTGGTGTTTTGCGAAGCTAAATTAAAAATACATTTCAAAAAAAAAGCAGAGAAGCTGTCCCTTCTCCATCATTATCATTACCTTGCCCTATATTTATGAGCAAAACTTAAACCCGCCATGCCTAAAAAACGCCAAGCGCAACAAAGAAAAGCAAACGACAAAGAGGGGAACAAGTACGACAAGATATTCAAAGAAAACCTGCAAAGGTTTATTCCTGCCCTTCTCAACAAGGTATTGAAAATCAAGGTCAACCGGATGGAAAACCTTCCGCAGGCCAAAGTTCAGACAACCAAAGAAGTGGAAGCTGATTTCGTTAAAATCATCTATAACGAGGAGTATCCCGACGGCTGCATAGTTCAGATCGAATTCGAGGCCAAGGACGAAAAAAAGACCGATGCCAAAATGCTGCAATATGCCGCCATAGAACACCTCAAATATGGCCTTCCTATTGACCTCCGCATGATATACCTGCTGCGCGGAAGGCCGCGAAACATCAAAGGGGAGGTCAAGTTCTGCGACCTTGTTTTCCGTTACCCCGTTTATTGTACCGAAGAAATAAGCTTCCGGGAGTTCATCTATTCCGATGTGCCCGAAGAGGTCATTTTGGCCGTTTTGGCCAACCCGGAAAACAAAAAACCTTCTGAAATCATCCGCCTGATCCTGGAACGGCTGCACAAGCTAAGGGGCAACTCCAAAGAGTTTTATAAATTCATCAACCAGTTGCTCCATCGGAGTCCCTTTGGGAAAAATCATGTCCATGTTGCGTAACTTGCGGGAAGAAACTCAAAAACAATTCAAAGAAATGATCATCAACGAAGACATCGTACGGCAGATCGAAGAAGACGAAATGTTCCAGATGGGAACTAAGCAAGGCTTGGAGCAAGGCTTGGAGCAAGGCTTGGAAAAAGGCTTGGAAAAGGGTCTGGAAAAAGGCGAAACAAAAAAAGCCATCGTCGGCATCATCAACATGGCCGCCAAAGGCTTCGGCATCAACATGACCGCCGAAGTATTGGAAGTGGAGCCCGATTTTGTTGCTGCCATTTTAAAAGAATACAAAAAGAAAAAAGAGATCATGGCCCTGCTGAAAAAACGGGGCGCTGATGTGGAAAGGATTGCCAAAAAACTGAAGGTCTCGCCCATTTTGGTAGAGGTGGTGAAGGAAGACATGAAGTGAACAATTCACGAAAAAGAAAAACCCCTGTTCGGGAAAAAATACCGGACAGGGATTTTTTCATGGAATATAAACCAAACTACCCGCACTGCTCCAGCAGCCACCCCTTCTCCGCCACCGATTTTGCCCCCTTGATTTCCTCTTTCAAACCGGCCAATTCCTTCTTTTCATAAACCTCCATCAGCTTGCGGACAAACAAGATGGTTTTCAGGTAATTTTCCCGGTGGTAGCCGATGATTTTTTTGCGGCGGATAAAACGCTGCATGGCGTCGAGGTGAGAATCGAGGGCACCGTACTCGCCCGTTTCATAAAAAATTTTGAGGATGATGGCCTTTGCGGAGAGGTTGAGGAGCAGGTCTTTGAACTCCGATTTTTGCAGCAGTTGCAATGCCGAGCCATATTCTTTCCGTTCAAATTCCAGCCGTGCGAGGTTGAAATTATAGGCGCTCTCCCGGAAAGGTTTTTCCAATTTGCTTTTGTATTCAAGAAGGAACTGCTCCAGCCAGTCGAAGGCTTTTAGCGCCAAACAGGTAGTCACCACATTGCGGTAAGTAAAGCGCGACAGCAGGCCGTTGTTCAAAAAATAGCCCCGTTCCAGCCCCACTTTGAAGAGGTCGAACTCATCCTCCAGATAAGAGCGGTCGTCCTCGTTGTACCTTTTGATGCAAAAATTGATGGCCAGCAAATAGAGGTCGGCAATCTCGTTTTTGGGAAACAAATGCCCCTCCGACACCAAGCGCTTTTTCAGTTCCTGAAAATAGGCCAGTTCTTCGGGCTGCACGAGCGCCCGGTAGCAATAATAGTACAGCCCGATGGCTGGGTGGGCGAGCAGCCCTTTCCCCTCCACATGCCGCAGCACCTCGTCGAGCATCCCAAAATCATAATCCGTTTTGTAAACAGCTTGATGCGACAGCAGCAGGCAGGACTGCCTCAGTTTTTGGGCAAAAAAAGTGAGGTCGAGGTTGTCGGTGACCGCTTGCAGGTTGTGCTCGGCCAGCCTTTTCCGCCCCGCATTGAAGCGGTATTCTTCCAGTTCGAGCCGGTATTGGTGGCCAAAAAAAGCGGCGTTCCGAAAAGGGTATTTTTTATGTGCCTGCTGCGCTCCGCGCAATGTCCTTTCAAAATGCTTCGGCAAATTGCGGGAGCGGTAAACCTCGGCCAACCGCGTTTTTACGGCCACATCATCCGCAAAAAAATTTTGCTGCACCAAAAACCGCTCGGCCAGTTTCAACAAAAAACTCATCGCCATGCGTACCTTGTGGTCGTCGAAAGGCACTGCTGCGCCGTACAGTTTTTGAAAAAGAACCTCTTTGCCCGGCACCTCACCAGGCTCCTTTAAACAGGGGAGCAGTATTTCAAAAAGCCCGCACACGTCCTGCCGTTGGTTGAAAAAAGGGGAGGCGATGAACTTTCGGAAGTCCCGGATTTCCTTTTTGTCGAAGGTTTTGAGCAAAAAATACAGTTTTGATTTTTGCATAAAAAATATTTTGATAGACAAAAATATCCTAAAATGCCCTTTTTTACTGCATTTTTTATTTTATTTAAAAAAATAACGTTTTACAAATGCCCTTAAATGTCCTTGTCCTTCCAGCTATTTGACCGCACTTTTGTACCATCAAATCATTTATTTTAAAAAACCTGTTCCCATGATGAGAATATCCATACTTAAAGCCGCATTACAAAAAGCAATGACCGCCCTCTCCCTGATCTGCTTTTTTTCCATTTCCCCAAAAGCCCAAGTACAGCTTTCGGTCGCCACCAGCACCAACGGCAGCGAAGTGACCGCCGATGTGATGGTGGTCAATTTTACCGACATCATCTCCGCGCAGTTCACTTTGAGCTGGGCCCCCAACGAAATGGAGTTTCAATCCGTCGGAAACCTGAACTTGCCCGGTTTGGCACAAAGCAATTTCGGCCCCATTTCCAATGCTACCGGCGACCTTACTTTTTCTTGGGTTGACTTACCGCTCGAAGGGATTACCCTCCCTCCCTGCACGCCCATTTTTTCAATCACTTTCCAGTCCTTAAACGGGAACGTCGCCCCGGTCACATTGAACAGCAACCCTACCATGATAGAGGTGATCGAACTGGGCAATATTGAGGTCGGGCTGGTGCAAATCCCAGACTGCGCCGATGTCGGCACCATCAGCGGCAATATCTTCAACGACCTCAACGACGACTGCCTTTTTGACCTCGGCGAGCAAGGGCTGGAAGATTGGAAGCTGCATATAGAAGGCGTAAACGCCGACTATTACGCCTCCTCCGACAACGACGGCAACTACAACATTTACCTGCTGCCCGGCACTTACGATGTCTCCCTCGTACTGCCCGGCAACGGCCTGTGGTCGGCCTGCCAGCAAAGCCAAACTGTAAGCCTCGGCATCAACGGCAACGAAACGGCAGACTTCCCCGTGCAGGCTGTTTATGACTGCCCGGCAATGACGGTAGATTTATCCGCCCCGCTGCTGCGCCGTTGTTTTCATACCAATTATTACGTGCATTACTGCAATGAAGGGACGGTCACTGCCGAGGGTGCTTTCGTGGAGGTCGAGTTCGACCCCTTTCTGGAAGTGCAGGGCAGCTCCGTCCCCTGGAGCAATGTGGACGGCAACACCTACACCTTCCCCATCGGCGATGTGGAAGTAGGCAGTTGCGGCACTATCAGCATTGAAGTCGAGGTCAGTTGCGACGCGGTGCTGGGGCAAACACACTGCTCTGTGGCCAGCATTTTCCCTAACGATTCCTGTATCCCAAGCAATGCGCTGTGGGACGGCTCCGACCTCGAAGTGAACGGCACCTGCGACGGCGACTCCGTCCGTTTTGAGATCATCAACTTGGGCGACGACATGGCCGAGCCACTGGAGTTCATTGTCATCGAGGACGACATGATCCTGCTCACCAGCGACCCCATCCTGTTGTCGAGCCAAGAGACTGCCCAAATTGCGGTAGCAGCCAATGGCTCTACCTGGCGGGTGGAAATACCCGAAACCCCCAACAACCCTTTCTCCACTTTTGCCGCCGAGGCGATAGAAGGCTGCGGCACCAACAGCAGCGGCAGTTTCAGCCTCGGCTTCGTCACCCAGTTCCCGCAGCCGTCGCAGGGCACTACCGAAGACGAGGACTGCCAAGAAAATGTCGGCTCCTTCGACCCCAACGACAAGACAGGCTACCCCAAAGGCTTTTGCGCCGCCCATTACATCCGTGCCGACCAGGACATCGAATACCACATCCGTTTTCAAAACACCGGAACGGATACCGCTTTTAACATCGTCGTCATAGATACGCTCTCTGCTTTTCTCGATCCCGCCACTGTGAGAACCGGCTCGTCCAGCCACCCCTATGATTTTGAACTCTTGGGCAACGGCGTGGTGAAGTTCTCCTTCCCCAACGCCATGCTGCCCGACAGCAACACCAACGAGCCGGCCTCACATGGCTTTGTCAATTTCATCGTTTCACAAAGGCAGGCCAACCCCAACGGAACAGTCATCAGCAACCAAGCCGCTATCTTTTTTGATTTCAACGAACCGGTTTACACAAACACCTACTCGCATACCATCGGCAGCGATTTTGTTGAAATGGCAGGGCAGTCCGGCGACCTGAACGTGTCGGGCTACGTGACTACCTGGTGGGACAACGAGCCATTGGAAAACGTGGAACTGAACATGACCAACCTTTGCCCGAGGTTTACCGACAGCTATGGGTATTTTAATTTTGAGACGATTGGCGAGGGCCAATATAATTTGAGTGCCAAAAAGGAAAATGAAAGGCCGAAGGATGGGGTTACTGTTTTGGATATTTTGAAAATTAGAGACCACATTACATTTACGACTCCTTTTGAAAATATTTACCAAATAATCGCTGCTGATATAAATGGTTCAAGCAACGTCACTACCTTCGATCTAGTGTTTATCAGTAAGCTCATTTTAGGAGTAGAAACAAACCCTGAATTTACAAAATGGAAATTCGTAACTGGTGACAGCAACCCAAACCTTCCTTTTTCCAATGTTTTTTCAGTGTATGAATACCCATTTCTTGAAATCAGCCTCGACAATCAAGATTTCATTGCCATTCAACCGGGCAACGTCATTTCTGAGGACATGGTAGAAACCATTCCGCTTGAGACGGAATTCGTTTTTGAAGAAGAAACCACGCAAGGGAATACCGTCAGAATTAATGTGAAGTCCAATAATTTTGAAAACCTGCGGGGCTTCCAATATGGTATTAAATGGAACAAGGATGTTCTTGAATTGGCGGAAATTGAAGATGGGCAACTCATCAATATGAATGGACGTATCTCCAACGGAGAAGGTGTTTTAGACTTGGTTTGGATAATAGGCAATAACATAGGAGTGAGCTATAATCCCAACGAAACACTCTTCACACTGGTATTCAATGCCTTAGGGCAAGAAGGGGCAAGCACAACATTGGAACTCAACGAGGAGGGCACACCCATGCAGGTAGTCGTCGAAGGCTGCAAGCTCGCCTCCGGCAAAGTGCAAAGCACCGAGGTAACCATCAGTGACCCCAACTCCACCATTGACCTCGGAAATGCAGGCATCAAAGTTTCCATTGCCCCCAACCCGCTTCCGCAAAACCAGCCGCTGCAAGTAGCCATTGAAACGAAAAAAGCAGAAACACTCCAACTGCAATTTTACGACCTCAACGGCTCGCTGCTCAAAACACAGCGCCGGCATTTTGCCGCAGGCAAAAACAATTTGCAATTGCCGCTCGGTTTTTCAAAAGGGCTTTACTTCGTAAAAATAAAAAACGGAGAAGGGGTGGAAGGAACTGTAAAATTGGTGGTTTATTGATGATTGGCAAGTGACCGATAAAGGGGAGGCACAGCGCTTGGCGTTGTGCCTCCCTTTTTTTGTGCTGCCCCGCAGGACAGCTCTAAATTTTGGGCACTGTGAGACTTTGTATCATTTTCATCTTTCAAGGTAAATTCAGGAGCGAACCAAAGGCTTCAAAAACCATTTGGGAACTAACAGCCCACCCTCTTTTTCTTCTGTTTCAAAGAATTAAAAACACCTTCTCCAAAACATAATACCAGATTATCCACATCTGCCAAATCTAATTTCACAGCCCTTCTTTTATCCATGTCACTACATTCATCCTCCCGTGCCGCCCAAATAAAAATTCACCGATCAAAGCAAAAATAAATTGAAATTTTCCAAAGCCAAGGCGTGACCCCAACATCGTTCTCCCGTCTAAAGCCCAAATGTCCACGTTCCCAATTTTTTTGGAACTGCAGAGGCTGGAGGTAACGACCTCCGGCCTTCTGCTTTTTAGGAGGAAATGAGAGAATGAGAGAATGAGAGAATGAGAGTTTGAGAGCAGTATAGTGGAGGAACTTTTTGGTACTCGTTCGAGAGGCCAAAGAGTCCCTCCACTATACTGCTCTCAAACTCTCATTCTCTCATTCTCTCGCCCCCCCCAAAAAAACATTGGCGGGCCGACCATTGCCGACCCACCAAATCTATAGCTAATTTCCCCTAAAATGTGTGGTTATAAGACGTGGAGTTTGAGAGAATGAGAGAATGAGAGTTTGAGAGAATGAGAGTTTGAGAGTTTGAGAGAATGAGAGTTTGAGAGTTTGAGAGCAGTATAGTGGAGGTACTC
>DROJ01000278.1 GCA_011321935.1 Bacteroidota bacterium | reverse complement strand
GGAATACTTTTGAGAAAATCAGGGTATTCGGTGCAGATGGAAGATTACTGAGTGAATTTAAAGATGTAAAAGCACACCCAATTTATCATATTGAACTCGAAGGATTTCAAGATGGATTAAATATTATAGAGATCACTTGCAACGGTCGGGTCTATTATAAAAAAATAATAATAGACAAATAAATGCTGCCCCTGACAGTCGTACGCCAGTGCCAATTGCCGCCAAAAGCGGTGTTTCCTTCCAACATAAAAGCAAAAAGAAAAGAATAAAACCATCAGTTTTTGAAAAATGCAAGCGAAGAGAAAAAAGGGGGTTTCAGAAAAACAAGGGGATGGAGATACCTGTCGGGGAATTTTGCCGCAGCATTTCGCAGAGGAGTTTTCAAACCAGTTTTTTACAACTGCGGTAAATATCGTCCCACCCCTTGCGTTCTTTCACTACCGTTTCGAGGTATTCCAGCCAGATATTTTTGTCCTGAACGGGGTCTTTGACGATAGCGCCGGTGATGCCGGCAGCGAGGTCGCGGGCACTCAAAGTGCCGTTGCCGAAATGGACAGCGAGGGCCTGCCCGCTTTGAATGACGGAAATAGCTTCGGCAGTGCTGAGGGTAGCGCCGGGGCTTTTGAGTTTGGTGCGGCCATCTTCGGTTTTGCCACTGCGCAGTTCGCGAAAAATAGTCACCAGTCGTTTTATTTCTTTGAGGGGGGCCGCCCGCGGGGGCAATTCGAGGGCCTGCCCAATTTTCTCCACTCTTGTTTTCACAATATTAACTTCCTCTTCCAGCGAGGCGGGCAGCGGCATGACGACGGTATTAAATCGGCGGCGCAGGGCACTCGACAGGTCGTTGATGCCCTTGTCGCGGTCGTTGGCCGTTGCGATGAGGTTGAACCCTTTTCGGGCCTGCACTTCCATGTTGAGTTCGGGCACGGGGAGTATTTTTTCCGACAACACGGTGAGGAGGCTGTCCTGCACATCGGAAGGAATGCGGGTCAGTTCTTCCACCCGTGCAATTTTACCTTCGCGCATACCCGTCATAACGGGGCTGGGCACAATGGCTTCCCGGGAGGGGCCTTCGGAGAGCAGCCGGGCGTAGTTCCACCCATACCGGATGGCTTCTTCATTGAGGCCGGCGGTGCCCTGTACCAGGAGGGTTGAGTCGCCGCAGATGGCTGCCGCCAAATGTTCGGAGACCCATGTTTTGGCAGTGCCGGGTATGCCAACGAGCAACAGCGCCCTGTCGGTGGCGAGGGTAGCCACAGCAATTTCCATCAACCTTCTTTGGCCGAAATATTTTGGCTCAATTTCCGTCCCGTCGTCCAGTTGGCCGCCCAGCAAGTAGGTCACAACGGCCCACGGCGATAATTTCCAATTGACCGGGCGGGGGTGTTTGTCGGCTTTGGCCAGGGCCGCCAGTTCTTTGGCATAGACCTCCTCCGCATGTGGCCGCAGTATCTGTTCTTTTTTACTGTTCATCTTTTTGTTGTTCTTTTGTGCAAACTTGCGAATTTTGGGCGTAACCGGCGGAAGACCGGAAAGATTTATTTTTTTTTGACAGAGCTTTTTTATTGTTAAAAAATTGCGATAGCGCACGGGTAGCTTCCGGCCCCTGACAATAATCCGGGGGCGCAAACCAAATCATCGCTATGCAGCGAAAGTATCTGCCCCGTTTGAGCATTTTTTCAAAGCACATAGTACTATGTTTTCTATGTGTAACCTAATGTGCATAAGTGGTAAATATATGTCGGAAACTTCAAAATCTAAATAATTATATTCTCTGTTGGTTTGCGAAAATTTGGTTTGCGCCCAATCCGGGTTACATTTATTTTTATATTTTATGGAAACAAAAGAGCTGCTAAAAAAAGTACGAAAAATTGAGATCAAGACCAGGGGGCTGAGCAAACATATTTTCTCGGGCGAGTACCACAGTGCTTTTAAAGGCCGCGGCATGTCGTTTAGCGAAGTACGCGCCTATCAGTACGGCGACGATGTGCGCAATATTGACTGGAACGTGACGGCCCGAACGGGCGATCCCTATATCAAGATATTCGAGGAAGAAAGAGAACTCACCGTTATGCTGTTGATTGATGTAAGTCAAAGCGTTTACTTTGGAACGACCAACCAATTTAAAAAAAATATTATTACGGAAATAAGCGCCGTACTTTCTTTTTCTGCCATCAATAATAATGACAAAGTCGGGGTCGTATTTTTTTCTGACAAAATAGAAAAATTTATCCCGCCCAAAAAAGGTCGTCAACATATATTGAGAATAATCCGCGAATTAATTGATTTTCACCCGGAAGATAAAGGAACGGATATCGGCGAGGCCATCCGCTATTTAAATAATGTGGTAAAAAAAAGGTGTATATGTTTTATCCTTTCCGATTTTATGGGAAAAGGATACGAGGCGCCGTTGAAAATAGCTTCTCGC
>DROJ01000277.1 GCA_011321935.1 Bacteroidota bacterium | reverse complement strand
CTCCTTCATTACCGTGCCCTCCGCTCCCGTGATTTGCGCAGCTTGCAAAAAAAACTGGGCTATATGGGGCTGTCCCGGCTTGCCCAGTCCCAGTCGCACGTAATGGCCAGCCTGCAGACCAACCGCAGTATATTGCAGGCCATATTGGACAAGGCCCCCCTGCAAATGCCGGACAATGAACTCTCGTTTAAAAAAGGAGAAAAAGCATTAAAATCAAATGCTAAAAAACTATTGGGCTACCGTACCAAAAGCCGCCGCACCCGCATCATGGTGACCATGCCCACCGCTGCCGCCGATGATTATGAAATGGTCAGCGAAATGCTAAAAGCGGGCATGAACTGCGCCCGCATCAACTGCGCCCACGACAACCCCGATACTTGGGAAAAAATAAATGCCAACGTGCGCCGGGCTGCAATGGAACTAGGCAAAAAATGCAAAGTCGCCATGGACTTGGCCGGCCCGAAAATAAGGACCGGGCCGATCGCCGAAGGCCCGCGGGTCATGAAAATAAAACCTCCCAAAAATATTTCCGGTAAAATAAAAAAACCGCTCGACATATGGCTCGGCACTGCCCTTAAGCCAGGCTTTTTACATGTGCCCATTTCACAAAAATCAATCAATATACTGGAGGGGGACGAGACGCTTTTTTTCCGCGATGCGAGCGGGAAAAAACGTTCTTTTAATTTATTGGAAAAACAAGAAGGCGGCTTTGTTGCGCAGTGCAAAAAAACAACTTTTATTTATGAAGGCATGCCCCTTTTTACCAATAAAGAAATGGACGGAACGCCCGTTGAAATTGGCGGGATAGCCCCCGTCCAAATGCCTATTTTATTAAAGCCCGGCGACCTTTTGCGCCTCGACAAAGAACCGCTGTTGGGCGAAGCGGCTGTTTACGGCACGGAAGGGGAAGTGCTTGCGAAAGCACATATTTCTTGCACGGAGCCAATTATATTCGACCAAGTAAAACCGGGCGAACGAATATTGTTTGACGACGGGAAAATAGAAGGCATTATTAAAAAAACAGACGGGGAAAGTATTTTGGTCGAGGTGACTCATATTCCAAAAGGCACCGCAAAATTGCGCGCCGAAAAAGGCATTAATTTTCCCGACAGCCAACTTACTATCAGCGGGCTGACGGAGAAAGACAAAAAGGACCTGCCTTTTATTGCGGCCCATGCCGACGTGGTCAATTTTTCTTTTGTAAACCGCCCCGAAGACGTGCGCGAACTATTGGAGGAACTGGAAAAAATAGGTGCAAAAGACAAGCTCGGAATTATATTGAAAATAGAGACCCAAGACGGCTACAACCATTTAACCGAAATATTATTGGAAGCCATGCAGACCTCCCCGGTCGGGGTCATGATTGCCCGCGGCGACCTCGCCGTAGAAACGGGATGGGACAATATAGGCAGGATTCAAGAAGAAATACTTTCGCTTTGCGAAGCTGCCCATGTGACCGATATATGGGCCACGCAAGTACTTGAAAACCTGGCCAAAAAAGGCATCCCTTCCCGCTCCGAAATTACCGATGCAACAATGGCACAAAGGGCCGATTGCGTCATGCTAAATAAAGGCCCTTATATATTGGAGGCCATCCGCTTGCTCGACAATATATTGTCGGACATGGAATTTTATTGGGAAAAAAATATGCCCTTGTCACCGATGATGGATGGCCAAATTAAAGCGCAGCTTTAATATCGGTATTAAAAGTATTAAAGGTATTAAAGGTATTATTGGTATTGGGTATTAATACCAATAATACCAATAATACCTTTAATACCTTTAATACCAATAATACCATTAATACCCCTCCTGTTCAACCATTTCCTTTCTTATCCGTTTCCTCAAAATAAAAAAACACTAGCTATACATGAAAATCGGAATCGTATGTTACCCCACGTTCGGAGGGAGCGGAGTAGTGGCAACAGAATTGGGGATCGGCCTTGCCAACAAAGGGCATGAAGTACATTTTATCACCTATCGGCGTCCGGCAAGGTTAGCACATTTCCACGCCAATATATTTTACCACGAAGTATCGGGCGAAGATTACCCGCTTTTTGAATACCCGCCATATGACACCGCATTGGCGAGCAAATTAGTGGAAGTGGTCAATTTTAAAAACCTCGATATATTGCACGTCCACTATGCCATCCCCCATGCGACGGTGGCCTATATGGCCAAAAAAATATTGCTGCGCACAGGTCGCTATATTCCCGTCGTCACTACCCTGCACGGCACCGACATTACCCTCGTCGGAAAAAACCCGGCCTTCAAACCGGTGGTGGAATTTGCAATCAGCAAATCAGACGGCGTGACGGCAGTGTCCAATTTTTTGAAACAAAAAACGCTCGACCAGTTTCAGGTCGAAGACAATATTGAAGTGATTTACAACTTCATTGATTTCGACCGCTTCCGCAAATTGAACAAAGACCATTTCAAAAAAGCCATTGCCCCGAACGGAGAACGGATATTGGTCCATGTTTCCAATTTCAGGAAAGTAAAGCGCGTGGAAGATGTGATCGAGGTGTTCAAAAAGGTTTACGAAAAAATCCCTTCCAAGCTGTTGCTGATCGGCGACGGTCCGGAACGCCGCCACGCCGAAGACCTTTGCCGGGAGATCGGCCTCTGCCACGAAGTCCGTTTTTTGGGGAAACAGGATGCGGTGGAAGAACTCTTGGCCATCTCCGACCTATTTGTCATCCCTTCGGGAAATGAAAGTTTTGGCCTCGCAGCCCTCGAAGCAATGGCCTGCGAAGTGCCCGTTATTTCATCCGACGCCGGAGGTCTGCCCGAGGTCAACATCCATGGCGAGACAGGTTTTATCAGTAAAATCGGGGACGTTGAGGGCATGGCAAAACATGCCATTTCAATATTGGAAGATGAGGAGGTGTTGAAAAAATTCAGGCGGAATGCACTCAAACAAGCGGAGCGCTTTGACATCAAGCACGTCCTGCCGCAGTACGAGGCATATTATGAACAGGTGATCGAAAATGCAGGAACACTTGTGATCTGAGTTTTATACTGAACCATAATAGGTTTTCCCGAGGGGTCGGGACAAGTCGTGCATTTGCCCTCGCCAGCCCCCAGCCCCAGAAGGGGAGAACCTGCGCTCGATGCACAAAACCTATTATGGTTCAGTATATATGAATTGCCCCTTTTGGCATTATTGCACAATTTTTGTTAAGAATTCACAAAAGTTGGGATGAACGACTTGATAATCCGAATTATTGCCCTTACTTTACGCTTCGGTTTTTAACAGCTAAAAAGTCTTGTTTTATGAAAAAAATCTTACTTGCTATCCTTTTTTCCTTCACCATGTTTGCTGCTTTCTCGCAGGACAGCCCCAGTGGCGTGGAAGGTTCTTCCAGTTCGCAGGGGGTGCTGTTTGAACAACCGAGCATCTCTATCTATCCAAACCCTGCCACCAATTTTATCAGCGTCAACAATGATGAGAACGTGAAAACGATCACCATTTTCAATTTGGTAGGCCGCAAGCTGAAATCTTTCCAGAACGTACAGAAAAATGCACATTACGATGTGAGCGACCTGCCAAACGGCATGTACCTCGTGCAGGTCATCAACCATTCCAATAAAATAATCACTACCCAGCGCATCAGCAAAAGGTAGTTGTTTCAAATATATATTTTTGAAAAAAAGCCCCTTTCCGTTTGTTCGGAAAGGGGCTTTTTCATTTGAGGCGATGCCCCAAAGTAAAGTGAATTCAGAGCATCACCTCTTTGCTGTCCGCCGCCGCACAAAAAGTGTTCGCCTTTGAACAAGGCAATTGCCAATTTTCAAATAATAAATTTTATAAAAAGCTGGCTGTCATGACCTTGAAAAGCATGGCACAGGGCTTGATGGCTTTCTGAACTATCTTCAGTTTTTAAGTTTATATCCGTAAAGGGAAAGAGTGGTTTGATGCCATCTTTCTCTTTTCTTTTTCACCTCCCCGGCTTATACTTCGAGCCGTCCATAATCACCTGTGCATCCTTGATTTCGATCAGTTCCTCCAAAGTAGTTTCAGGCTTGCGGCGCATGTATGCCTTTACAATCTGCCAGCCGAGCCAATTGGCGGTTCGCCCGGGGGCGCCATCGGGCATGCCGGGGGAGTTGGGGCTGTAATCAATGTACTTGCGGAACTTGTTTCTTTCGGGCGAATAGATCAGGTCTTCCGAAATGAAATAAGCCCAGATATTGGCCTCGTTTTCTTCGCACCAGTCCACTTGTTTTTGGGAAAATTCGAGTTTCACGCTGTCGGCGGCATAGGGGAGCAAGTGGTCGAGGAGGTAAAGTTCCTTGCCGTTGTGGATCATGTAGTCCATCAATTTATTGCCTTTGGGACTGCCGTTGAGGTCTTGCACCAGCAGTTTTATGGATTTCATCACGAGGTGGTCTTTGTTAAAGGTGCGGGTAAGGTAGCTGGAAAAATTCGGGTTGGCAGGATTGTAAAGCTGGTAGGGGTAGCCCTCGCCGAGGTAAAAATCGAGGCCGACACCTATCGAGTTGTCGCCGTACAAAAACCCGCCGATGGTATATTCTGAAATATAAGTGACGACCTCGCCCGAAAGCGGCTGCAAGGGGAAGTAATATTTATAAAATTGGAACGCTTGCTTGAAATCTTTTTCCAGCGCAGTCATTTCAGGAAAAACAACCTGCGTGGTGTCGTACAGCTTCCGCACGTTGGGGTGGGTGATGAAGCCGCGCACATACTCCGCATGCCCCTCCGGTGCGATGCGCGGGTCTTTCGACCCCAATATCCTAGCAAAATAAAGTTCGGCAAACTCACCGTAACCGGCTTCTAAACGCGACAAGCCCTGCTCTATATTGGAGGTGTCCAATGCGAACAAGTCCTGCTCGAAACGTTTCAGGTCAACCTTCACCTCAATATTTGAAACGTCGGGAATATCTTTACCTTTGCCGTTCTGGCAGGCTTGAAAAAACATTAAGATTCCGATAAAAAGAAACCAGTAATTTTTTGCGTTCATGTTGTGAGCTATTAGCCATTCGCTGTTGGCTGTTGGCCAAATGCAAAAAGCCTTTAGCCAACAGTCATTTATTAACCAAAAACAAAAATAGATGAAAAAAATTGTTGCTGTCATTGCATTTTTTCTGGCATTTCAAATAGGCATTTTTGCGCAATACGGAGACCTCCGGCTTGGTTTCCAAATTAGTCCAATGGTCTCCTTTATGTCCACCGACGACAATACCATCAATGGCAACGGAGCTAATTTGGGACTGAAACTGGGCATGATGGGCGAGTATTATTTCCGCGAGAATTATGCTTTTATAGGAGGCCTCGGTTTTTCGTTCAACAGCGGGGGGACCTTGAGGTACGAGTCGTTCAGCGATACGTGGCAGAAGTCAGAACTGCCGGCCAATGTGACTGCTCCTTTTCCGGGCGGCACAGAGCTAAAGTACAACTTGCAGTATGTGGAAATACCCTTCGGGCTGAAATTCAGGACAAAGGAATTCGGCTATTTCCGGTACTATGCAGAGATTCCCGTTTTCACTTTGGGCTTCAATTCGCAGGCAAGGGGAGCGATTTCCTACACCAATGTAAACGAAGATAAGATAGACATCAAAAACGAAGTGATCGGCATTTCACTGTCGTGGGGAGCAGGCGGCGGGTTTGAATACGGCCTCAGTGAAAGCACGGCGCTCGTGGGCGGTATCTCTTTCCAGCAGTTGTTTACCGACGTGAGCAAAAACTACAAGCCCAACGTTGATACCAAAACACAGATCACCCATATCGTACTCCGTTTGGGGGTTATGTTTTAAAAGGTTGAGAGGGGGAGGCTTGATTGATAAACCCCTCTCAAGCCCTCTCAACCATCTTCTAATACACAAATCGAAACATTATGAACGAGGACAAACTTAACATTTACCTTAATCAGGCCATTGACTTCTGTGTCTCTTATGCCCCCAAAATAATAATGGCGGCGGCTTCCTTTTATATCGGCTTTTGGCTGATAAAAAAGATCATCGCCATCGTCGAACTCTCCCTTGACAAAGCGAACTTCAGCAAAGAAGTGAGGCCCTTTGTGGTTTCATTTATCAATATTGCCCTGAAAGTTTTTGTTGTATTGTTTGCGGCAAGTTTTTTAGGATTTGAAACATCTTCCATCGTCGGTATCCTTGCCGCTGCGAGTTTTGCCGTCGGCTTGGCACTGCAGGGCAGTTTGGGGAATTTTGCCGCAGGCATTTTGGTCATGGTTTTCCGGCCTTATAAATTGGGCGACATGGTGGAGATAAACGGCAAATTCGGGAAAGTAGAAGACATCAGCATTTTCAATACCACCCTTTCCACTCCTGGCTTTAAAACGCTGATTATTCCAAACGGTAAAATAATAGAAGATACGATCATCAATTTTTCCACCAAAGGGAAAGTCCGTTTGGAACTGAACGTGACCATGCCGTATGAGGAGAGTTTTCCGAAGGTAAAAGAGGTGATATTATCTACTTTGCACAACGTTCCATATGTGCTGGAAGACCCTGCGCCGATGGTCGGCATTGAAAGTTTCGACAGCCACAATGTTGTTTTGGCAGTGCGCCCGTTTATCAAACCCGACAATTATTGGGAAGCATTGTTCGAGACGCACCGCGCCATCAAAACGGCATTTCATAACAATGGTATTAAAGTGGCTTACTCCGAAGGTGTGGAGATCGGGCCGATCGGGGAATAACACAAAACAGAGGCTGAAATGTAGTTGCACCCCGAACGGAAAGGCTAAAAAACTTGGAGATTTTAGAAATCTCCAAGTTTTAAACAATCGACTAACCAACCATTTTTTCCATCACTCCTCAACCACTTCCATAAAATACCGGAACCCGATCTGCGGCGACGGCTTTTCGAACCCGGCAAATTCATCTTCTGCATCAATGCGCAGGTAATAGCCGTAACTTGCCCAACTGCCGCCTTTGGTGCGGCCCGGTTCGGCAAGCATTTCGGCGGCATTGCCGGAGGCGTTGTAAATGCCAAAACCGTTCGGGAAATAAGAAAGGGACGGGGCAATCAAATGTGCCTGGGGCAAAGCCCAAGCGTCGTTGGGGGACAGTTCGCTTTCCTGCAGTTCGATCAGGCCGTCGGCTGTTTTTTTCTTGCAACGGGTCTGCTGTACTCTCCTGAAATTTGCCAAAACCTCGCCTTTGCTGTTCATCAAATAATAGCCTCCCCACGGGAAAACGGCATTTTCGTGGCCTCCGCTTGCGGCATATGCCCATTCTTCTTCGGTAGGCAACCTGAACTTCACTTTTTTGAATTTCCGCTTGGGGTAGGCATTGTAGCTTTCGGTCAGCCATTCGCAAAAAGCGACGGCGCCTTCATGCGAAACATTGACCACGGGGTATGCTGCATAGGCAGGGTGGCTGTGGTAGGTTTTTGCAAATGGTTCGTTGTACTGGCCTCCCATTTTCCAGTTCTCATTATGTATCCTTGCTTTTTCGAATGTTCCACTTTCACTTTCGATGGATTTTAAGAACTCATTGTACTCCAGGTTGGTGGCTTCGTATTTTCCGGCATAAAGCCCGGGCTTTATCAGGGCGAGTTTTTTTTCAAATTTTTTCAAGGTGAAAACCTCTTTGTGGGGAGGCCCTAAAAAAAAGGAAAAACAGGCAAAGGCAAGCAGGAGCAGAGATGACAACTTTTTCATGATTTATTTATTTTGTGAAATAATTAGTTCGCAAATGGAACGGAAACAAAAGGAGGCCATGCGAGCAAAGCGCCCATTTTAACATCAATATAGAGCCATAAGATGAGAACAGGGCATGATAAAAAAGCCAGCAAATGGTTGTTGGATATCCATTTGCTGGCCTTTTTTATTTTTGAGAAATATAGAGGCTTTTCCTAAAAATCCATCCCGATACTAAAGTACAACCTCGGGTCTTGCCGCTCCCGCGTATCCACTCCCCAGGCATAATCCAAGCGCACAAAGTAACCGAAGAGCAAAGTACGAACGCCCCCGCCATACCCGAACACGATGGGGTCGCGGAAGAAATTCACCTCGATATCAACATTGCTGTTGGAGTCCCGCCAAGTATTGAGCGGGCTTGTTTCGTTGAAGGGGTTGATGCCCTCCCAAGCGGTGCCGGCATCGAAAAAACCGATGACCTGGAAATTGCGCACAAAATTGGAAGCCGAACGGCGGAAAAGATAGCGCAGTACCGGCATCCTGAATTCGGCATTGAACACCGCATAAGAGTTGCCGTTGCGGGCGTTCATCTGGAAGCCCCTCGCATTGGTGGCAATGGAGCGGTAAACAAAGTTGCCGCTCGTCGGCAGCGGTATTTCATCGTTGAAAGAAGGCAGCAGCCAACTGTCCGTTCCGCCGAGCATGTAAAGTATTTTCTCTTTTCCAAAAGAAGTGGCCCCGGCGAGGCGGCCGGCCAATACCGACCATTTCATCACGCGCTGGTAGTGGCGGGCATCGAGGCCGATGACGGTCATAAAACCATCGTTGGCCGAAAAGCTGAAATCTTGCCCCAGGTCCACCTCAAATCCTTTGACCATTTCTGCGAAGATTTTATAGCGGGTACCGTTCTTGATGTTCAGCGAAATATCCAAAGTATTGTCAAAAACAAACTCTCCTTTGATGCCAAAGCGCTGCGTTTTTTGGGAAGGCACTTCGAGCGTTTGCTGGTCGGAAGAAAGGACGACCGTTTTGTCGAAACGCAAGGTGGCCGAGCCGCGGATGCTGGTGTAAATGTCGAGCGGATACCTCACTTGGTACTGCATCAGGAAGGTACTGTTATCGTATTTTATCGGCGGCGGTGCTGGGTCGAGGGTAAAGCGGAGGCGGCGGCGATAAACGGCGTAGCGCTTGTCGAGCCGTTTCTTTTTGTCATAAAAATAAGCGAAATATTCAGCGCCGTTGAACGAGGTCGGCACGCGGATGCCGCCTTCAAATTCGTAATCTTCAAAAAGGTCTTTAAAATTTGCTTTCAATAAAATGCCCGGGGGCGGGTAGCCGAAATCTTGCGGCACGCCAGCAAAAGTGTTCAGGCCGTCGAAGAGCAGGCCGTTGTCCAGTTGCGTGGTCACAAAGTCCGTCCTGAATTTCAGGCGGTAAGGGATGATGCGGCTGGAACGGAAATCATGGACTTTTTTGCTGTCGTCTTCCTCCTCTACGGCCTTGTAAACAATGGATTGATCGAGTTTGACTTCTTCTGTTTTGTCGTCGTCATCGTCCAGTTGCACGGGCACTTCGTCGTCGTCAAATTCAGATTGGAAGAGGTAATTGTCAATGTCAATTTTGCCGGTGTCGAGTTTTTCGACCGGCTCGTCCGACACATCAATGGGTTCGTTTCCGGCTTCTTCCAGTTTGGTTTTGGGCTTTGTCCCTTCCTCCTCCAGCACGGGCATTTCCAAAATGCGCACCCTTTGTTTTTGATAGCCGGAAAAGGCCGGAACGGCTGTTTTGGTGGCATCCATTTCGCGCATGTAAAAATCATAAACGCCATCGCGGTATATCATTTCCACGTAGCGGTTGTTGCGCCGTGCCTTGTGCTGCTCCACTATATTCCGGTCGTAATTGGTGGTAAAATGGTTGATTGCCCGTTGCTTGACAATGGTATCCAGTTTTACCGAAGCTATTTTGGAATAGGCCACGCTGTCCAGTTTTTCGGCAATTACCGTATCGGCGTGCATGCGCATCTCCGTGCCGTCGTCGAAAGTGATGATGTTTTCAAAATGGTGGATGTAGTCTTCGAGGTAGCCCGTTTTGCGGTTGACCACGCCTGTCTCGTCGGTGAGGAAAGAAAACCAAGTGTTGTCAATGCCGACGGGTGCGCGCTCGTTGGCAAGCGGGGTGTGCGTGACCTGCACGAGTTCGCCCATTGTTTTGAAACCGACGGAATCGAGGTTGAGATAAAAAATGTCGAAAGTAGTGATGGGCAAAATGGAATCCAAGGGCGCCCTCACGTTCAGGGAGTCGGGCCGGTTGGAGGCAAACAAGATGCCCCGTTGGCCATTCACTTGCACAAAAGAGGCATCGAGGTCGTCCCAAAAATCGGTGGTCAGCCGCTGCGATTGGCGGGTCTGTGAGTAGTATAAAAACAAGTCCGATTGGCCGCGCACCGCGGCGGAAAAAACGAGGTCGTTCACGTTCACATAGTCCATGCTGTAAATGCGCTGGAACTGTGCGTTCATCTCCTCGGTGGTTTTATCTTTTGTCAAAAAATCGTATTTCGTGAAAAAAACTTTGTCGCGGTGCTCGTAAATAATGCCCAGTTCCATGTTGTTGGGGTTCCATGCCAGCAGGGGGTAATTGTAATCTGTGGCCTGGATGGCATTGCGGAAACCCTCTTTGTGGACAAGGCTGCGGTCGCCCGTGGCGAGGTCTTGGATATAGACCTTGGTGCGCCCGATCTCGTTGATGACATAAGCGATCTTGGTGCCGTCGGGGCTTATTTTCAGTTGGGTCATCGGGGACTTGCGCTTGTTTTTCACTTTCAATTTGCCGCTCAATTGTCTGGTGGCATCAAAGGTTTTTAATTCGTTTTCATAACGTTCCAAGAAAAAAGCATCCCAGCTTTCCACCGTTTTTTCATAAGTATTGCCGAGCACGTAAAGGAAGCCGCTCTCCACGCTGCGGTTGATGCGGGTGAGATAGAGCAGGTTGGCCACTGTGGAATAACCATAGTGCTGGCTGATGAAATGCCAAAGTGAATGCCCGGCGAGCTGTGGGTGTTCGTCGGCCATTTCCTCAAAATTTTCGTATTTTCCTGATTGAAAAAGGTCGCGCAATTCATTGTCCAGATCAGTGCTCCACTCTTGTCCCACAAAAGAAATCAGCCCTTGCTTGAACCATTCGGGCAGGTTCATCATCACTGCGTTTTGCACTATTTCCTGTAAATTGGAACCGAACAACATAGCATTCAAATAGACCGAAGCCACCCCTTCCCGAATCTGCCGCCGCAGGTCGTTGTGGTCGCCGTTGTAATGCACGAACATTTTATTGCCGACTATTTTTGTCTGCCCGCCCGTGTTCACAAAAGCCTCCTCGCTGCCGATGTTGCTCTGCTTGAGGTCGGTGAGGTCGGTATAGACAATGATCTCGATCTTGTCGTTCATCCGGTGTTCCAGAATGCCCTGGATTTCATAAAAGTCATACTCCGCCATCTGCACCACAGACTGGCCGACCAAACGCCCGTCGCCATACCAATAGGTAATGAAATTGCGGCTTTCGTACTCCGACCATTCTTTGAACTGGTCGCTGTACTGTACCCTGTTTTTGCCAAATTCAGTCTGGGTGGTCTGCCCCGTTGAGAGGACGGCAAGAAGGAGCAGCGGAAAAATCGAGTAAAAAATTCGCATGGTATTAATGGTAAATGATGAATGGTGAATGGTGAATGATGAATAGCCAAAATTGGCAGGGCAACCATGAAATTCACAAGCCTTATTTAGATAAACCCGAGAACAAACAATCAGGTTTGGAGAGGGTTGACGCAATATTAGAACGGATCAAACAGGAGGTGTGTTTTTTGAAATGAAAAAACCAATCCAGTTCTCAGTCTGCAGTCCATCAGTCTTCAGTCCGCAGTCCAATTGGTAGTTGCTCTCTCAAACTCATTACTTCCCCAGAAAACGGATATTAAAAGAAACGCACCACGGGGCTGCTCTCTCCAAAGGAGTCCTGCGGACAAATTCTCATTCTCTCATTCTCTCATTCTCTCAAACTCTCTTCGTTAAAACTACTACCTTCGCAGCCAATTTTTTAATGAAATGCCAATTTAAGGATTATGGCAGACAAATTCCAGTTGAGAAATCCAAGATTGGCCTTTCCCTCCCATTGCACCGAAATACCTTTATACCAAAAAAAATGAACTTAGCCATCCTAACATTCAACCCATTTCAGGAAAATACTTACGTGCTGTACGACGGCACAAAAGAGTGCATCATCATAGACCCGGGCTGTTATGAAAACAGCGAAAAGCTGGAACTCGACAATTTCATCGCTTCCAGCAATTTGACACCCGTGCGGCTCATCAACACCCACTGCCACATTGACCATGTTTTTGGGAATGCCTTTGTCGGCAAGCGATATGGGCTGGAACTGGAAATCCACAAAGGCGAGCTGCCCGTTTTGGAGGCCTGCCCGCAGGTGAGCCAATTTTACGGCATCCCTTATGCCGAGCCGTCGCCCGCACCGGGTCGGTTCATTGAAGAAGGAGAGGTCATCTCTTTTGGGAATACCAAATTGGAAACAATTTTTACGCCCGGGCATTCGCCAGCAAGTATTTCCTTTTTCTGCCGGGAAGACAAAATATTGATTGCGGGCGATGTGCTGTTCCGGGAAAGCATCGGCCGGACAGATTTGCCGGGGGGCGACCACGCAACGCTCATCAGCAGTATAAAAGACAAATTGTTGCCGTTGGGAAATGAAGTAAAAGTATATCCAGGGCATGGGCCCGCAACGACGATAGGCTGGGAGAAGGAACGAAACCCGTTTTTATGAAAAAAAAGCCGTCCCGATTTTACATCGGGACGGCCAATTGAATTAGTATGAATAAGCTCTTTGATTTTTTTAAAGGGTCACTGTTTCCTCCGTACCTTCAATCCTCCGTACCTTAAATTTGCCTTGATGACCCCGCCGCCGTTGCCGCCGACATTCCCTTTTACTTCGTGGGAAGTCCCCCTGTCTTTCTCGAAAGTGACTTCCATGGCGGGAGGGTAATTGATGGTAGAGTAACTTGCTGCGCCGTCGAGGCTATAGACCGCACCGGGTTCTATGTACAATTTGAAATTGGAATATTTTCCGGTCATCTCGACATCTTCGAAATTTTTAGCGAGGTTTTCTATCCGCAGGCCGCCGTATTCGAGGTTGAAGTCGCCGCTGCCAGTAAGGTTTTCAATTCTGTAATCAGTATATCGGGCAGTGGCCACCACGTTTCTTGCCGTTCCGATTTCTACGTTGCCATAACGGCTTTCGCAATTGAAGCGGTCAATGTCGTCGAGGCTGAACTGGTCGTATTTGGAGGCCGCTTTGACGGAGGCCGCTTTGTCAACGTAGAGCTTTGAATATTTTGTGCTGAAATCTATGTCCTGCACGTTGTTCAGGTTGAGTTTGCTGTACGATACCTCTGCATCTACGTTCCTTGCTTTTACCACTGTGCCATTGCCGTAGCCGAGGTACAATTGCAGTTCGCCGCCCACTCCTTCTAGTTCAAAGTTGCCGTACTTGACGATGATATTGGCCTTGCCGCTAATGGCATCCACTTGCGAATCGCCGTATTTGTTGCTGAGCTTGAGGTTGCAGCTTTCTGGCATGAAGACTTGGTAGTTGACCTGAAATTCCGAACGGTTGTTGGTGCCGCCCCACCAACTTGTGGTGGATTCAATGGTCGTCTCTGCCTTCACATAATCATTATCGTTGCTGAAATCAATGTCAATGCGGTCAAAGACATCCTGCGCCGATGATTCGCTGCGGGCGTCCACCACGATTGTGACATCAATTTTTACCCGGTCTCTTTCCCAAGTGTTCACGTTCACTTTTCCGTATTTATTGGAAAGGTCAACGGTGCCGGTAGGGGTAATCGAAAACTCTTTTTTGATGGTCTTGGTAAATTCTTTGGCCTGCTGCTGAGGCTTTTCTGATTGATCCGGCTTTGGCTGCTGCTGTTGTGCAGGCTCGCCTGCAAACCCAGCGGCCGGGGAGGCAAGCAGCCCCAAGACGACTGCACCTGCTGCCAAAAATTGCATGCGCCGGTTTTTAAATGCTAACTTCATTTTCTTCAGTTTTTAAATTTGTTTGTCCGGTTGTTTGAACCTTTTCGAGCACTTGCTCAAGGATGTTTATTTTCGTTTGGTAATTCCCGATCATGGCTTCGATGACCTTTTCTTCGCTGCCTTCGGGCACGTTCTGCAATTCTTTTTTCAAATCTTCGTAAACGGCATCCAGTTCCTGAAAATCTTTTTTTACAAACCCGTCCTGTTTATAAGATGCCAACTGCGCCAGTTTTTCATGGATCTGCTGATTGAAATACTGCTCCATTTCTTCGTATTCAGGTGAAATGTCCGCCAAGGATTTTGCCCCTGCCGAAGAAGCCCCCATTTTGAAACCAATAACGCTGGCTATCACCAGCAATATTGCAACCGCGGCCACTGCCCTCAGCCGGCGCATCCAAACGATGCGGGGCTTGGGCCGCCCGTCAAGTTTCCGGTCTATGTTCGACCATACTTTCAGGCTGGGCACTTCGCTATCGAAAGCTGCCCGGTTTTCGAGTATAAATTTTTCTAAATTATCCATCTTCAGTTAAGTTAAATGCCTGCCTGCCGGCAGGCAGGGCTGAATGGTTAAATGGTTAAATGGTTTGTCCACGGAAGATAAAACCATTTAGCCATTCAGCCATTTTTTATTCCACCCTTATCTTCTGGCCTTCTAAAAGGCTTCTCAGTTTTTTCTTTGCCCTGCTGAACTGCGATTTGGAGGTCGCCTCTGTGATATTCAAAATCTGGCCAATTTCTTTGTGGTCATAGCCTTCAAATTGGTAGAGCGTGAACACCACCCGGTAGCCATCGGGCAGTTTTTTTATGGCTGAATTTATTGCCCCCACATTCAGCGCAACTTTGCTGACCGGCGCATCTTCTGATACTTGATGGTAGCGGTCGTCGAGGCTTTCGATTTTCAGCCGCCGTTTTTTCAAAAAGTTGATGCAGTTGTTCACAACGATCCGTTTGATCCACGCCCCGATGGACGACTCGAAACGGAAACTGCCCATTTTTGTGAAAACATCAACGAAGGATTGCTGGAGGAGGTCTTCTGCATCAAGGTCATTGTTGGACATGCGCAGGCAGATATTGTACATGGCCTGCGAATAGAGCCGGTACAGCTCGAACTGTGCTTTGCGGTTGCCAAGCATGCACTTCTCAACAATTTCTCTGTGGGTACTTCCGTAGTCCAAATCCTGTTGTGTTAGTCGTTCTTAATTGACAGCCATTGCCGGAAAGGGTTGCATGTTCTCAGTCCGCAGTCCTTCAGTCCACAGTCCACAGTCTTTGTGGAGTAAGTCTTGGCTGTATTGACAAACATAAAAATTATTGCTTGCTAAATGAACGGCCTCCAAGGCTTACTCCACAAAGACTGAAGACTGCGGACTGAAAGACTGGAGACTGGAGACTGTGGACTGAAAAAGCGGAACAGTGGTGACTGTTCCGCTTTTCAAATTTGCAAATAATAAACCGTTTGGGTTCTATTTACATGCTCAACTTTGCTTTGACCAGTTCGGTCACGTCGGCCGTTTCGTCGGCATAGAGGATGACGCCTGCCTGCGTGTCGAAGATGTACTGGAAGCCGCCTTCCGTTGCCACCGCTTTAATGGCTTCGTTGACTTTTTTCAGTATCGGCTCCATGCCTTCGTTCTGCTTGTCGGCCAATTGTTTTTCCATTTCGGCGCCCATGGCATAGATTTCTTCTTGCTTTTTTTGCAGTTTGGCCATTACTTCTTCCTCTTCTTTGGGCGTCATTTCGCCCCTTTGTTTTTTTTGTATGGCAGCCTGTTCTTCTTGTTTGAACTTGGCCACTTCTGCTTCTCCCTTTTTTTTCAGTTGCTTTTGCAATGTTTCCAAAGAAGATTGGAGCTGTTTCATTTCCGGCAGGTCTTGCACCAAAGCACCAGAGTTGACATAGCCGAATTTCTGGGCCACCACCGTATCGGTGATGAGGATAAAGGCAAACAGCAAGAGTCCTGATTTTAACAATACTTTCATCATAGTTTATAATAAATTTTGTTCGTTATTGCCAGCGCAGCACAACGGCTGCATAGGCTTGTTTCAAAAAAAGTATGCAAAAGTAATAAAATGGTTGGTCTAGAGAACGAGAGTTTGAGAGAATGAGAGAATGAGAGTTTGCCTGCCTGCCGTTAGGTAGGAGAGCAGTATCGAGAAGGGACTCTTTGGCCTCTCGAACGAAAAACAAAGAGTCCCTTCTCGATACTGCTCTCCTACCTAACGGCAGGCAGGCAAACTCTCATTCTCTCAAACTCTCATTCTCTCAAACTCTCGTTCTCTCATTCTCTGGTTCAATTCTTTCTGATCCTATCCACCACATCGTTTGTCTTGTCGTATTCGGGGTTGGAAAAGATGATGCCGGCCGAGCCGCTTTTATCGAAGATGAAGTCATAGCCCCGGTCATCGGCGTAAGATTCGATGGCGGCATAGACCCGGTCTTGGATGGGCTGCACGAGTTCTTTCCTTTTTTCAAAAAGCATCCCATTGGGGCCGAAGCGTTCTTTTTGCATTTCGCGAACCTTCTTTTCCATGGCCATGATGTCGTCTTCTTTTTGCTTGCGGGCATCGTCGCTCAGCAGTACCTGCTCAGCTTGATAGCGGTTGTATTCACCTTTTATTTTATCGTATTCTTGGGCGATCTCTGTGCGCCAACGGGCGGCAAGTTCATCCAGTTCTGTCTGTGCCTGCTGGTATTCTTGGATGCTTTCAAGAATGGTTTTCACGTCAACCACGGCCATTCTTTGGGCATTGGCAGTGAAGGAAAATGAGACCATCAGAAGGAGTGCGAAAATTGTGTTTTTTATCATGATTATTAGGTTTTGAATTTTTTAAAATTTTCTTTTTTTAATTGCCCTGCAAAAATAGCCATTCTTCCACCTTTCAGAAGTTAAGATGGAATTGAACAAGAAATGTAACAGGCCGCTTTTTTAAGCAATTTTTAATTATTTTTATAAAAGCCTCAAAATGAACGGCTTAGGCTCACCCGCATTGCTTTGCTCCCTCCCATTTTAACACTCGTTTAACGAGGGCAAAACAAGGTTTAACTCTTCAGTCTTCAGTCTTTCAGTCCGCAGTCTTCTCCACGGGAGTCCTTTGGACAATCTTTGTGGAGTAAGTCTTGGAGGCCGCAGTCGGCCAGTCTTCAGTCCGCCAGTCCAAAGGACTCCCGTGGAGAAGACTGCGGACTGAAAGACTGAAGACTGAAAGGCTTACTTCTCAATGACTGAAGACTGTGGACTGGTGGACTGTGGACTGAGAGGCTGCGGACTGAAAACTGGATTCCATTCCACTTTAGAATCAACTTCCCAATTGGCGCGGACTTCTTCGAGCGTGGCGCGCTGCACTCTTTCCGGTTGGCGTTTTGCGTCGTAATTGCCAGTTGTCCAACGTCCGTTTTTGTCAAGGTCTTCGATGACTTCTATAGTATAGGTGTCAGGGGGCAGGTATTTTAAAATGGTTTGATATTCAGCAACTCCTTCGGCAATAAAAGTTTTGAACAACTTATCGTCTTTTGCCAGCAGGCGGATCACGTAATTGGTGTCGGGGCGGAGGCTTTTTATGGTCAGGTTGAGCGTTCCAAAATCCTTTTCTGCCCCGGCCGTCCATGCCCGGCGGATGGTATCGGCATTGCTGAGGCCAAAAATATCGAGCACTGCGCCCGGCAGCAATTCCACTTCATAGCGCATTTCTTCTTTTGGTAAAAAATCAAATCGGAGCTTTCTTTTTTCCACCGAATCAATGGCCGCATTCACAGACACCTTCGTTTTTATAGAATCTTCAAACAAAAAAACAAGCGAGTCATTGACCGAAAAAAGAGGGTGGTTCATCTCCACCGAAAATGCTTCTCCCGGTGGCTGAACGGGAGATGTGGAAGGTGCTTTGCCAACTGTTTTCAATTTTGCATTTTCAAAAAAAACTGTTTTTAGCCCTGCCTCCACTCTCACCGTATCAACGACGGTGTCGCGCATGACATAAACATTAAAAGGTACATCCTCCTGCATGGAGTACCACAGCCGGATGCTGTCTTTTTCATTTTCCAAAAAAGTCAATTGCCCGAGGCTGTCATAGCTGACGACGGCATCGTATGGCTCGCGGTTGAATGCCAATTTGACGAGGCCATAGGTTTCTGCATCATCGTCATTGAGAAACAATATTTTTTCTTCTTCAAAAAGGCGGAGGATAACGGTGGACGGTGGACGGTGGACGGTGGACGGCCCGATGGAATCGGGTTTTGGAAGGGTGTCTATATTAAAGGTGTCGAGGGTTGTGATATTTGACCCAATGGAGTCGGGTTTTGGAAGAGTGTCCATATTAAAGGTGTCAATGATAGTAATAATAGAATCGGCGGGCGATGCCCCCACCTTAATAGTAGTGTCCAAAAAAGCGATTTTTTCGGCCACGTTGTCGAAGCGGTAATTGAGGTTGCCGTCCATCAATGCCACCCCTTTGAATGTGCCTGATTTGACATTGCTGACCTTGAATTTCCCGCCCTTATCTGTCTTTGCAAAATAAAAAGGACGCTCCGTCCTAAGCACCGAATCCGCCAAATTTTCATACATCATAAAGAGGGCACCTTCCACGGGTTCAGCAGTGTAGGCATCCATTATTTCTCCCTCCACGGTGAGCGAATCAATAAAATCGCCCGTCGAAAAAACAAAAACCACGGGCGCTACATTGCCCTCCGTCAGGTCTCGGATGGCTTCGCCAAAATTGATGATATAAGTAGCGCTGTCGCGCAACATTTCCCGCTCGTCGAACTCAAACTGGATCGTCTTTTTTTTCCGTTCCACTTTGTGCCGGAACTCCAGCGGCGGCGTGACCACCACTTGATTAAAGGCGTCTTTGAGTTCTACCCATTCATCAAAGGCCAGCACTATTTTTTGTTTTTCAAAACGAGTTTGCATGTTGCGGGTGGAGAGAAGAGTATCGAGTTTGGGAGGGGTTTCGTCGCGCGGGCCACCGGTGGGGGAGATGGGGTTGGCGCAATTGGTGAGGAAGAAAGCAAAGAGAACAAATGTAAAATTGAAAAGCACTATTTTAACCAACCAAGATAAGTGAACAAATATATCCGCCCGACTACTTGCCCTTCCAAAAGAGGGGGAATTAATTCCCCCTCTTTTGGAAGGGCAAGTAGTCGGGCGGATATATTTGTTCATTTATTTTGAATGATTAAAATTCGGAATTTAAGAAAGGCTCACTTTGCTTTTGATTAAAACATGAATTGAAAAACGCCCCCAAAGGTGCTGCATTTTCCAAAATTTAACAATCCCCGTCCCCCGTCCCCCGTCCCCCGTCCCCCGTCCCCCGTCAACCGTCAACCGTCAACCGTCAACCGTCAACCGTCCCCTTCCCCCGCATCGCCACATTCCTCGGATGAAAATTCAGCACCGTTTCTTTCAGGTAGCCCGTATCAATATGGGTATAGATTTCGGTGGTGGTGATGGACTCGTGGCCGAGCATGTCCTGCACCGCTTTCAGGTCGGCGCCGCCCTCGATGAGGTGGGTGGCAAAGGAATGCCGGAAGGTATGCGGGCTTACGTTTTTTTCGATGCCCGCCAATTTCACCAAATCCTTGATGACATAAAAAACCATCACCCTGCTCAATTTGCCGCCCCGGCGGTTGAGGAAAAGGATGTTCTCGCTGTCCTTTTTTATTTTCAAATGCTGCCGCACCCCTTCCACATAAAAACCGATGTGCTTGATGGCTTCCTCGCCGATGGGCACCAGCCGTTCCTTGTCGTTTTTGCCCAGCACTTTGATAAAGCCGATGTCGAGGTACAGGTTGGTGATGCGCAGGTTGATGAGTTCCGTCACGCGCAGGCCGCAGGCATAAAGCGTTTCGATGATCGCCCGGTTGCGCAGGCCATGCGGGGTGCTGTGGTCAATGGCTGCCGTCATTTGCTGTATTTCGTGGTAGTTCAGCACTTCGGGTATTTTGCGGTTGAGGCGGGGCGTTTCGAGCAGTTCGGTCGGGTCGCTCGTTATAATATCCTCCATGAGCAGATATTTGTAAAATGCCTTGATGCCGGAGATGAGCCTCGCCTGCGAGCGGATGTCCAGCCCCAGTTCGCCGATCCATTTTATGAAATCCTGCAACAGGTCGAGGGTGATGTTTTCGGGAGAAGTGGCGAGCTGCTGTATTTCGAGGTACTGCACCAGTTTGCCAATGTCACGCAGGTACGCCTCGATGGTGTTGCCGGACATGGAACGCTCCAATTGGAGGTATGCTTTGAAACCGTTTAGGTAGGGTTGCCACATGTGGGCAAAGGTTTTTAAATAAAAATGAAAATAAAAATAAAAATGACGGCACAACCTCGAAGGCAAATACAGGTTCAGCCTACTTGTGGATTTTAGCAACTGTGGCAAAGAATCAATTTTTCCGAAAAACAGTTTTTTCCACTACAATCCATGAAAATCTCTAATATCTGTCAAATCAACCTTCAATCACATTATCTTTGCCGCCTTTTAAAAACAGGCTAAAAATAAAAACCAGAAAGGAGAGGTTTGCACCTGCGGAATTTTTGATTTTCATTTTCCCCGATAATTCGGGACAAGCTATTTTAATTTTCATTAAAAAATGATCACATCCCTAAATTGGCTCAAACAGTACATCGCCGTTGACCTGCCGCCCAGCGAGATCGGCGACCTGCTCACCAGCCTCGGCCTCGAAGTGGAGGGCATGGAAGAAATAGAATCCATCAAAGGCGGCCTCGAAGGCATCGTCGTGGGGGAAGTAAAAGAGTGCATAAAGCACCCCAACGCCGACAAGCTCAGCCTGACCAAAGTGGACGTTGGCGGGGAAGAACCCCTGCAGATCGTTTGCGGAGCGCCCAATGTTGCCGCAGGCCAAAAGGTGATGGTGGCTACCATCGGCACCATGCTGCACCCCATCGAGGGCGAACCTTTTAAAATAAAAAAAGGAAAGATCCGGGGCGAGGTATCGGAAGGCATGATCTGCGCAGAGGACGAACTCGGCCTCGGAAATGACCACGACGGCATCATCGTTTTGCCAGAAGATACGGCGGTCGGTACCACGGGACGGGCATTTTACAAAATAGAAAAAGACATCGTTTACGACATCGGGCTGACGCCCAACCGCTCTGATGCGACTTGCCATCTCGGCGTTGCAAAGGACTTGGCGGCTGCCCTGAAAATACAGCATGGCCACAGCGGACAGGTGAAAATCCCCGCAGCGGAACTCCCCCCATTTGAGGGACAGGGGGGGCTGCCCATTGAAGTGGTGGTCGAAAACACGGAGGCCTGCCCCCGCTACGCTGGCATTTCCATAAAAAATGTGAAAATAGGCGAGTCGCCGGACTGGCTGAAAAAACGGCTGCTATCTATAGGCGTGCGCCCCATCAGCAACATCGTTGACATCACCAATTTCATTTTGCACGAACTCGGGCAGCCGCTCCACGCATTTGATTTGGATAAAATAACGGGCCGGAAGGTACTCGTAAAGACCCTGCCCGAAGGCACCAAATTCCGCTCGCTCGATGAGCAGGAACGGATACTAAGCGGCCAAGATTTGATGATTTGCGACAGCGAATCGAAAGGCATGTGCATCGGCGGGGTGTTCGGTGGGATTGACTCAGGGGTGACGGATACAACTAAAAATATCTTCCTCGAAAGCGCCCATTTCAATGCCAAATGGATACGTCGCAGCAGTACCCGCCATGACCTGCGCACCGACGCGGCAAAGGTTTTTGAAAAAGGCAGCGACCCCAACGGCTGCGTATTTGCCCTCAAAAGGGCGGCGGCCTTGATCGTCGAACTGGCAGGCGGGGAGATCGCTTCTGAAATCGTGGACATCTATCCGAAGCCCATCGAACGAGCAAAAATCGAGGTGAAATACGATTACATAAACACCCGCATCGGAGCGGATATTTCACCCAAAAAAATAAACGAAATATTGTCGGCGATGGGCATGGAAATCACATCTGAAACGGCAGATGGTTTCACTGTTTCGGTGCCAACGGACAAGGCCGACGTGACCCGCCCCGCCGACATCGTGGAGGAGGTGCTACGGGTCTATGGCCTCGACAATGTGCCGGTGCCGAGCCAAATACGCAGCAGCATCGTTGAGCGCGAAATGCCCGATCCGAACGAGGTCAGGAATGCCGTCGGCAACTACCTCGCCGCCAATGGATTTAACGAAACAATGTCGCTATCGCTCTCTGAATCAAAGTATTACAAAGATATTTTACCAATAAATGAAGAAGCGCTGGTGTGGGTCAACAACACCTCCAACGTCCACCTCGACATTATGCGGCCGACCATGCTTTTCAGCGGATTGGAAGCAGTGCTGCGCAACCACAACCGACAACAGCCCGACCTGAAATTGTTTGAATTTGGAAAAACTTACCGGGTTCAGTCCGCAGTCAGTCAGTCCGCCAGTCCACAGTCCACGAGTGGAAGCAGCTTGCAATCAGAAGACAAAAGGAGGGCGGGAATAAATGTGAAAAAACTGTTTGATGAGCAGGTGCATTTGACCTTGTTCATGACGGGGCAGCGGTATGGAGAAAGTTGGCGAAATCCGGGCAAACCAGAGGCCGATTATTTTTCATTAAAAACTTTTGTGGAGAATGTGCTGGCACGTTTGGGCATTTCTGGTTATCAACAAAAACCCCTCCCCAGCCCTCCCCAAAGGGGAGGGAGCGTTCCATCCTCCCCTCCTTTGGAGGGGGCTTTTGCTTACGCAATGAACTACCACCGAGGCCCAAAAAGCATGGTCATGTTTGGTAAGGTACAGCCGAAAATCTGCAAAAAAATGGGAATCAAAAGCAATGTGTTCTACGCTGATTTTGACTGGGGCATGTTGCTAAAAGCAGCCAAAAAGAACAGCATCAGCTTGCAAGAACTCAACAAGTACCCCACTGTTCGCAGGGACTTGGCGCTCGTGATTGGTAATTCCGTGAAATTTGCCGACCTTGCGGCCTTAGCCAGAAAAGTTGGAAAAAAGCTGATAAAAGATATAAATTTGTTCGATGTTTACGAAGACGAGGAACGCCTCGGCAAAGGCAAAAAATCTTACGCCATCAGCTTTACTTTTGAAAACCCGGAAAGAACCTTGAAAGACAAGGAGGTGGATAAAGTGATGAATGAGTTGATCCGGACATACGAGGAAAAAACAGGGGCGGTGATACGTCGTTGAGTAGTTATCAGTGATTAGTAAAGTAGTGATTAGTAAAACAGTGATCAGTAAAGTAGTTATCAGTAGATTAGTGATTAGTAAAGTAGTGATTAGTGACTCCATCTCTGTTTTACTAATCACTGATAATGCGAATAACGGGTAAAAAAAAACTACTGATTTTCAGGTAGTTACGTTTACTAAACTTTTAAAGTTTAGTAAACGTGGAGCCTAAACCATTGATAATCAATACTCGAAAAATTTAACCCGTTATTCGCATTGATAACTAATCACTAATCACTACTTTACTAATCACTGATAACTAATCACTACTTTACTAATCACCAATCACTGTTTTACTAATCACTAAAACGTGACCGAACAACTCGAACATATTGAACAAAAAATAATACGGCTGGCAGAGGAAACAAAAACCCTCCGCAAGAGCAACGCCGCATTATTGGCAGAAAATAAAAAACTAAAAGCCGAGATGGCCGGACAAAACGGACGCATCGGCGAATTGACAGATAGATTATCAAATACGCAGCAGGCATTGGCCGGGCAGCGTGGGGATGAAAACCCGGAAAGTTCACAAAAACTGAGGAAGCAAATAGACCAGTACATTGCCGAAATTGACAAATGTATTGCGTGGCTACAAAATGCTTGATAATTTGAAATAAAAAATAAAATAAGGATCAAAAGGCCGCACTGTGTTTTTTGATTTTAATTTTCATTTTAATTTTCATTTGCAGGATATGGAAGAAAAAGACAGCAGACAACTGACGTTTACCATTGCAGGGAGACCATATCCTCTGAAAATAAAAGCAAGCGACGAACCCATTATCAGGAGGGTCGTCAAAGAGGTCAACGAAAAAGTAAACAAGTTTCAACTGACCTATCCCAGCCGTGAAAAACAAGACTGCCTCGCTATGGCACTGCTTGCATACGCGGTTGACCTGAACAAAGCATCCAGCCAGCCAAAAGCTCCTTCTTCGCCCGAACTTTCCAAAAAATTGACCCACCTTGAGGCGCTTCTCGACGAAGCCCTTGCCTGACTTCCGCCGCTGTAAATATTATGGTAAATGTTGAGAGTTTGAGAAATTGAGAGTTTGAGAGTAGCCCCGTGAAGGGACTCTTGATTATCGGAGCAGAGATATTAAGAGCCTCTCCACTATACTGCTCTCAAACTCTCATTCTCTCAATTTCTCAAACTCTCAACATTCCAACCATTCAACCATCAACATCATGGAAATAGGAATTTTTGCAGTAGTAGGAATAGTCATTGGGGCGCTTATCGGCTTCTTTGCCGGCAAGGCCGGAATTGGCAAAAAACGTCAAGAAATGATTGACGAGATGAACGCCAAGGCCGATGCCGAAATCAAAAAAGCACAGCGCACCGCAAAGAGCATCGTTGACAAGGCCGAGGCCAAAAACGAGGCTATCAAGAAACGGAAAATACAGGAAGCCAAAGACCGCTTCAATAATATGCGCGCCAAGTTCGAGGCTGAAAAGATCGCAAAAATGGCCAGCGTAAAAGAACGGGAAATCGAAATACGCGGCATGGAAAAAGACCTGCAATCAAAGCAGGACAAACTTAAAACCCAGATAAAGGCTTTGGACAACCGCAGTGCCGACCTCGATTTTAGGGAAGTAGAAATAAAAGGTGTCCGAGACAACCTCGAACAGCAATTGAAAGTGGTGCAGCGCAAAAAACAAGAACTCGAAGCGGCCAACGAGGAGCGCATCAAAGCCCTCGAAAACATCTCCAAACTCACCGAGGCAGAGGCCAAAGAACAGATATTGCTGGCCGTAAAACAAAAGGCCGAAACCGACGCCATGGCACTCGTGAAGGATACCGTCATGCGGGCAAAATCGGATGCCAACAAAGAGGCCAAAAAGATCATCATCCAGACCATACAACGCATGGCCTCTGAATATACCATCGAAAATACGGTCTCCGTTTTCCAGCTCGAAAGCGACGACATGAAAGGGCAGATCATCGGGCGGGAAGGCCGCAACATCCGCGCCCTCGAAGCCGCTACCGGCGCCGAGATCGTGGTGGACGATACGCCGGAGGCAATCGTCATTTCCAGCTTCGACCCGATACGCCGGGAGGTGGCCCGTTTGTCTTTGAAAAAACTGACCGTTGATGGCCGTATCCACCCTGCCCGCATTGAGGAAGTAGTGGCGAAAACAAGAAAGCAACTCGATGCACAGATCGTTGAAATCGGCGAGCGCACCGTCATCGAACTCGACGTGCACGGCCTGAACCCCTATCTGGTAAAAATGGTCGGGCGGATGCGTTTCCGTTCATCTTACGGACAAAACCTCCTCAAGCACTCCATTGAAACGGCTCATCTCTGCGCCGTCATGGCTGCCGAACTCGGCCTCAATCCCAAGCAGACCAAAATGGCCAAACGTGCCGGGCTGCTCCACGACATCGGCAAAGTGGCAGAGGAAGAAACGGAACTTTCCCACGCCATACTCGGCATGAAAATATGCGAGAAGTACGGCGAAAATCCCATTATCTGCAATGCCGTCGGTGCCCACCACGATGAGATCGAAATGACCAATATCATATCACCGCTCACGCAGGCCTGCGATGCCATCTCCGGTGCCCGCCCCGGTGCCCGCCGCGAAATATTGGAGAGCTACCTCAAACGAATCGGCGCACTGGAAGAAGTCGCATTGGCCCACGATGGCGTACAAAAAGCATATGCCATGCAGGCCGGCCGCGAACTGCGGGTGATCGTTGAATCGGAGAAGGTCAGCGACCAATATGCCGACGACCTCGCATTTATGATCTCCCAAAAAATACAGGATGAAATGCAGTACCCCGGCCAGATCAAAGTCACCGTGATACGGGAAAAGCGGGCGGTGCAATTCGCCCGGTAAAAAATATATAAAAAGGGGTATTAAAAAAGGTATTGGGTATTAAGGTATTGCACGCAATACTTTAATACCCAATACCTTTTTTAATACCCCTTCCATTATGCGCTCGTTTCCATCTCCCAATCAAAGGGCCGCCTTTTCAACTCCTCCATTTTTTCTTTTAATTTATGATCAATGATTTCTTTCTGCACCGCTATTTTTGATTTAATTAAATAGGTGCCCGTCTCCGTGTCGAATTTCAATTTGTTTTTTATTTCATTGGTCAATAATGTCGTTTTTTCCAGATTGGCCATTTCAAAAACATGTTCGTGCTCGTGCAATAAATAATCATACGGGCTGCGGTAGGAAATCAATTTCACAAATATAGGCGCCGTTTCGATGGCCATAAAAAGCAGCATGATAAATATGCTCGCAAAATAAATGGCTTGGCTTTTTTCGGAGAGGCGGGAGAGTGCATCCATGCGCGCGGCCATGCCTCCATATGCGCTGCGTTCCAACGAAGATATATCTGTTTGGATGGCCGCTTCCATATTGGCGATATTATTTTCTTTTTCCTGAATTAATGGCAAGTTAGTGGCCAATATATTTTCCAATTCTTTTTGCGCATTATCGGCCTCCGCTTTTTTTGCGCGGTATATTGGGCCGATATTTTTTTTGCCAGAGCCGCCTGTTCCGTCGGCCTCTTGGAGGGCCATTATTGCAAGGGCATCGCGGGCGGCTGTTTTTTCCGTTATTTCATTTTTTAATTTAATTATTTCATTTCGCTGCACTTCTATTTGCGGAACATACCGCAGCTTAACGCCGTCCTCTTGTGCCTTAAAAACTTCTTGCTCCATCTGCACCAATTCCGCATTTATTTCTTTTTCAAAAATTTTCAGTTCCAATGGTTTTGAAATTACGATGGCCAATAATACGGCCAATGCCAACCGCGGAAATGCGACCATCATATCGCGCCACCATTTGCCATAGCTTTTCATGCTCATCACAATATAGCGGTCGAGATTAAAAATCATCAGCCCCCAGACGAGGCCGAAAAGAACGGCAAAAATATAGGAATCAAATACCGTGTAAAGCGCGTAACCGGAGGAGAAAAATGCCAGCACACCTGTGAAAAAAACGGTGCCGCCGATGCCTAAATATTTATTTTCATCGGATGGGCATTTCTGTAAAATGGTTTCGTCCACGCCGGAACAGAACAGGAAAAACTTTTTAAGTCGGGTCATAATTTTATGGAAATAAAAAAGGCAGTTGATGTTGAGAAAAAAATGCCAATATCAAGTTGCCGTTAAAAACGGGTGATTTATTTTGAAACAGAATAAAAGTAGGGATGATTATTTAAAGGGCACGCATTTATAGATGAAAGGCCGATGGCTTTGGATTTATATTATATTTTAATTACCCAGAATAATGATCGGATATCCCCGTTCGTCTCCGTGCCCTTCCAAAAGAGGGGGAATTAATTCCCCCTCTTTTGGAAGGGCACGGAGACGAACTTTACTTCGTGATGATTAAAATGATACAGATGCTGGTTGTTTTTACTAAACTAATTTTCGCTCCATTCCCAACATTTTCCCCTTGTACCCTCAAATCCAAATGATTATGAGAGGGAGAATTATGCACAGCACCCCTTTGGCAATTCCCCTCTTTTGGAAGGGCACGGAGACTTGCTTCCCCTCGTGATGATTAAAATGATACAGATGCTGGTTGTTTTTACTAAACTAATTTTCGCTCCATTCCCAACATTTCTCCCTACCTTGTACCCTCAAAACCAAATGATTATGAGAGACACTTATATCCTATCCGCTTGCCTTTTATTGTTTTCCATTTGTTCCCTTGCACAAAAACCGGTGCCCGGCCTGCCCGTCGGCCACGGGGGGCAAATCACTTCCATCGCCTTTTCTTCCGACAACCGTTTTGCCGTTTCCTGCGGCGAGGACGGCCTCGTAAAACTATGGGAACTCGCCACCGGGAGGGTGCTGAAAACTTGGCATCCGGCAAAAGACGAAATCGAATTCCGGCCCACTTTGGCCGTCGCTTTTATCAATCAGGAAAAAGAAATTTTGGTGGGCAGCACTTCCAACAATCCTTTGGTGGCATGGGATTACATGAGTGAGGAGGGCCATTTCCGCATTTTTACCGATCCCCAAGCCAAGTCGCAGTTGGCCGTTCTGGATTTTGACATTTCAAAAAACGGCAACGAAGTGCTGGCATTGACCAATGGAAACGAACTGAAAATATGGAACCTGAAAAGCGGGAAACTGGTCAAAAAATTTCCCGAACCAGCGGGGAAAATGACCTCCGTATGTTACGGCACCGACAGCAAAACGGCTTACACCGGCACCCGCAAGGGCAAGGTTTTAAAATGGTCGCTGAAAGACGACGGGCAAGTGGAGGAGGTCAAAATGCACGACCGGGATGTCAATGCACTCTCTGTTTCAAAGGAGGGAAAAGTGCTTTCAGGTTCGATTGACAATACCCTGAAACTTTGGGACGCCGAGACCAAGGACGTGCTGAAAATTTCCGCCAATGCCTATGCCCCCGGCCACTCATCGGCCTTCTCGCCGGACGGCAAACACCTCGCTTACGCCAACAACGAAAACCTCGTCATTTGGGACATCGAAAACAAGGTGGCGGTTGATACTTTGACCGGCCATGCGCGGGGCATCACCGAAGTCCGCTATTCGCAAAACGGGGAGTTGCTGCTTTCCGGTTCGTTCGATAAGTCGCTCATTCTGTGGGAGGTAGCCTCCGGCAAAACCGTCCACCACCTCACAGGCTATTCTAAAATGATCCGGCAAATGGATTTTTCGCCCGACAAGGAGACCGCCTGCATAGTGCATGAATTCAGCAAGGAAATCACTGTTTGGAATGCCAAAAAACAAGAGGGCCAACTCCAACTGAAAGGGCATACCGCTGACCTCATCGCCGCCCGTTTTTCCCCGCAGGGAAACTTCCTTTTGTCGAGTGCCGATGACAAGACGCTGATCCGTTGGGACTACAAAAAGGGCATCCAACAGGCCGCCTCGAAAAAGCTGGAAGAGGCCGTGCAAGACTTTGCCATTTCGCCCGACGAACGCTATGCCCTCACCACTTCCTATGGCAAAACGCTCGACCTCTGGGACATGGAAAAGATGGAGCACATCCGCACATTGACCGGCCACCGGGGCAAGGTCACTTCGCTGGCCTTTTCGCCCGACAGCCGATTTGCGATGAGCGGCTCAAATGATAATTCGGTAAAAATATTTGACCTAAAAAACGGCAGGCAGGTGGCCGACATACCCGGACAGGCCGACCGCATCACGCCCGTTGCTTTTTCGCCTAGCGGCAAATATTTCCTTTCCGTTTCCTGTGCTTACAGCCAAGTCGAAATTTGGAATATTGAATCCAAGTCCATCGCCGGCACTTTCAGCCTTGAGTACGATGCCGAAAAACCCGACGAGAAAATCTATTGCGGCAGCAAAACAAAAGCGGTGTTTTCGCCCGGAGGCAAGCGCTTCCTCATGACCTCCGGCAAGGACGCACTGCTCTGGAAAATGGGCAGCCCAAAGCCCGTTTTTTTGCGCGGCCACGCAGACCTCGTCAAGTCGGTGGCCTTCTCGGCCAATGGCAAAGTAGCCATTACCGGCAGCTACGACGGCAGCATGAAACTCTGGAACGGGCTGGACGGCAGCCTCCTCGCCACCATCAACCACCTCGGCGATGCGGACTGGGTGGCCATCGCCCCGGGCGGCCTTTTTGATGCCTCGCCGGGCGCCATGCAGAACATGTATTTTGTGCAGGGGCTGGAATCCATCGAACTCGACCAACTCAAAGAACTCTATTACGAACCCGGCCTTTTGGCCATGCTGATGGGTTTCAAAGAAGGCGAACCCCGCTCGGTGGAGGCGCTCGGCGAACTGGCCATGTACCCCGAAATCAGCGCCACCATCAGGAACAACAAACTGCACATCCGTTTGAAAAAACGCAGCGGCGGCATCGGCAAAACCAGCGTCTTTATCAATGGCTCGGAGGTGCTGGAAGATGCCTGCCACGGAAAGGCCAATTGCCCCGCCATTGACCTCGACCTTTATAAAAACCACTTCTTTTCGGCAGATACCAACCTCGCGAAAAACGTCATTTCCATCCGCGCCTACAACGTCGGCAACTGGCTCAAAAGCCCCGCTTACGAACGCTACCCATTTGCCAAAAGCAGCCGAGGCGGCACCACCGCCGACAACGATCCGCCCGGAGGACTCAGCCTCTCTTTTGCCGACAAACCCGAACCCAGCTTCCATGCCATCGTCATCGGTACTTCCGATTATGCGGGCAGCGATATTGACCTCAATTTTCCCGACAAAGACGCAATTGCGATAGCAGAAACATTTGAAAAAACAGGGAAAAAATTCTTCGGCGACCGGGTACACATCACCCTGCTGACCACCGAGGCCACCGACAAAAACAAGCGGCCCAGCAAGGGCAACATCCGCCGCGCATTTCAAAAAACAGCCCGCGAGGCGACTGCCGAAGATGTGCTGCTGCTCTTCCTCGCGGGGCATGGCACCACCTATGGCAGCGGCGGCCAATCCGACTTTTATTACCTCACCAAAGACTGCGGCAAACTGAACCTCGACAACGCCGATGTCCGCAACAACCTCTGCATCTCCACCGATACCCTGACCGCTTGGCTCAAAGGCATCCCCGCAAAAAAACGGGTGGTCATCATGGACGCCTGCCACTCGGGCAAGGCCGCTAAAAACATCGGCAGCCGCGACCTGAGCGGCTCCCAAAAAAGGGAACTCGAACGCCTCAAAGACCGCAACGGCATGTTCGTGCTGGCCTCCAGCGAGTCGAACCAAAAAAGCTGGGAAGACCAAAAACTCCGGCAGGGGCTGCTCACTTACAGCCTCCTCTATGGCCTGCAAAGCAGAAAAGGGGTGAAAAACAATGGCGCCGTGGACATCCTCTGCCTCTTCCAATTTGCCCGCGACCATGTGCCCGAACTGGCCTCCGGCATTGATGAGGAACAAACGCCCGTACTGACCATCCCCTCCCAAGAGGCGTCGAGTTTTTCCATCGGCTGGATGGACGGCGACATCAATATCCCGCTCGACCGCGCCAACAATTTTATCAGCCAGAGCATGTTCCTCGACCGCAATAAAATGAACGACCACCTACTGCTTTCCAAACTATTGGACGAACATTTGGCCGAAGACCCCGTGGAGGGGAAATTGGGGAAAATGATTTTTGCCGACAGCCGCGAAGCGGGCAATGCCTATGCCATCCGCGGCCTCTACCAAGTCAAAAACGGGATGGTCAGCCTCGATGGACGGGTCTTTCACAAAGGGCAAGAAATAGCCGCTTTTAAAGTCGAAAATGTGGGGGCAGACAAGCAACGGGAATTGGTGAGAAGCGTTGTGGAGGCGGTGAACGGGGAGCTGTGAGGGGGCGGGGATGATATTTGCCGGTTTTAGTTTTTCCGCAGACTACCGATAGCGCCAACTAAGAGAAAAGAGACCAAAAGAACATGTAAAGAATCTTTACACTTGCTGTTTGTTTGATAAGGAAATTTGATTTTCTATACAGAAAGCCTTTTCATAATTCAGAGACAATTATAAACTTTATAGCCAAGACTTACTGAATAATTTATTCAAACATCCTTACACGAAGATTGAGTTTGTCGTTCGGGATTTAGAAGTTTCAAGAATTACAGCGGCAAATTATTTAAATAAATTGGCTGAAGATAGTTTATTGGAAAAGAAAAAAATAGGAACAGTAAATTATTATATCAATAGCCCCTTGTTTGAAATATTGACAAAAAGATAAATGCAAATGAAGTGCTGTCGGTATTCAAGCGGCAACCAGCACACCAGCATGCAGTCATCGGAAGGCTCTCTTGCAAAGGTCAGGAAATAGCAACCTTCAAGGTCGAAAATGTGGGGGCAGACAAGCAGCGGGAATTGGTGAGAAGGATCGTGGAGGCGGTGAATGGGGAGTTGTGAGGGGGCGGGGCAAGAGCAATAAGCGATATTTTAACCCTTGATTCGAATAACTACATTTTGGTTATAAAATAGAGTGTGGAGAAAAAAATTTGCAGCTTGCTTGATGTTTTTAGCAAAAGCACCTACTTTTGCTTAGAATATTTAGCAAAACTCAATTTAGCATGACAAATTATGGTGAGTACCTAAGATCAATCCGACAGCAAAGAGGTCTAACTTTAAGGGAAGTCGAAGCCCAAGCAGGTGTTTCAAACGCTTATTTAAGCCAATTAGAAAATGGAAAAGTCAAGCAACCTTCTCCGTCGAATTTATACAAATTGGCAGAATTGTACAATGTAACCTACGAAGACCTTATGGAGAGAGTAGGCTATCCCGTGCCCAAAGCTGCCCAAGAACCCCGACCGGAAAAACCAATGGCCCATAACCGCCTCGGAAAACTTTCTTCGGACGAAGAAGAAGAATTAATAGACTATTTAAGTTTTATTAGAAACCGTAAAAAAAGATGATTCACATATAAACATTGGGTCGAGGTAAATACAAGAAAAACGAGTATGCGAACCTTCTTGATTTAAAAAATAATGATTACAAATAAAATTTAGAAAACATGAGCCAAATAGGTCTAAATTCCAACATCTATAATATTTCAAACAAGTACCTTGAAAAGTTCAACGACTTTCTGGCTGTATTGAATTACAGCCCTGAAAGCATTACGGAACAACAGCGGACGGAACTTAGAAATATTGTGACACACCTTTTGGACAAGGATTCTTTAGATTATCAAATCCAAATGGTTTACATGATAATTGATGATTATTTGAAAGAGAACAATAAGAAATCATCACTGGTATTAAATCAGTTACGGTCTTTTTTAGAAAAAAAAGCAGGGTCCCTCGATTCGGCAATTAAAAGCCTTGAACTTATAACCAACGCCCTTGACCAAGAATGTGATTATGCTTTTTCAAGGATTCAAAAAAGATAAAGATGCAATTACTGACAGAAGGGGTTTTGTTAGAAACTATTGAACGGGCAAAACGACTAAAAGCAAAAACTCCAAATGTGCCAGATGTTCATTTTCAGGTACTTGAAAGGGGGTGCAATGAAGAGTTGGAAAATATTATTGCCAAACTGAATTTCTTGCTTTCAGGGCGAAAATACCAAGACCCAAAGAATCAGTCTGTAAGGCTGAAAGAGTTTAAATTGGTCGTTAGAAATTTTGATGTGCTTGAAAATGTTGGATATGCAGCTTTGACCCGGTGCGATACGAATGATGATGTAAGTATGTGCAAATTAATCCAGCGGATATGCAGGGAAATTAATTATCCGTTGCAACCGCCAACTGTCGTGTGTTTATCCAAAGATTATTATTGCATATACCCTCATTTAAAACTGCTCTGTATCCCTCTCCTCGAAAGTGATTCTTTGCTGCACCTTCCCGACTTATACCACGAATTAGGGCATCCATTAATTACAGAAGAAAATAACCCGAAAGTTGAGCCATTCAGGAAAGAACTTGGAAAATTATTGGTAGAAATCCGTAAATATTTTACGAATAAAATCATGTACG
>DROJ01000276.1 GCA_011321935.1 Bacteroidota bacterium | reverse complement strand
GGCGGGGATGGTTTTTGGTAAATTAATAAACGGCTTATAAAAAATACTTTCTTTTGGGTTGCTTACTATATGTTCGTCAATTATATTTTCCCGCCCAATCAATATGGCTTGCGGAGCGACGATCCCTTTTTGCATTCCTTCTTTCATCAACGCCATATTTTGCTCGGCATGTGCTTTGAATGCTTTTAGTTTTTCGATGTATTTTTCAGCGCTTTCTTGGTTTTTAATTTTCACCCTGTCTGCCGATAAAATAAATTCGGTGTACCAGCCTCCTTCTGCATTTAGAGGGATTAAATAGTCTTCGAAATCAATGCTGGCAATTTTGTTTTTTAATAAAAAACTTAATAGTTCTGAATTAATCAAGCCCTGCTCGTTGAGTTCAGTCTTCGGGGCATTGTTTATTTCCGATAATATTTTTTTATAAAAATTTGCCCGCCGTTGCTGGTCTTCCGGCGAATTGGAAATAAAATATGATTCGGGGTTGTTGAATTCCTCTTTTTGAAAATTTTGGTATTTTTCGATAATTTTATTTAAATCTTCGTTTGCATTTTGCGAAGCTAAATAAATAGGGAAATAGAAAAGGAATGCGAATGAAAAGGTGAGTACTTGTTTCATTTGAAAAATTGTTTTGATTGCCGGTAATCGGCTATAAAATCTTTTTATCCAAAACGTATTGCCCGACTGCGCGCCCCCACAGGCCATAAGTTATTTTAGAAGGATGCACCCCGTCGCTAAAATATTTGTGGATAGTACGCTCGTTGATCCCCCAATCCATGTCTTCCAGTTTTTTTGAATAAAACCAAATGTTCGGATATTTATTGGCCAAGTCTATTAATTCGTTCCGGTATAATTGAACGGTGCTGCCCATAAAATATTTAATTATTTTTGGAAATGCAGGGAACAAGGAAATGGGCGGCACATTTATAAAAACAATTGGTTGCGCAGCAAATTTTTTTCTTAAAATAGCAATCAGTTGCAAAATATATTTTTGGAAAAAAAAAGGGCTGTTGAGGTGGAAGGCGTCGTTGGCGCCGAGGCCGATGACTATAATATCGGGTCTGAATTTAATGTTTTCGTTTTTTAATTTCAGGCATAGGTCTTTTGCCGTCAGGCCGCTTTTTGCAAATATTTTCCAGTTTATTTTTTTGTTTATTTTTTTGGATAAATAATCGGCCATTTGCCCGGTGATGCCGTCCCGGTGGCTGTCCACCCCGACCCCTGCAATAGTGCTTTCGCCAAGGGCCAATAAATTGATTGTTTGGCCAATGCTTTTGGTCGTCCCGTTTATATCGGTGGGTTCGGGGAGTTGGGGCATTTCCTTTTTTATTTTTTTGCCATAATACCACATATACGGCAAAAAGGGAATGGCCTGCAACAATAAAAAAATGTGTTTTAATGTGTTCATTTAAAAAGTTTATAAGCTCCCGGCTAAGCAGTTACAAAAGTTTATAAACTGCTACCAACCCTTTCCCGTATTTTTACGGTTGACAATATAATCAGCCCCATTAAAAAAAGGCCGCTCAAGCCTAATATTGCACCCCGCATACTGCCCATCAGCTGTACTATCCCAAAACCAAAAGTACCGATCATGGTGGATACTTTGTCCAGCACATCGTAAAAACTAAAAAAGGAAGTAGTGTCCTCTGTATCCTCTGGAATTAATTTGGAATAAGTGGAACGGGAGAGCGATTGGATGCCGCCCATGACCGAACCGAGCACTCCGGCGAGCAGGTAAAACTGTATTTTTGTATTGACAAAATAAGCTGCCACGCAAATCAATATCCAGATGACGAGCATGGTGCCGATGGAAAATTTATTGCCCTTCCAATCCGATATTTTGGCAAACAACTGTGCGCCGGCGATGGCCACCAACTGCAATATGAGGATGAGTATGATGAGGTCGGAAGTTTCAAAATCCAGTTCTTTTTGGGCAAAAGTAGCGGCGAGGAAAAGGATGGTCTGCACCCCGGCATTGTAAAAGAAAAAGGAGTACAAAAAACGTTTGGTGAAGGTCAGTTCTTTTAATGCCCGCCATACTTTTTTCAGTTCTTCAAAACCTTTTTTTACCAAATTTGAACCCGGAGGGGTTTTCTTGTCGGCAGGCAGGCGCTTGAAAGGGATCTGCGCAAAACCGAGCCACCACAGCCCCACCATGATAAAGGCGAGCCGGATGGCCTTGCCCTCGTCCTTGAACCCAAATTCATCGTAATAAGTGATGACCACGAGGTTGATGACCAACAGGAGGATGCTGCCGATATAGCCATAGCTGAAGCCCTTTGCGCTCACGCTGTCGTATTTGTCTTCGGTGGAAATGAGCGGCAGGTAGGCATTGTAAAAAACCAGCCCGCCCGCAAAACCGATGGTCGCCAAAATGAAGGCAATCGTCCCGAGGGGCAGCGTTTGCATGTCGGTAAAAAACCAGAGGGCGATGCAGGAAAGCGAACCCAAGGTGGTGAAAAACCGTAAAAAATATTTCTTGCGGCCGCCATAATCAGCGATGCCGGAAAGAAAAGGAGAGGCAAGGGTGATGATGAAATAGGCCGCCGAAACGGCAAAGGCATAAAGTGCACTGTCCGTCATGTGGATGCCGAGCAGCATAAATTCATCGTCGGTGACAGACAAAAAATAGGGCGGGAACAGGGCCACCGTGATGACGAGGGCATAGGCCGAATTGGCCCAATCAAACAATGCCCACCCTTTGATCGTCCTGGGGTCGTTCAGTTTTATTGTTGTGGATTTACTCATTAAAATTGGTTTGGCGACAAGGTAGCTCTTTCGGGCTATGTTTTTTTGTTTTTTGTTTTTTTCCTTGTTTCTTCGTGCTTGAACCTGCAGCTTGTAACCAATTAATTTATAGCATATTGGGACTTTTTATTTCATTTGAATTCAGCACTTTAATTTAAGGCGGCGAGATTTTCCAGATTTTTGAAATCTGGAAAATCTGGGCAGTATAATTATAAACTGCTGAAAACCAGTTTTTTAAAATCCCAACCTGCTCTTGTCCAATCCAAAAATGCTGAACATTGCCATACTTTCGAGGGGGGCGGGGCTTTACTCCACGCAAAGCCTTTACCGGGCTGCCCGGGTGCGTGGGCATTATGTGCGGGTAATTGACCACAAGCGCTGCAACATCGTCATTGAAAAAGGGCTTCCACAGATCATTTACGAAGGTGAAAGGTTGGTGGGAATGGACGCCGTGATACCCCGCATCGGGACTTCGGTGACGGACTACGGCGCAGCGGTCATCCGGCAGTTTGAACTCATGGACGTCTATACGGCCACCCGTTCGGAGGCGCTCATCATCGCAAGGGACAAGCTGAAATGCCTGCAAAAACTCTCCGCCTCCGGCATCAGTGTCCCCAAAACTTTCATTGCCGGTACGACTGCCGACGTGCCCGAACTGATTGATAAATTGAGCGGTGTGCCCGTGGTCATCAAGCTGCTGGAAAGCACCCACGGGATAGGCGTGATACTGGCGCACAGCCGGGGCACGGCCATTTCCATCGTCGAGGCATTTTCAAAATTCAAGCAGCCCGTCATTTTACAGGAGTACATCGAGGAGGCCGGCGGCGCCGATGTCCGCGCCCTCGTGGTGGGCAAAAAAGTAGTGGCCTCCATGAAGCGGCAGGCCGAGCCGGGCGAGTTCCGCTCCAACCTGCACCGGGGCGCCACCTCAACGGTGGAAACCCTATCGAAAGAAGAAAACGAAATTGTTCTGGCTTCCGCAAAGCTGATGGGGCTTGATGTCGCAGGTGTTGATATATTGCGCTCCAACAAAGGCCCCCTCGTCATGGAGGTCAACGCCTCGCCGGGGCTGGAGGGCATCGAAACAACAACTGGCATAGACATCGCCGGGGCCATCATCGAAAATGTATCAAAAGGCATCCGGCATTTTAACGGAAGAAGGAGGAGGTGAACGGCTGAATGGTTAAATAGCTGAATGGCTGAATGGTTTTTCCAACGTGACGAGTACGCCTCGTCGGGAAAAACCATTCAACCATTTAACCATCCAGCCATTTAAATTTTAACAATGATAATACGAAAACAAGAAATCGGGAAAGGGGAGAGCAGGATCATCCGCCTCAATGTGGGGCGTTTGCCGTCGCATACGAGGATTGACCTGAACGTGCATGTTTACCGGAGCGAAGCGGAGGGGCCGACCGTCTTGTTGAACGGCGGCATGCACGGGGATGAAATAAACGGCGTCGAGATCATCCGGCGGGTGATAGCGGACGGGGTGGTGGAAAAATTGCTGCGCGGGTCGGTCATCGCAATCCCGGTGCTGAACATCCACGGCTTCAATAATTTTTCGCGGGACGTGCCCGACGGCAAAGACGTGAACCGCAGCTTTCCCGGTTCATCGCGCGGCTCCTTGGCTTCGCGGGTGGCTCATTTATTCAGCAAAAATATTTTGCCGCTCATTGATTTTGGGATTGATTTCCATACCGGCGGGCGCAACCGCTATAATTACCCGCAGATCCGTTTTACAAAAGGCAACCGGGAGAGCAGGGAACTGGCCGATGCCTTTGCCGCTCCATTTACCGTTTCTACCAATACCATCCCCAAGTCGTTGCGCCGCACCTCCATCATTGCCGACAAGCCGATCATCGTTTACGAAGGTGGCGAAAACCAGCGCTTTGACGGCTTCGTCATCGAAAGAGGGATCGCCGGCATTAAAAGGGTCTTGCATTCGCAAAATATGCTTTCCGATGCACCTCCCCCTCCCGAAAGTATTTTTGTGGATACCCGGACTTGGGTGCGGGCAAAACGGGCGGGCATCTTCTGCTGGTGGAAAAAATCAGGGCAAAAAGTACTGAAAGGCGAACCCCTCGGCGTCATCAACGACCCATATGGACAGGAGGAAATCAGGGTGCTTTCGCCAAAAGACGGCTATATCATCGGGCACAACAACGCACCCGTGGTGGGGCAGGGGGATGCGCTTTTTCATATTGCTTGCTAATCTTTTTAGTCGGATAAACATTGCTTTTTAGCACACCTTTATATTTCATCTCCGCCGCTTTGTCATTCGCCGAGAGGCGAACCTGTTCACGTTAAAATTGCTGCCATGACAGCCGCCTTAACGTGAACAGGTTCGCCTCTCGGCGAATGACAAAGCGGCGGAGACGAAAAATAAAGGTGCGGAGATGGACTGAAAGACTGAATCAATGATTTCGTTGATCGACTCCCCACGTCAACTTGCTGCGGATAGTATCCAAAAACCCCACATCTTTCAGATGCACCATTTTTATAGAAAAATCACCTTGCCGGATGGCAATTTGGTGTTTGGCGGTTATCACTTCAAAACGGGAATCGAGGGTGCAGAGGAAATTGTCGCCCCGTCCCTCCACTTCAAAAGCAATGACAGAGGTATCAGAAAGCACGAGCGGGCGCACGTTGAGGTTGTGCGGTGCAACGGGTGTGAGGACAAAATTGTTGGAATCGGGAAAGACAATGGGGCCGCCGCAACTAAGGGAGTAACCCGTTGAGCCTGTGGGCGTTGCGAGTATGATGCCATCGGCCCAATAAGTGTTCAGGTAAGTGCCGTTGACGTAGCAATGGATGGTAATCATGGAGGAGGTGTCCCTTTTCAGGATGGTAAAATCATTGAGCGCAAAGGGCATGTCTTCAAAAAGGGGAGGGTCGGAATCGAGGTGCAGGGTGCGGCGCGAGCCGATGTAAAAGCGGCCTTTCACCAGCAGTCCGATGGCCTCTTTGATTTGCGTTTTGCCCACCGTGGCCAGAAAGCCCAGGCGGCCCAGGTTGATGCCCAAAATGGGGACGCCCGTTTCCCGGATGTGGGTCACTGCGGAGAGGATCGTCCCGTCGCCGCCGAGCGTTATCATATAATCGAAGTGCCGCATTTTGAAGTCGGTATGCCCCTCGAAACTGCCCACGTTCATCTTGAAATTGATCCTCCCTTTCATTGATTCCAAGTAGGGGGCATACACGTAGGCGGCGATTCCATGTTCGTGCAACACGTCGAACAGTTCTTGGATAAAAGGCTCGTCCCTTTCTTTTAATATGCGGCTGAATATGGCTACTTGCATGTGGATGGTTTAACGGTTTAACGGTATTTTGGTATATCGGGATGGGTGGGTCTAATGATGTGCCAATGTTCCGGTTTATTAAGTATGCCGGCCGATAAACCAATAAACCTTTGCACCAATAAACCAGTTTTCAAAAACTAAAGCTCCAATGTAGGAAAAACCCCTGCTCTCCCAAATGGTTGCGCGAATATTCGAGGTTGATGACCTTGTTGTAATAGATCACCACATCGAGGCCGAGGCCGGCGCCCCAGAGGGCTTCGTTCGACAGCGGGTTGTTTTTTTTGTAAAATGGGTTGTTGACATAGCCCAGTTCATTGTGCGCTACCAAAAACGCTTTTACGGGCATTGTTTTGAAAGATTCGAGCTTCATGTATTTGCCCCAAAAATATTTTTTGTCAAAAATTTTAAAGCGCAGCGCCTGCTTGTGGTAAACGAAGTCCAGCCCGTCGATCACATAAAATTCGTAGCCCCTGATGTAGTCGTCGAAATAGCCCAAAGCCCTGCTCGTGTAGTAGGGTTGTTGCCCCCGCTGCAAACCCGTTTTTCCTTTCGCGGCCAGCGCAATGCTCCATTTTTTTCCAATTGAAAAATATTGCTGGATGGCGGCGCTCACATCAAGGGATTGAATGTCGCCGTTCAGGCCGAGGCCGTTTTTGGTGATATTTCCCGAAATAAAAAAGCCGTTCATGGGGTAGGGGCGGATGTCCCTTTTGTCAACTGAATACTGGTAATTAATGGAAAAATAACGCTGGCGCAGGCCGTTCAGAAAAAAGTCGGGGTTGAGTTCCTGCCGCACCGATTCGTGGATTTGGTGGCTGCGGTAGGTCAAGTTCAGTTCGTGGAATTGATCCAATTTTGGCCGGTAGGAAAGCCCGGCGCCGATCCTGAACCTTTTAAAAAGCACTTCGTTGTCGTTTCGTTGAAATTGCAGCTTGTTTTCAAAAGTGGTGTAGCCGATCTCTTTTTCCCGCGTGTGCAGCAGGTTGAAATTCAGGCCGACCGTTTGTTTTTTATTAAAACTCGGCAGCGTGTATATCAGCTCATATTTTTGGGTAAACCCAAACTGCAGGACGGCCTTCAGCCAGTCGCGCCTGCCCGAAAAATTGGTGTGGTAAAAACGGACGCCCAAGTTGAGCCGCTTCAGGGAGTGGCCGAAATCCCTCCACCAGACATTGAAATTCCGGTCGGCCAGCTCGACGATGGGGAAGGGGAACACGTACCAGTCTTCTTTCACTTCGATGTTCAGGCCGACCTTGTTGGTGGCGCCTTCCCATTCTTTAAAATTCATGCGGGCAGCCGTGAACAGCCCCGTGTTCATGATGTTCAGTTCGTTCTCGCGCAGCCGTTGGCTGAGGTGGTCAAGGTGGATGGTATCGCCGATTTTGAAATCGAGCTCGCGGAGGATGATGTCGGTTTTGGTGCGTTTGTGCCCTTCGATGTAGATTTTGGCGACGGTGATATAATCCAAAGTATTCGGCCCGGCGGCATTGGGCAACGACGGGTCTGCATTTTGCGAAAGCAGAAAAAAAGGCAAGAAAAGGCAGACCAAGAGGAGGCGGGTTTTGCCCAAGACCGACGGTTTGAACTTTGGTAGGTGTTGCAAATCATTTTCCATGAAATGCGAAATTAACTTTACTTCGTGAAATATATCGGTTGGTCGAAAACAAATGCCACTTTTTTGGGGCAGGCACGTTTATTCCGCGGCCTTTGTGTAAGTTTGGTTTTTCATTTTCATTTTCATTTTCATTTTCATTTTTATTTGTTCCTGTGATCCAAGACCCGCTCATACGCATCCTGCTGGCCCCGGTTTCCTTCCTGTACGGAGTGGGGGTGAGCCTGCGCGATTTCATGTACCGGCGCCGGCTGTTGAGGGCCTTCAAGTTCGACATACCGGTCATTTCGGTGGGCAACCTCTCCGTTGGCGGGGCAGGCAAAACGCCGCACATCGAGTACCTCATCCGCCTGTTGCGGCCTTACCTCAACGTGGCCACTTTGAGCCGCGGCTACCGCCGCAAATCGGTCGGCTACCGGGTTGCGGAAGTGAACAGTAACGTTGAAGAGGTCGGCGACGAGCCGCTGATGTTCAAGCGCAAGTACCCCGATGTATTTGTGACGGTGAACGAGCAGCGGGTGTTTGGCATTTCGCAAATCATTCAGGATCAGCCCGGTACGCAGGTTGTCCTGCTGGACGATGCCTTTCAGCACCGCGCCGTTGACCCCGGCCTGAATATTTTATTGACGGAGTTTCAGCGGCCGTTTACGAGGGATTACCTGCTCCCGTCGGGCAGGCTGCGGGAGTGGCGGAGTGCCTACCACCGGGCGGACATCATCATCGTGAGCAAGTGCCCAGAGGACATTACGGAGGAGGAGCGCAACAAGATGACTTTTGAAATCAACCCTTTTCCGCAGCAAAAAATATACTTTTCGAGCTACCGCTACCTCACACCTTATTATATACTGAATGCCGGCTACCGGCTTGCACTGCAGGACAGCATGTCGGTGCTGATGGTCTGCGCCATCGCCGGGACGGATTACCTGAAGGACTACCTCGAATCGAAGGTCGGAAGGGTGCGGGTGAAGTCTTACCCCGACCACCACCCTTTTTCTGAAACGGATTTGGAAGACATCGAGAAGATGTTCCATGCCATGCCGGGCGGCACGAAAGTGATCGTTACGACGGAAAAGGATGCGATGCGTTTTGCCCCGCACAGGCAGTGGTTGGTGGAGAAAAAAATACCATTGTTGGTGCTGCCGGTGGAAGTGTATTTTCACTTCGAGGGAGGGGAGGAATTTGATGAAGAGGTGCGGAGGTTTTTGTTGGATTTTAGGGTTTGAGGGGAGCGAGTGCATAGACATTCCAAGTTTTTTCCCGCAGGGATTCCTTTGGAAAAAACTTGGAATGTCTTGACTCAAATACAGTTTTATTTTTTCGGGTAATCATCGTCCCACTCCTTCACATGCGGCTCGCCCAGCTTATCAATACTCTTTGCCACGAGCATGGCAACCGTCGAATCGCTAGTAATATTGGTAACAGTCCGCAGCATGTCGAGCGGCCGGTCAATGGCAAAAATCAGTGCCAATCCAGCTTCTGGAATGCCCGCCTGTCCCAAGATGATGACCAGCATGACCATGCCCGCGCTCGGCACTGCGGCAGTACCAATGGAGGCCAAAGTAGCGGTCAATATAATGCCCAATTGAGCCGTCAAATTAAGGTCGAGGTTAAAGGCTTGGGCAATAAAAACGGCGGCCACGCCCTGATAAAGTGCCGTGCCGTCCATGTTGATCGTTGCGCCGATAGGCAGCACAAAACTTGCGACCTCCTCGTCCACGCCGAGATGTTCTTCCACCCGTTCCATCGTTACGGGGAGGGTAGCGGCGCTGCTGCTTGTGCTGAAAGCCACCAATTGGGCGGGGGAGATGCCGTTGAAAAAGAACTTAAAACCCCGGCCCGTAAATGCTTTTACCAGCATGGGGTAAAAAAGGGCGGTCATCAGAAGCAGCCCAGTCACCACGCAGGCGGCGTACCAGAGGAGGGCGATGAAAACCTGGACGTTGGGCAGTTCCACCACTAGCGAGGCCATGAGGGCAAAGACCCCGTAGGGCGCCCCCAACATGATGAGGTCTATCATTTTCAGGATGACCTCGTTCAGCCCGTCGAAAAAGGCTTTCACGGGAACGGCCTTTTCCGAGGGGATCAAAATGATGCCGATGCCAAAAAACAGCACAAAAAAGATGACCTGCAGCATCTTGCCGTTGGAGGACATGGCGCCGAAAATATTGTTGGGCACTAGGTCTATCAGTGGCTGCAAAGGGCCGGTTTCTTTCTGTTTTTCAGCCATCGTGATTTTGCCCTGCGCATCGCCGCCGAATTTTTCCATCATTTCTACCCGCGTGGCTTCGTCAATTGTATTGCCGGGCTTGACAATATTGACGATCAGCAGGCCTACGGAAATGGCGATCATGGTGGTAATCAGATAAATTCCGATGGTTCGCCCGCCCATTTTGGAGAGTTTGGAAATGTCCTGCAGGTCAGAGACGCCTTTGATCAAAGAGGCAACGATGAGCGGCAGGGCGATGAGTTTCAGCAGGTTGATGAAGATGGTGCCGAAAGGCTTGATCCAGTCAATGGCCAGTTGGTGCCAGCCAAATTGGACGCACAATGCCCCGAACAATATACCTGCGACCATGCCGATGATGATCTTCCAGTGCAACGCGAGATTTTTCATGAAATAAAAATGAAAAAGGTTTTTTAATAAAATCAAGATAGCCGCGAATGCGCGAATACTTATTGAAGCGTTTGCCCTTCAATTTACTTTGCCCATTCGCGCATTCGCGGCTTTTTTGATTTTATTAAAATAAGCCAATTTAAAAATGAATGAGATTGATATTCAAAATGCCAACGGCATTTCAAATCAAATTTGGCGCAATAAAAGGAAAAAGAATGGATTCTCCGCTATTTAGTGGCAATGTAAAGAAATCCGCCGATGCAGGCAGCGATCACGGCCATTTCCAAAAGATTGCCGAGCAGCCTGTTGTTGACCTTTGCGTTTATCATCGCCAACACGGAAGCAATGAAGCCGATGCCCGCCATGACGAGGATCATGCCGCCACCTGCGCCTGCTATTTCAAAGGTGTCCTGCGACTTGCTCACTTTTGGGAAAATGAGGAGAAAGGCATTGAAAAGGGCTGCCCCCAAAGCTGCCGTTCCTACCCCGGCAAGCAGGAGCTTCCAGAAAGGCGTACTGCGGTTGATGCGGTCAATGGTGCGCACCGCACTGCCCGCCGAGACCCAAAGCGCAAAGAGCATCAGGCCAACGACTATTTTGTTCGACAGGCCGCCGAACAGCTTTGCGATGTTGTCTTCCAGAAAATACAGGACAACAAAAATGCCCGCTAAAAGGATGGAGGTAATGAGGATGGTGCGGAGTAGCCCGCTCTTGGGTTTGGTGCTTTCTGCCATTGTTGGTTGTTTCGTTTTGTGAAATATAAAAGGAAGCAGCAAAAATAAGCTGCCAAATAGGATTGAACACAGATTGAACAGATCGAACTGATTTTCACTGATTATTCGCCATTTTGCTGATAAATCAGTGAAAACCTGTTCGATCAGTTCAATCTGTGTTCAATCCTACTTTATTATAGAAGTGGCAGGGTGTTTTTTCCTGTTCCCAAAAATCTATTTTTGGCCGTTCTGTTCCGGTTTTTTCTTCATCCCTTCTTTGTGTTTTTTGATGATGGCCTTGACCTCTTTAAGCTCGATTTCAAAAAAATCGGCAATTTCTTTTTCGTTCAGCTTTAGCTTTTGGTAGGCTTTGAGGATGGCCTTTTTCATTTTTTCTTTTTCTCTTTTGTCCCTTTCCCTGTCCCTTTCCTTTGCCCAGTCCTCTAGAGGCTTGCCCAATATCACATGCAAAACCAGTTTTGCATTTCTAGGGTCTTGTTCGATCAATGGTATTGTATTCATTTCTATAAATTTTATGACTTCTTCTTCGTATTCTTTTTGCCTTTTTTCCGGCAAGGCAATCAAGAAGGATACAAAGTTAATCAAATCTGAAGTTGCCTGCTTGTTATAGCCCCTTTGAAAGCACAATCTCGCCAGATTATTTTTGTAAAGGTAGGCCCTGTCCACGTCCCCCTTTGCCTGCAAAACATACATCCCCGCCAATATCGCAAGGTCGATCGGGTTATCGGAAGCGAGCAGTTCCGCCTCGTCCTGGTCTTTTACGATGAATGCCGGGAACTTATAGACCAGTTCCGTCCCTTCAAATTTATATTCGTAAACTCCCGGTGAGGAAGGCACTTTGTCGCCCGTGTAAAGGGCGATGGCCGTCAGGGGCACTTTCGGGTATTTGTCGCGCAGGCGGTAGAAGGTGACGAACATCCTTTCGGGCAGCGATTGGTCGTAGCCATGCTGCGCCTCCACATGGATGAGGATGAACTGCTTGCCGCCTTTTTTCAATTGGAACTCCATCAGGATATCGCCCCGCACCGGCCCTTTTTTGTTCCAGTCCGCAAAGAGCTTCTGCATCTCCTTGTCGAGGAAGCGCACCTTTTTCGCGAAATCTATCTGCGGGTAAAGGTTGGGGAAAAACTTGGCGACGAAATACCTGTGGAGACCCTTGATGAGGTCTTTCCAGCGGGCGTCGTAATCGGGGACGGGGAGTTGCGGGTTCATAGTTTTCTCGTTCGTTGGTGATGATAGGCCAAAGGGGGGTGGCCAAATTGCACCCTGATTTGCCGGATGCGTTTTATGGAAAAAGAAGGTTTATTCCTTGCCGTTCTGTTCTGGTTTTTTCTTCATCCCTTCTTTGTGTTTTTTGATGATGGCCTTGACCTCTTTAAGCTCGATTTCAAAAAAATCGGCAATTTCTTTTTCGTTCATCTTTAATTTTTGAAAAGCCTTGAGGACGGTCTTTTTATTTTTTTCTCTGTCCCTTCTTTTGTCCCTGTCTTCCAAAAATTCACCTAATACCATATATATGGCAATTCTTGAATTTGCGGGATCTTGCTGGATCAATGGTATTGATTTCATTTTAAAAATATTTATTACTTCTTCTTCATATTTTTCTTGTTCTTTATCGGGCAAAGCAATCAAGAAGGATACAAAGTTAATCAAATCTATAGATGCTTGCTGGTTATAGCCTCTTTCAAAACACAATTCTGCTAGTTTTCGTTTGTAGAGAACAGCTTTTCGGAGATTGTTTTTTACCTTCAAAACATACAAGCCCGCCAATATGGCAAGGTCAATCGGATTGTCCGAGGCGAGCAGTTCCGCCTCGTCCTGGTCTTTTACGGTGAATGCCGGGAACTGATAGACCAGTTCCGTCCCTTCAAATTTATATTCGTAAACTCCCGGTGAGGAAGGCACTTTGTCGCCCGTGTAAAGGGCGATGGCCGTCAGGGGCACATTCGGGTATTTGTCGCGCAGGCGGTAGAAGGTGACGAACATCCTTTCGGGCAGCGTTTGGTCGTAGCCGTGCTGCGCCTCCACATGGATGAGGATGAACTGCTTGCCGCCTTTTTTCAATTGGAGCTCCATCAGGATATCGCCCCGCACCGGCCCTTTTTTGTCCCAGTCGGCAAAGAGCTTCTGCATCTCCTTGTCGAGGAAACGCACCTTCTTCGTGAAATCTATCTGCGGGTAAAGGTTGGGAAAAAACTTGGCGACGAAATACCTGTGGAGGCCCTTGATGAGGTCTTTCCAGCGGGCGTCGTAATCGGGGACGGGGAGTTGCGGGTTCATAGTTTTCTCGTTCGTTGGTGATGATAGGCCAAAGGTAACAAATTCAGGAAGAAATCTTTTCAAACAATTCCTCGATCCCTTCCACCAAATTGCTCCACGAAAACCGCTTTTTCTCTTCCGCCACTCCTCTCGCCATCACCTCCATTTTATTGTTTTGAAAAAAATCAAAAACCGCGTCCGCAATGGCCTGCGCGTCAACGGGCACCACATAGCCCGCTTTGCCGTGCGGCACTATCTCCGGCAGGCCGCCCACATCCGTTACCACCATCGGTTTTTCAAAATGGTAGGCCATCTGCGAAATACCGCTTTGCGTCGCCGATTTGTACGGCTGCACCACTAGGTCGGCTGCGCCAAAATAATAGCGGACTTCCTCGTTCGGGATGTAGTCCGACCTGATGACCAACTGCCCCCCGATGCCCAGTTCGGCAATCAATTTTTCATAAAATTCCCGGTTGCCATAGTACTCCCCGGCAATGATGAGCTTGGTTTTCATTTGCCGAAGGCGCAAATCAGCGAGCGCATGCAAAAGCAAATCCAAGCCCTTATAATCGCGGATAAAACCAAAAAAGAGCAGGTAGCGGAAACTGCTGTCCAAGCCCAGGTGGGCAAGGGCTTCCTCCCGCCCGCATATTTTACCGTAGGTATCGTAAATGGGGTGGGGGACAAAAAGCGAAGGCCGGCCGGAAAACTGTTTGATGTCCTCCAAAACCGAGCGGGACATGGCAATGAAAGCATCCACCGAACTTGCAAAATACTGGGTAAAAAGACGGTCGCCCGGACGTGCCTCGTGCGGGATGATATTATCGGCGATGCAGATGGTTTTGGTATGGCCGTTCTGCTTCGCAATGCGCTGAACAGTGCCGAGGCATGGCCCCATGAAGGGCAGCCAAAAACGGGAAACCAGCAGGTCGAATTTTTGCTTTTTCAGCTCCCTGCCCACCTGCCACCAATTCAGTGGATTAACGGAATTTATTTTTGTGAAAATAACGAGACCGGGGGCGGGGTCGTCGGTGAACTGCGTTTTGCCCGGAAAAAGAAAACCGGGGTACTGGAGCGAGAAGCTATAAATAACCACCTCATAACCTGTGTTTTGCAGCTCTGTTGCCAGCCGTTCGCTCGAAGCGGCAATGCCACCGCGGAGAGGGTGGGCGGGGGTCAGGAGGGCTATCTTTTTCATTTGTTCAGATAATGGTATTTTCTAACTACGCGGCGGGCTACGCCTCCAAGGCCTAGTGTAAAATAAAATATATTGCCATTCATTCCATCGTATTTTTTTTCAAAGTGAGAAGGTAAGAAACCTGCCCGTAACCGGACAATTCCATAGCCGTCTTTCCATATTGGATTGTCGGTATAGGGGCTGTTCAATTTTATGTCAATATTAAAACCGAGGGTAGTTACAGGCCTATATTTCAGTTTTACACCTTTGAGTTCGGGCCTGTCGTTACTTAGTTTAGTGGGGACTTCAAAACCTGTAAAAGATACTCCAGCAAAAGGGCCGATCTTAAAACGGTGGTTGTCGAATATTTCCCTTCCGGCACTCAATTCAATAATTAATTGGTTGAATTTCTCTCCTTTTTTCCAAGTTCCTTTTTGTTGCACAATGTCCTGATCGAGCTTGCCAAAACCGATATGGTCGCGGAAAGAAAACACCCATTTATTGCGGTAATAATCAAAGGCAACGCCGAAGGGGACATGATCGCCAAATGTATTTTTAAGTCCGCCTGTGTATAGGCCATATCCTGAGAAAAACTCAAACGCTAGTCCTCCTTTGGTCAATCTTTTTTCTTGATTTATAAAAACTGCGGTGAAATAAAAGAAATCTGAATCTGGAAATTTATTCAAATAATTGTTCGATTCGATGTTCAATTCTTTTTCGCTAACCTTTTGGCTGCCAGTGATATAAAGCTGCCATTTTAATAATATCTTGGAAAATTCTTTTTCGGGGGGAGGCAGGTCAGTGGCATCAATCGAACTTAAAAGAGATTCGTATTCTTCGTCGGTTTTATTAAATAATACCTTTGAGAGAAGGTCGTCGGGCGGGCTGATTTTAAAGGGTTGAAATGCAGGGGTTAAATTGTTGCCAGAGAGGTTTCTAAAATAGGGAAACAGCATATTGTATTTGCCCGTCCATAAATAGAGCAACCATTTTTCGGAATTATAAATTGCTAAATAATTTTCGTCTTCCACTTCTGTTTCCAGATAATGGAGCACTGATTTTACTTTTTCAAAATCCCTGTTTTGGAAACTTTCGAGCAATAGATTTCGCCCGTTTTGTATCAAAGTTAATTTCTTATTCTCAAATTGGAGAATTTCGTTTTTGAGGCTATCCGTTTGACAATAAACCGAAATAGAAATGCAGCAAATAAGAGCGAAAAAAATTGGTCTGGTGAGCATGAAAAAAATGTTTTTAAAATTATTTAGGATGCGTCCGCTTCTCGATCACGTACCGATTCCGCGTACTTGAATTCCGCACCAACAGTTCGGCCAAGAAGCCCGTAACAAAAAGCTGCGTGCCCATTATCAGCGTCAAAATACCAAAATAGAACAGCGGCCTATCGGCGATGCCATACTCTTGGTCTATCAATTTTTCGTAACTCAAATAAGCCAAAATAAAAAAGCCGCCAATAAAAAACAGTGTGCCCAATGTGCCAAAAAAGTGCAAAGGCCGCTTGCCGAACTTGCCGATAAAAGTTACCGAAAACAGGTCTAAAAAACCTTTGACAAAGCGCTCCATCCCAAATTTAGAATAGCCAAATTTACGGGCATGGTGCTCCACCACTTTTTCGCCGATATTATAAAAACCCGACCACTTGGCGAGGATGGGCGTATAGCGGTGCATCTCCCCGTAAACCTCGATGCTCTTGACCACCGCTTTGCGGTAAGACTTCAATCCGCAGTTAAAATCGTTGAGTTGGATGCCGCTTATTTTACGGGTGATGGCATTGTAAAACTTGGAAGGGATGCGTTTGGAAAGCGGGTCGTGGCGTTTCTTTTTCCAGCCCGAAACGAGGTCGTAGCCGTCTTCCTTTATCATGCGGTAGAGTTCCGGTATTTCGTCGGGGCTGTCCTGCAGGTCGGCATCCATGGTGATGACCACCTCTCCCTCTGCCGTTTCAAAACCCACATAAAGAGCAGCCGATTTGCCGTAATTACGGCGGAACTTGATGCCTTTTACGTTCGGGTTTTTTTCGATCAAACTTTCCACCACTTTCCACGAGCCGTCCCTGCTGCCGTCGTCTATCATGATGACCTCGTAGCTGAACTTGTGCTCGTCCATCACGCGGCGGATCCATGCTTCCAGTTCGGGAAGGCTTTCTTCTTCGTTGAATAAAGGTATGACGATGCTTAGGTCCATTCTGGTTTGGTTCGGAAATTATATATCACCCCCTTGTTCCCGATTTTCGGAAACAAGGGGAGAAGCCGGGTTATCACTTATTTTTCAAAAAAGAAGCAACCGTATAAGACAGCAAAAAACCGGGGATCATCATGAGCGCCCACCTGAAAAACAGGCTGCCAAAAGTCATTTCCAAGTCCTCCCGTTTCACCTTTATATCGGTGGATGCCTCGAACATTTCTTTTTGCAGATCAATCAAACCGTTGTCAATAAAATTGAACAGGAGGTAGATGAAAATGTGCAAAAAAGTCATGGCGACCACCCAGCTCAAAAAGGAGGTTTGTATGGCCTCTTTTTTACTGATCTCACCGCTCTGATGCTCCCGCAGCTTCCTCGTTGCCACGACCATGCCAACCATCGGGAAGATCAGCGAGCCCCAGAAAACCAGCGGGTTGAAGATGCTTGCCCTGTCCAGGTTATAAAACAACAGCAGGTACAGCACGATTGCTGTACCTGCCATGATACCGTATTTGATAGATGTTTGTTGCGAATTCATTTTAAATGGTTGGTGGATTTTTTTTCATGACGGCTGCAATGATAAGGCTAAGTATTGCACCGGCCAAACTGCCCCCCAATAGGCCTGTTGTGATCTGTGACATTGGAGAAAAACTATCCCTGACCGATTCTAATTGTTCTTCGGCCACGTCTGTATCCATGCCTAAATTGGCAAACATTTCTTCCATCCCGTCAATCATCGATTCCACGAAAGTGGGGTCAATGACGGTCATGTAAAGTATGTTGAACAAGATGCTAATAATTCCTGCAACGACCATTGCGATCAGCGAAACGAGGAAGGCCCGGCCAAATGAAATATGGCCTCCGAGTTCATCTTCCCGGTGTTTTTTGACCACAAAAATGCCGATACCAACATAAAGTGCGATTTGGACAATGCTCGCCAGGACTGAGTTTGTGATAGATGACGGAATGGAAAGGCCCGTCATGTTGGCGATTAGGTTGTAGATGACGAGTATCAGTCCGCCATAAAGGCCGATTTTCAATGCCGTGGGAAAAAACGGGACGGACGATTCGTCAATAATAGGCTTGCTGTCTAAAGTTGTCATAACGAGTTTGTTTTAAGTAAAAAAGAAAAATGTCGAGCCGAAATTAGTGGATTTGGCCAGAAGGCAAAACCCATTTTCGATAAAACCCTTTTTGCCTTCCATCAACCTCTCAATTCAAACAGCCGTTTTCCCCTCACCAAAGCAATGGCTTTTCCCTTAAATTTTTTACCGGCCAAAGGCGTGTTTTTCGATTTTGACAAAATGTTTTTTTTGTGAAATGTCCATTCCAAGCCGGGGTCGAACAATGTGAGGTTGGCCTCATCCCCTTCCGAAATAGATGGCACCGGCAGGCCGAGCACCTTCCTAGTGCCAAAGGCAAATTTGCCCACAATGTCCTCCAGCGGGAGCTGTTTTTCCAAAGCTGCGAGGCTCAGTGAAAAAGCGGTCTGCAAGCCGATTGCCCCAAACTTGGCGTATGAAAATTCAAGTTCCTTCACCTCCGCTTCCATCGGCGTATGGTTGGAAGCGATGCAGTCTATCGTTCCGTCTTTCAGCCCGGCGATCAGCGCTTTGCGGTCTTTTTCGCTGCGCAAAGGCGGCAGCACTTTGAAATTGCTGTCGAAATCATGCAGTGCCCCGTCGGTAAATGCCAGGTTCAGCGCAGCCACCGAAGCCGTTACTTTCAGCCCCTTTTTCTTTGCCAGCCTCACCAAGCGTACCGATTCGGCGGTCGAAATATTGAGCAGGTGGAGGTTGGAATCCGTGTATTCCGAAAGGTAGATGTCGCGCTGAACGATCAGTTCCTCCGCCATCGCCGGGATGCCCCGCAGGCCGAGCGAAGTGCTGACCACGCCCTCGTGCAACTGCCCGTTCTGCGCCACATTGTGGTCGAGCGGCTGGTTGAGGATGACGCCGCCGAAGGGCTGAACGTATTGTAAAGCCCTCATTATCAGGCCGCTGTCCTGCACAGGTTTTTTGCCGTCCGAAAAAGCAACTGCCCCTGCGGCCCGCATGTCGTACATTTCGGTAATGTCCTTGCCCGCGCAGTTTTCGGAAACGGCGCCGATGGGCAAGAAGTCAACGAGGCTGTTTTTTGCGCTGTTTTTTACATAAAGGACCTCCGATTTGGAGTGGATGGCAGGCGAGGTGTTTGGCAGGCAGGCAATGGCCGTGTAGCCGCCTGCCGCCGCTGCTTTTTCTACCGAGCGGAAATCTTCGCGGTGCTCAAAACCGGGGTCGCCAACCTTGGTGCCGATGTCGAGCCAGCCGGGGGAAACATAGGCGCCGCCCGCATCGAAGACCTTCGCTGCACTCGTTTTCAGCCGCTTGCCGATGCGTTCTATTTTACCGTTTTTTATGAAAATACTGGCCTTGTCGCCGTGGTACTTGGAGGCGGGATCAGTGAAGGTGGCATTCTTGATAAGAAGCTGCATTGAGTTGATTTGACCGCAAAAGTAGAAGGGGGGAAGGGAAAAGAAAAAAGGAAAAATTAAAAAGATATTTTTTTGTAAAAAAAAGTGTATCATTTTAATAAGGCAAGGTAAGCGCACAAAAATTCCTGCCTCCCGGACAGGCATTCGGCTCCGCTGTTTTTTTCATCCGCTTTAGCGGAACTGCGACGTCAAGAGGGAAGCCGCGCACACCAGGCATCGCAGTTCCGCTAAAGCGGATGACAAAAAACAGCGGGGCCGAATGAGCATTCTGTGCATTTGCCTTGAACTATTAAAATGATACAAAAAAGTGCCTTTTTAACCAGCCGAGGTAAATGAACAAAGCGTTCACTTGGCTCCGCTGTTTTTTGTTCCCGATTTTCGGGAACAAAAAACAGCAGAGCCGAATGCCTGTCCGGGAGACAAGGAATTTTTGTGCACTTGCCCTGTATCCGCTCAAAACCACATGGCCTTCCTTATAAAATGATACAATAAAAAAGGGGCGTCTTAGTTAAAAGACGCCCTATCAAAATTGAATTAGTATGAAAAAACTCTTTGTCGTTCTTTAGATGCAGGAATGACTCTTTTTAGGTTTGAAAAGTTGTCCTCTGCACCGGAATATTTTCCACATCACCCCCTTTAAAAACTGTGCCATCGGGAAGCGGACAAAAAATTACCTGATTCCCGACACCTCGTTTTTTTTGAAAATCGCATTGGCGGCACTGCCCCGGCTGTCCAGTTTTTCAAAAAAACTCTCCACGTAAAGCTGTGCCGCATTGCGGTCTTCCTCTTCGAGAAATTGGAAGCGGCGGATGGTTTTCAGCAGCGCTTCTTTTTTTGTTTTAAAATAAGAAATGGTGCTGTACAGTTCATCGGCGTTCTTTGCCCCTCCCATGAAAATCCGCTCCATGCTGCCCGTCTGCCCGACATCCGAATTGGGGCGCATATATGGAGCGCCCACGAACACCGAGTAGTCAAAGTCATAGGGCACGGGCACGTGCTTTCCGTTTTCCATTTTTATCAATTTCACGTTGCGGTTCATTTTGATGCTCCAGTCGGTGTTGCCGATGAGGTACTCGAACATGGAGGCGATCCTTTCTTGCGGCACATTTATCAGGTCCTCGGAGAGGGCAAAACAGTCGTCGCATTCTTTGCCGCCCATCCTTTCGGCCAGTTCGTCCACGTCTTCGATGAGGAAGCCGAGGTGGGTTCTTTTGTTCTTTTTGTTGTGTTTGTCAACGTACTTGATGCGCACCAATTGTACCCGGAAACTGTTGGGCGTCAGTTGGTTGTAAAGTTTGTAGGCCAAGTATTCGCGCAGCACGAGGCTGCGGTTGTAGGCTTCGTCGTCGAGGCAGTGGCTGACCAGTTTCAGGTCGTTGTGCTTGTTGAGTCCGGCGGCTTCCAGTTCGTCTTTCGAGAACTTCAATTTCAGCGGCGGGAAGTCGCAGACCCTTCTCCTGAACTTGCCCCGCGGCCTCACCTTTAAGTGGTAATTGTGGGCAATACCGTTTTTGTCTTTATAGACAAGTTTGGCCGGTCGGTAGGTCTTGGAGTTGCGCACGGTGATGATGGAATCCAGCTCGGTGACGAGTGTAATGTCCACCATGTCCTTCCCGCTGATCTGATCAAAAATACTTTGGTCAACGTGCGGGTCAAAGTTCTCTTGGCCGGATGTGCCCTGCAAAATCGCACATGCCGGGGACACCAACAGTGCGGCCAGTACGGCAGCGGTCATGGTAAGTTTTGTAAGTCGGGCAATCATGATAACAATCTGGCTTTTTGAATTGACTTTCGGAATCGATCTCTGTAAAATTTTCATTTTAAATAAGGGGCAAACAACCCGGTTTTTGAAGCAAAAGATGGTTGAATTTTGCCCTGTTTTCTGATTTGAATTTCAATAGCTCGCCGAATAACATTCTGTGTTAGGGGTAAAGTTCAATTCGATACAAAATATTATACCGCAAATGTTTGCTATTTTCAAACCAAAAAGCAATGCTTAGTGTCAATTTAACAAAGTCTTGGGCTGCGGCACTCCGGCTGCCCGAAATTTTAGTTCTGCCTGCCTTTTTAAATGAAGAACAATAAGTAGTACGGTGGATAAAAGATGGAGGAAAATTCTAAAAACAGGGGTGTTCCGAAAGAAAATTTTTTTGAAAAAAATATTGGTTCAAAATGTGAAGAGCGGTCGGTTTCGGTTGTTTCAAAGCAAGGATTTCAATAAGGACGGAGGGTTGCCGGGTTTAGTTACGGGGAGTGTTAATTGAACGTTAAAAAAGTTGGGGTGTGGGTAACTCGGACGGAAGTCCGAGCAGCCGACAAAACCGTTGAGAGAGGTTGAGGCCAAGCTCGGTAATTTTGAGGCAACACCTTCTGCACCCCCGCCAATGCCATGCGGCAAAGGCGTCACCTCAAGCCCCTGCAAAAGGCCATCAACTTCCGGTAAACCTCATTACCCGCCAATATTTTTTCATTTCCTAAAATGACCACCCGTTCCCTTGCCCTCGTCAGTGCGACGTTCAGTTTGCGGTCAACGCCCTCCTCCGAAAGCGAAACGAGGGAGTCCATTTGCGAAGCGGCATTGGTGCAGAGCGAGATGAGGATGATGTCCCGTGCGCCCCCCTGATAGCGCTCCACCGTGTCAACGGTGATTGCCCTGCAATCGGTTTTTTGCTCTTTTAAAACCTCTTGGATTTGCGCGATTTGCGCCCGGTAGGGCGTGATGATGCCGATGGAAAAAGAGGGGGGGATTGGGGATTTGGTATTGGGTAATCTATTGCCGGTTTGCGGGGTTTGGAAGTAATTGACAAGGGCCGCGATGCGCTCCGCCTCAAAGCGGTTGGTCTTTCTGGAAGGCGTCTGCCAATCAATTTTGGTGGGCACAAAAGCGATGCGCTTCCCGGCCACTTCTTTCAACCAATCTTCCTGTAAATCAGCGGTTTGCGTTGAAATCGGCGCTTGTTGCCTTTTTGCGTAAGCGATGTTTTTTGGCAAAATTTTCAGTTTTCCTTCGTAAAAATGTTCCGCCGGGAAACGCATGATATCCGCGTGCATACGGCCCTGGTGGCTGAGTTGGTCGAAGGCCCAGTGCCAGCCGTTTTTGCGGCATTTTTTATAGAGCCGTTCAAAGAGCGAGTTGCGCAAATTGAGCAGCCCGATGCCCTTCAGTTTTTCGTCCTTGACCGCCGACGCCTCCTCGTCCTGCACCACCACGGCGGGCAGTTGTTTGTGGTCGCCGATCAAAACAAACTGCTCAAAATGGGGCAGCAGCCCCACCAGCATCGGTTCCAAAATCTGCGATGCCTCGTCAATGGCCACCCGCCGGAATTTTTTCAGTTGCAGCAGTTGCAGCTTGTTGGTCAGCGAGGCCAATGTGCTGACAAAAATGCGGTGCCTGCCCAGCACCTCCCGCAGTTCCTCCCGCTTGTTGACCTGTTCTATTTTTTTGCTAAGTAGCTGGTTTTCAAAGGCTTTTCCCGTCGAATGCCTTGACCCGATGCGGATGTACGATGCCTTGACCTCCTCGCCCAAATTGTCGAGCGCTGCGCAGATTTCATCCACCGCCCGGTTGGTATAGGCGAGCAGGAGCAGGTTTTCGTCCGTATTTTCGAACACCCAGCGGGCGTAGTTTTTTAGCATTTTACTGGTCTTGCCCGTGCCCGGCGGCCCCCATAACAGGAAGTACCCGTTCGCCCTTATCATTTTTTGTAAAATGCGCTGTTGTTCTTCGGTCAGTCCCTCGGAGCCGTTTTTCTGGAAGCCATCAGCACCGGTATTGTTCACCTCCGGCGCCCTCGTCCCCAGCAGCAGTTCCCGCTTTTTCCGTTCGCTCTGCGCAAACCGGAACAAGCCCTGGTACATGGCATTAAAACTCATGTCCATCTGGTCATGCTCCAGGTTCCACATTTCAAATTCTTCAAAAATAGCCCGGTTGAACTGCTTGTAACGCAGGCTCACTTTTACCTCCTTGTCCGTAATCGCAAGAATGGAAACCTTGAAAATCTGAGTCCTAATTCCAGTCCGCAGTCCGTCAGTCCGCCAGTCCTCAGTCCTCAGTCCGCCAGTCCGCCAGTCATCAGTCTGATTGGGGTCGGGCTGGATTTTTTCGTCCTGTTTAACCGATAAAGCCGAAGCTGCTTCCGATTGGACTGAAGACTGCGGACTGTGGACTGTCGGACTGTCGGGCTGGATTTTTTCGTCCTGTTTAACCGATAAAGCCGAAGCTGCTTCCGATTGGACTGAAGACTGCGGACTGTGGACTGTCGGACTGTCGGACTGGGTTTTTTCGTCCTGTTTAACCGATAAAGCCGAAGCTGCTTCCGGTCGGACTGCGGACTGCGGCCCCGAAGTAAATTCGGGATTTCCGCTTCGCTCCAAACTGACGGACTGATGGACTGGATAGAGCACAGCGATGTCCCCCGGGCGGAAATTGGCGAGGTGGTTGGTGGCTTTTGTTTTGTTGAAAACGATGGTGGCCTCCTCCTCGCCGGCCTTGTTTTCCTTGATGGTCAGTGCTTTGAGGACTTGGAAGTTGGCCTCTTTTTCGGCAAAAGTATCGAGCCAGAGAGCGGCCAGCCCGTTGGCTTTGTCCACTCCTTGGATGCCCGTTTTGGCCAATTTGTGTTCCCTTGCGATGAGGCCGCTGAATGCGTTGAAGTAGCGGCGTTCGAGGTCATTTAGCGAAGCGTACACCTTTTCGAACTGTTCGATATTTTTGGTCAAATAGCCTTTGATGTGCGGGAAACGGGCGGTGTTTATTTTTTGAAAAAGCGGCACGTTTTCCACCTCTTTTTGGATGCCCGCCAAGTGCCGGTCAATGGCCACCAATTGGTTCCTGACCTGCAGCGCCTCGTTCTGTTGGGCCTTCACGGGAGGTGCGTAGCGCAACTGATTGCTGTCGAGGCCAGAGTAAAGGATGTAGCACATCGGGTCAATTTTTTCATCAAAAACCGAGCGCACCATCAGGTCGTAAAGCAGTGTCTGGATGAAATGGCTGGCACCGATCCCGTAGCGGTTGGGCATGAAGGGCTTGCCGCTTTTCAGCTCCACGATGGCACTTTTTTCTTTTTGTAAAAATAAAATATCGAGGCGTCCCTGCAGGCCGTGGATCTCGTCATAAAAAGAGGGTTCGAGGTAGCAGTCCTTTGGTTCGATGCCCGATTTTTTCATGCCCTGCATGGCCATCATTTGCAGCGTGACCCAGTGCTTCTGCGACTTTTGGTAAATTTCGCGGATAGCGGCATCGGGCAGCAGCGAGAAGGTTAAAGGGTTGGTTTTGAAGACTTTAGGAAAGGTTTTTTTGAACGAGGCCCGCGGGTTGTGCATCAGTTCGTCGAGAAAAAAGTTGGCGATGTTTCCCAAAATGAGCGGGATGCTCTGCTGGTAGGGCAGGTACTTGTTGAGCAGGTAAACGACGGGTTCGGCGCCCCTGCCCTGAAAGCAGTTGGCCACCGCAGACACGTCCAAAAGGTAGTCTGGCTCGACCACGATGGCACGGGGGCGATAGACGCCTTTGTCGTCCACTTCCACATCCAGCAAGCTCAAAACGACGGGGAAACCAAAGGCACTCCTGATCTGCCGGATGGTCGGGTTGAAGGGGGCGTTGCGGTCGGCGATGTTGTATTTTACGAGTACGGGTTCGGAGGGGTTGGCCTCGTCGCGGGCAAGCAGGCAGGAGTTGGTTTCGTCGTCCTGCAGGGCGGCCACCCTCGCTTTTTTGCGGAAGGCTTTTACTTTTATTTCCCGGTATTCATAAGTCAGGTTGGTGGGCAAAATATGCTCGACATCCTCTGGTATGGCCTCGCCGAACAGCCCGGCAATGCACTGCGCCAGCGTTTTTTGTCCCAATTGATAGACCTGTTTTTGCTCATCGGGCGGCACCAGCGAGCGGTGTTTTTTCCGGAAAAAATGAACCCAGTACTGCGTGCGCTTATTGATGTGGAATTTGTGGCAAGCAAAAGAAATGCGGGCGAAGAGGGTGGTAAACTGGATGTTCTCCTGCTTGGTGACTTCGATGAAAAGGAGTTCCAGCAGGCGGGCTGTGGCATCGGTTTTTTGGGCGTAGGTCCATTCTGGCCGCCCATGTATTTTCATCATTTCGATAAAAAACAGGCGGGCGAGTTCGGTGGTGGTATGGTTGTTTTTGCTGCTCATTTATTTTTGGAAAATATGCACTTCATTATTAAAACCAGAGCCGCTAATGCGCAAATTATTAGCGCATTGGCGGCATTCAAAAAGTAAATTTGGCGCACATCCAATTTTGGAAAAGGCAAAAGTATCGAAAAAGGGGACGGAACGGGCGGCTTGTTCCTAAATTTTGGAATTTGCTTTTTACTGTTTACCTTAGTCGCTGAAAACCAACTGACTATGAAAAAACGTGACCTAATCTGGAAGGGTATCATCCGAGAATTTTTCCCATATTTCATCCAATTTTTCTTTCAAAACTGGGAAGAAGAAATAGACCTGAGCAGGGGCTATGAATTTCTGGACAAAGAACTTGAACAGATTTTGCCGGAGGCAGAAGCCAAAGGCCGCCGTGCCGATATTTTGGTCAAGGTCTTTTCTCCTGCTGGCGAAGAGTTTTGGTTTTTGATCCACGTAGAAGTGCAGGGCTACACCGACGATTCGTTTGCCAAACGGATGTACGCCATTCAGTACCGCCTCTTCGACCGCTTCGAAAAACCGGTCGGCGCATTGGCCATTTATACGGACGAAGACCCCGGTTTCCACCCCAAGTCGTTCAGTTTCAGGTGCTTGGGCAAGGAACTGAAATATCCTTTTCACACTTATAAAGTGCTGGAAAACCCGCCCGAAAAGCTGGAAAAATTCAAGCCCAACCCATTTGCCCTGATCATGGAGGCAGCATGGTACGGCCTGAACCACCGGAAAAAAACCGATAGTGAAATATTAAAACACAAAGAAAGCCTCGCCCGTAAACTGCTGCGGGAAGGCTATCCCAAAGAAACCGTCCGCGGCCTGCTGGATTTTATTAAATATTACACCCCTTTTGACGATCAAAAATATTACCTTACCTTTGATAAAAAAATAAGACCGATGAAAGAAATTCCGAATACATTGCGTGAAACGATCCTGCTGGATGCCAAAGAAGAAGGTATTGCAATTGGTGTTGCCAAAGGCAAAAAGGAAGGCAAAAAAGAAGGCAAGGCAGAAGGCAAAAAAGAAGGCAAAGCAGAAGGGAAATTAGAGGGAATAGAATTGACTTTGGCCATTATCAAATTGCTGAAAAAAAAGGTATCCATAAAAGAAATTGCTAAAAAAATGAAAATAAGAACTGCCGTTGTTTTGAAAATAAAAAAGCAACTTGAGGCAGTCAATTAAAGGCATTCCAAATCCGTAGTTTTGGAAAAAAGGGAAATATCAATTATTGGTGTTTCCCTTTTTTTTATTAAAATATATAAGGGACGGTGAAAAAATAAATTGCGGTTCTTGGGTGAATTACCTGCCTGCCGGCAGGCAGGTTTTTTTCTCTAACGAGGCGAAAAACGTAGGCATAGCAGGGCTACGGCGAGTATTTTTAACAAAGTTAGAGGAGAAAAGAATCAGCCAAGAATCGTAATTTATTATTTCACCGTTCCTAAGCCGTGCAGCGTTTTTTGGATTACTTGCACTATCCCAATAAAAGCACACAAAATACTTGTACAAAACGGACGAAAATATCATCAAGGGCTGCCGCAAGGGCGACCGGAAATCACAGCAAGAACTGTATGCCAAGTACAAGTCCATGCTTTTCAACTGCTGCCTGTGCTATGCCTCTGGCTGGCACGAAGCTGAGGACTTTTTGCAGGATGGCCTGATCCGTATATTCGCCGATTTGTACCAATATAAACCCACCGGAGAACTCGGCGCATGGATGCGCAAAGTAATGGTCAATACTTGCCTGCAACACCTCCGCAAAAAGAAAAGGATGTTCCAAACGGTGGAAGTAAATGAGGTGGCAGATACATTTGAAACGGACGAAGACCTGTTTGCCAATTACCGCGCCGAGGCATTATTGAAAATGGTACAACAACTCCCCGAAGGTTACCGCATCGTTTTTAACCTCTCCGTAATGGAGGAATATACGCACAAAGAAATTGCCGAACAATTGGGCATAAGGCCGAGCGCTTCCCGTTCTCAATTGGCGAGGGCAAAAGCGATGCTCCGTAAAATGCTGGAAAAATCGGTGGGCGTAATTAGAAAAACCTGATAAAATAAAAATGTCTAAAAATAAAAACAGCGACAATTTAGAACAGTTTTTCAAACAACATTTGGAGAGCTATTCACCCGAACCTTCGGACGGTTTTTGGGCGAGGATGGAAACGGCAATTCCTCTCAAGCCGCCTGCATGGAGCGGTTGGGCGGCTATTGCCGGGAAGTGGCTGGGCGCAAGTATTATTATTGCGGGACTTATAACGGGCGGCTTGGCATATTGGAAGGAACACAAAAAAGTAGGACAATTGTCGGAACAAATTGCGGAGCAACAATTTAAAATAGAACTTATAGAGCAACAAAATGCAGCATTGCAAAACGAGCTGCAAACAAATGATTTTTTGAAAAATAAAAATGAACCATCAAAAATTTCCGATGAGGTTTTAAATAAAAAGGAAGCTATACAAAATGGTCTGACCAACAGTGAAATTATTACCGAACCACCTATTGAACCTGTCGGTAAAAATGAAAATATTATACTTCAAAATATTAGGGTAAAACAAAATGATGTTTATTTTAAAGAGACAAATAAAATTGGTTTGACAAATAATACCGCAATTCCAAAAACAATAATAAATGAAAATGAGCCTGCAATAAATATTGCTAAAAATGAGGTCGGAGGAAATATATCTGCTCGGACTGCATTTAAAAATAATGAAAAAACAATTGACCCTGATTTAGTCAAAACAAATAAAGATGGTAAATTGAATGCCATCCCATACTTGTCATTTAATGCATTGAAAAACCAAGTAAACACGCCCTCTGTAAAAACCGAAACCAAAAAAGGTTATAAGCCTCAGACCCGGTTTTCCTTTGAGGGCGGCGCATCGGTATTTATGCAGCCTATGGGCCGCCTCTTTTCAGATTCTGTTTCTTTTGACCCCGGAAAAACGGCGCTCTCGACTGGGGCGGGCATCCTTTTTAATTTTGAGTTAAATAGCAAATGGATATTGCAGGGCGGGTTTTATTATAAAAATTTAAAGGCCCGAAATGTTAAGTTAGGATACAACGCTTTTCCGTTGATACTGCGCAGGCGTTACGCTTGGGGACTTAATAGCCACCTCGAAATAAAAACAGGCGCAGCCATGAATGCCCTTGTCAGTGCTGTCAATAAGGAAGGAGGGGATGTCCCCGGTTTTAAAAAATCTTACCTTGATCTATTGGCCGGGGCCGCATATGTGTCCTGTATCGGTGAAAAAATGAATTTAGTAATTGAACCTAATTTCGGGTATTCGCTGACTGCCGTTGCCAATAATAAACATGCTTTTAATTTTGGCATATATGCGGGCATCCGTTATAATCTTTTGTGATTTTTTTTAACTTATGTAATGGCATAAAATAATTTTACAGCACACGTTTACTAAACTTTTAAAGTTTAGTAAACGTAAACCGGGAAATTGTTTTTTAAAAATCATTAAACTCTCATTACTTATGAAAATCCGTATAGAACACGTTTACTAAACTTTTAAAGTTTAGTAAACGTGAACCGAAAAGTTATTTTTTATTCACCACTAAACTCTCATTAATTATGAAAATCCGTATTGTCTCTATTTGCTTTTCTTTTTTTATTTCCTTTAATTTATTCGCCCAATTGGAAAAAGGGGATTGGTTGGTTGACCTGTCCGCCGGTATATCTTTGAACAATCAAATCGGAAATGATTTTGATT
>DROJ01000275.1 GCA_011321935.1 Bacteroidota bacterium | reverse complement strand
CAGAAATTTGTAAATCACCTTCTGATGTCATTAAATTAATTGGGAAAATATTTTCAGATATAAAAAGCAAGAAAGCCATTTGCGATTTTGCAGTAACGAAATATTCAAGAAGAGGTGTTGGAGGAGCTTTGGTTGATTCGATGATTTTAGAGCCCAAAATTTTGGGTGCGGAAATAGAATTGAATCACAATATCTTTGACACTTATTCTAATGGTGATTTACTTTTAAAGGAAATAAAATCGATAAAATTAGATACCAGAGACATCAAAAAAGGAGTTCGTAAACTACAAAACGAATTAGGAGAACTAAGCTTTATTATTAAGACATTTACAGAGACACAAACTGAATCAATAGGAAGAATCTTTGATGAACTCTATTTGATTGACGATAGGCTAATTAATGTTGATTGGAATACTTCATCTTTTCAGGATAGCCTAAAAAAATTGATAAATAGTCTTGAAAAATCATCATTGTCCGAAAACGAAACTGATAAAATAAAACATAAATTAAACAGAAGTGACATCACGTTAAAGCACAAATTGAAATTTGTAATTCCATTGTTGTTTTTAAAATATGAGGGAGAGATAGAATTAAGCAATAAACAAAAACTTCCAAGTACATGGAAAGAATGGAAACGACTATTTATTAAAGAAAAGAAGACGACAGCCAACAAAGCGTCTTTCATATTCTAAGCAAGCTCATCTTGATATTTTTCCTGATACATAGTGTCATTTTTTATACTGACCAACATCACCCCCCCCCATGCCCAATATCATTTTTATTTAATCGAAAAATGGGTTCATTGTTTTTTTTAGACTATCATAAAAAAACAAAAACTCATGAGACAATCCACCCTCCTTTTCCTGTTTTCCATGATTGGCTTTTTCCTCCAACCTGACCAAGCCGTGGCCAATGGTTTCGACTTGGAAGTCGGCATTTCCACCAGTACCCCTGACCCAGCCATATATTCCGATGTGCCAATCACCGTGACGGCCACCAATGCCGGCACGGAGGCGGGCACGGGCATTGAAATCCGGGTCGGGATATGCGGCACGGAGGCTTTTGGCATTGTCCAGCAGAACCTTTTGGTCTGGGCCAATACGGGCAGCTCGGCCACGGGCAATTGGGATTGGCTCAACCAACGTTGGACGATTCCAAACCTGGCCCCCGGCCAAACGGCCACCTTGACCTTCACCCTTTTCACCCTCACCGAAGAAGCCCGCGGCATCCAGGTTTTCACCCAGGCCGCAGCCACCCCCGACGTGGACTCCTCGCCCGGCAACCTGCCCGTCAGCGGGGGGCTTTGGGTCTGTACCGATACCGAGGACGATGAGGCCACCTTGACCTTGAACGCCGCCGCACCAAGCTGTGCCATCACGGCCTCCGTGGCCGACATCACCTGCGACGACAATGGCACGCCCGACGATGCCACCGATGATACTTTCGGCTTCGCACTGATGGCCGACAACCCCGCGCCAAGCACTGGTTATCAGTTGTTTATACCAGAATTGAGTGCTGCGTTCAATGGAACTTACGGCGCTCCGCTGAACCTTTCGGGCATCAATATTTCTGTGGGAAGCCTGACCTTGAACCTGACGGACGATGTGGTGGCGGGCTGCACCGGAACACGGGACCTGAACCCGCCCCCGCCCTGCTCGAACGGGGCAGGCCTGCCCGATTTCAACCTCGTCAGTTTCTTTGCCGTACAGCCCGTGGCGGGGGGCGGAAGTGCCGTCATCGAGGCGGGCGACGAGGTAGCGGCCGGCACCGTCATCAATGTGCCCGACCATTTTGCATGGCTCGATTTCCCCGTGCCGCTCCCGGTTTTTGACGTGACCATCAAAGCCTATCTGTCCACCGATACAGTGGTGGGTGCGGGCGATGTGCCCATCCTTTCGGGCAGCCGGGAGATGAATGCCTCGGTGCAGAATTTTGGTTTTTCCGAAGGCAGTATCGGCACCGGGCCCATTCCGGCCTCCACCCCGCCGGGCAATTATTTTATCATCCTGAAATACGATGCCGATGACCTCGTGGCCGAAAGCGACGAGGCCAACAATTCGCTTTCGGTGCCGATTGTTTTGACTTCCGGCGGCACGGGCGGCATTGACCTGGAACTCAGTTTGGCGCAGCCAAATACCGCCCCGGTCATTTATTCCAATTATGAGGTGGTGGCCACTTTGACGAACACGGGGAGCGAAACGGCCACGGGCGTTCAGGTCAGCTTCGCAAAACCCGTCGGCGTGGTCTATACCGGGGGCAACGAATACGATGCCTCACAGGGCAGTTTCAACCCAAATGGCGATGAAATATGGACGGTCGGCAGCATCCCCGCCGGGGCTTCGGCGACCATGACGGTGAGCTATTTCCTTTTGCAAAACGGGGCACCGAATGCCTATGCCCAGGTGAGCGCCGCCAATGAAACGGACAGCGATAGCACCCCCGGCAACGGCACTCCACCCACCCCGAACGAAGACGACGAAGCGGCCACGGGCGACAGTCCGCCGCCCGTTTTGACGGCAGATTTGCTGCTCACTAATTTGAACATCACCAATGCGCCCATCGAACCGGGAGCGGTGCTGACCTATAATTTTGACATTTTAAATATTGGAAATGGCCCGGCGGACGGCAACTTCAATGTGAAGGCATGGATTTCGACCAGCCCCTTCCTGACCGGGACCAGCATTCAGGACGGCATCGTGCCGACGGGCAATTTCCCGGCGGGCTTCTCGGTGAGCGGTGTGCCGGGGGCTTCCACCCTCCCACCCGTTTTGGCCGACGGCCAATATTACCTCCTCCTGAAAGTGGATGCCGACGATGTGATTGCCGAGAGCAATGAGAACAACAATTGGCTCAATTTGCCTTTCCTCGTGCAGGCCATGCCACAGCCCGGCGATTGTGACGGCCTCATCGGGGCGGGTTTTGTCAATTGTACTTCGCAGGACGGGTCAGGGCAATTGGAGGTCGTTTACCAATCGGGCGATGATTTGAACGTGGCCGTTTTGGACGGCACGGGGCAGGTCGTTTCCGATAACTTTTTTGGTGCCGTGCCACCTGATTTCAACTATTCTGTTTCGGGCGACCAACTGAAAAAGACGAGCGGCGGAACGCTCGTTTACAGCCTGACCATCCCCCCGGCGCTGTTTGCACAGTACGATGCCTTCCTCAATTTCACGGAGTTCAACAGCGGCTTTATCCTATTTGGGTATGAAGAATCCACCTCCTCCGTTTACGGCATCCTCGCCGACGGCAACCTCGGAGTGCTGCACACGGCATTGCTTGCGGTCAATGTCAATTCGCCCGGCACCCTATGGCCACCGAGGCTGAACTCGCCCTTGCAGGTATCGGCCAATGAGGTGGCTTTTTTCCTCACGGCAAATGTGGGGCAGCCCACAGTCGAGCGGATTGAACTTTACGTCATCAACGGAAACCTCGGGGTCACTTCCACGGAGACCATTTCCCAAAACATCTTTGCTGCCGGGGCCACCTTGAAGCCCAACCCATGCGGCAGTTTTTCCATGAATATAATCCGGCAACTTTCGTTCTGTGTCCACGGCGCTTGTTTCGACAACGAAAGCCGGGAAGGGGTTTTTGAAAACGGCGCTTTCGCCACTTTGTCTTCCTACCGGGTCAGTGAATTTTCAACCATGGGCATTGGCAGCCGCAGCCAAACTTGGCAACTCCGCACCGACGACGGCGGGCTGATTACCGGCACCCAAACCCAGCAATTGCCCATCAACCCGAACCCGCCGAACAATGTCATCCATCTGGAAAAAACCCTTTCGGGCACAATGGTCTGGGAAAAAGACGTGGCCGTGGCCAGCGCCAGCTCGGTGCGGAGGCTCGCCATGTCGGCGGGCGAACTGGTTTTCCTTTCGGAAAAAATCAATGCCGTGTTTGTGGAAAGCCTGAGCTGCCTGGAGGACAACACTCCACCTCCGAGCGATGGGGTTGACCTCGAACTCTCGATGGGCACAGCCAATGCCAACCCGGCGATATATACCTCCACACCGCTCGTCCTGACGGTGGAAAATACTGGCACCGAACCTGCTTCCGGCATTGTCATCGAATGGAAAAGGCCGAGCGGAACGGTCTATACCGGCGGCAACGAATGGACTGCCACGCAGGGCAGTTTCAACCCTTTCGGAAATGAGCAGTGGACGGTCGGCAGCATCCCGGCGGGCGGTTCGGCGAGCATCACGGTCAGTTATTTTCTCCTTTCGGAAAATGCGCTGACGGCCTATGCCCAAGTGCTATCGGCCAATGAAACGGACGGCGACTCGACCCCCGGCAACGGCACTCCGCCCACCCCGAACGAGGACGACGAGGCCGCCCTCACGCTGAACGCATTTGCCGGAGGCGGAGGTGTTGCTTTGCAGGCAAGAGAGTTGATTGGCCGCCCCGTCCAACTGCGGGCGGTGAACCCGAACCCGGTTTATCACGGAACAGTCAGCGTGGTCATTGACAGCAGGGAAGCAGGCAGCTATGGACTCGAATGCTACGACCTCTTCGGGAGGTTGGCATTTTCAAAAAAAATAAATCTGGAAGAAGGGCGGAACGAAGTGCCGCTCAATGTGTCGCGTCTGGAAAGCGGGACTTATTACCTGAACATGCCGGGCGAAAATTGGAGGGGGATGCCGATAAGGTTTGTGGTGGCAAGGTGGTAGCCCAGATTTCCAAATCCGGACCTAAACGTAAGCTTGCTGGGAGGCCGGATTTGGTAATCCGGGCTACTACATGCCGGGCGAGAACTGGCGGGGGATGCCGGTAAGGTTTGTGGTGGCGAGGTGGTAGCCCGGATTTCCAAATCCGGACCTAAACGCAAGATTGCCGGGAAGCCGGATTTGGAAATCCGGACTACTACATGCCGGGCGAGAACTGGCGGGGGATGCCGGTAAGGTTTGTGGTGGCGAGGTGGTAGCCCGGATTTCCAAATCCGGACTGCGTACCACACGAAACGCCGGCAGGGCTTTGAACCCTGCCGACGTTAATTTATCGGCGGTGTAAAATAATGAGTGATGATCTTGGCCATAGGTTTACATTCAAAGTAAACCTTATCACTCACTAATTGGAATTACCAATTTATCAACAATAAAGGGCTTTCCTATAAAAAATAAAATTATCGAACTCAATGACTTTTTAAAAGGATTCCACCGTAGTCGGGGTTTTGCAACCCCGAACTGACCTATAATTTCATAGAAATTCGGGGTTGCAAAACCCCGACTACGGTGGAATCCTTTTAAAATGACAAAATTTGTAGTCCTTTTATTTTTATAGGAAAGCCCTTATCAACAATAATCCCTCAACACTCCTCCAACATTTTTTTGGTACATCCTGCCTATCGGCAAGGTGCAGCCATTTAATTCAATTTTGGTGGCTGAAAAAGAAATGATTTTATTTAATTGGACAATGAACGATTTATGGATGCGGAGGAAATCTTTTGGAAGGATGGTTTCAGCTTTTGAAATACTTGTTTTAGTCAAAACACTTTCGCCGTTCTCTAAATATATGCGGATATAACCTTTTATACTTTCAATAAATAAAACATCTCTGTAAAATACTTTTACCCTCTTTTTATTTACATTAAAAAAAATAAATTCCCCGTCGCCATTGTTTTTTTCTTTTGTTTCAATAGCTGGTATTTTTAATTTATTGACAGCTTTTGTAAAACGGTCAAATTCAATCGGTTTTAACAGGTAGTCAACAATTTCAAATTCATAGCTTTCGACGCCGTACTTATTATATGCGGTCGTTATGATTACCTGTGCAGGGCAGGGCAATAATTTGATAAATTCAAAGCCCTTTATTTTTGGAAGGTGGATATCCAAAAACACGACATCCGCTTTTTGTTTTTTTAAAAAGGCCAATGCCCGGACGGGGTCGTGGAATTTTCCGATCAAATCAAGCAAAGGCGTACCGGCAATATACCCTTCCAAAAGTTCCATTGCTAGCGGTTCGTCCTCCACTATTATTGACTTTAATTTATTCATTTAAATCTAAATTTAATTGAACGGTGTATTTCGGAAAAGCATCATTGATTTCCAATTCGTATTTATTTTTATAAATCAGTTCCAACCGTCTTTTAACGTTTGCCAGGCCGACCCCCTCTGCACTCGCTCCCTGTCCGTTGCCGGGGTCAAAACTGTTTTCGCACCTAAAACCAAACGCACCTTTTTTTTCAAAAATCCCAATATATATGTTTATACCGGCAGCGGATTCGCTGGCGCCATGCTTAAACGCATTTTCAATAAAGGGCAATAAAATCAGCGGCGCTATTTTACGGCCGGGGTGTTCTATATCTTTTTCCACTTTGAGTTTGAGGCGCTCAGAATACCGCAGTTTTTCAAGTTCTAAATAATTGCCGACCACCTCCAGTTCTTTTTTCAATGGCACTTTTTCGCCAGCAGATTCATAAAGCATAAAGCGCAACAATTTTGACAACCTCGCCACTGCGGGGGCCGTGCTTTCCGATCTTTTTTTGGCCAGCACATATATATTGTTCAAGGTATTAAATAAAAAATGCGGATGGACTTGCGATTTCAGATATTGCAGTTCAGATTGCAATTTTGCTTTTTCCAATGCTTCTATTTTCCGTTGGTTTTCGTGCCTGTTCATAACAGACACAATAGCATATACCAAAGCCATCGGGGTAAGCAACCTGATAAAAGAAAAGGAAGACAGCCATATATTGAAAGGGCTAAAACGGGGAAAATAACCGATGACCAATGGATAGGAAATAAAATTGATGACCAGCCGGTAAACCAATAAGCTGACCAGTAAATAAACCATCAACTTGACAACTGCCAACCACGATTTTTTTCTCCCGACCAAATGTTTTGGCAAAAACCAAAACACAAACAAGGTAAGAGGCCACAATCCTCGGAACGGTAATGATGACAATATGCAGCCCGATTTTCCAAAACGACCTGATGCCCTCAAACCCGTCCCCCCAGTACATCAAGGTTTCGATAAATATAATGAACAACCAAAGGGCTATATGTACCGGTAATTTTATTTTCATAAGCATGGACTATGACGGGGCAATATAAAGTAACGGGCAAAAATACAATTATCCATAAAACAAAAAACAGGGAGCGGATTACCTAACTTGACAATCACGATGTGAAATACGGGACAAGTCGTGCAAATGGAAAATATAACTTGCCCTGCAATAGGAAATTGCAGGGCAAGTGCTTGCATTGCGGGGCACATCTATTGCCCCGCAATTTCCCCCCAAATGCACGACTTGTCCCGACCACTTCGGGAAAACCTAAAGTGGTGCGAATTATCTGCATTATTTATAAAAATGCAAATTTTTTATGTCAACCATATTCCATTTTCTCAGGTCAATTCCTTTTTGTTTTTATTAGGCGGCACAGCAAATAGGCCGTTCAGACACAGAAACCTGCATTTGGGAATCAGCAAACCGCCGTTTGTCCACAATTGGACGGCTTAATAAAATCTGTTATTTGAAAGACAATTTATTTTGGCAGCCCCGCTATAACTTTGCCTTACCAATCCCATTCCATCCTACCCAATATAATCACTGTTAATAAATCAAAACTATATACCATGAAAAATAAAAACCTTTTTTATTTAAAAGGCCGCGCCTTTAAAGTCTTTTTTGCCGGCACCATGCTCATGGCACTCCCTTTTGTGGTAAAACATATTTTCAATATGCCCGAAAATCTGGAAGATTTTATTAGGGGCTTCGGGGTGGCGCTTATTGTCGGTTCGCTTTTTTTGCAGAAAAAACAGGAAAGGGAAGCAGCGCAGCAGCAGAAATAAAATAACAAAAAATTATTTTTTAACCATTAAATATTTTATCATGAAAAAGAAAAACAAAAGCAAACTGCTTTATTTTGAACAACAGAGAGTTGTTCTTTCAGCCGAGCATATTTTGCAAATAAAAGGCGGGATCGGAGCAAGTATTGACCCACATGGCTGAACCAATATTTATTCTAAACCTTTAAATTCATTATCATGAAAAAACAAAAATCAGATCAAAGCAAACTGCTGGAATTCGCAAAACAGCTAACACTGCTTACCAATGAAATGACCATTGAAATAAAAGGTGGCCGTGGCCTTGCCCTTGACCCTGATGGGTGAGCCAATATTTCTAAACCTTTAAATTCATTATCATGAAAAAACAAAAATCAGTTGAAATTAATTTACTGGAATTCGCAAAACAGCTAACACTGCTTACCAATGAAATGGCCGCTGATATTAAAGGTGGATGGAACATGACTTTAGACCCCGAAGGCTGAACTGATCATTTTTAAACCTTTTAAATTCATTATCATGAAAAAACAAAAATTAGCTAAAATCAATTTAT
>DROJ01000274.1 GCA_011321935.1 Bacteroidota bacterium | reverse complement strand
TTTTATTGGTACAGGAAAATAGAAAAATAGAGGCCAAGATGAATGTCCTGAAAAGAAACTTAGACGATGTTTTTTTTAGAATTGGATTCATCTTTTTATTCTTTTATTTTTTTCCGAATATTTCCCGACCCGTATATTTTTTTCCGAACAGACCCTTAGTGCTGTTAGCGTTCCAAGCGCTAACAGCACTTTTTGCATTATGCAGAAAACTGCCCCAGCGGTATATGCGGCGAATTAAATTCCACGCCCAAATCTTTCATCGCCAAAGCATTGCTATATACCACCCTCCCTTTTTCTTCGGGGCTTTCCATGTTCAGCATCCGGGTAATATCAGACACCCGGTAGCTCTCGCTGCTCAATAAATAATTTTTGCCGTGCAGGCCATATATGGTGGCCGCTTTGAAAATACTTTCCGCCACATCGCCCACGTCCACCATGGCCAGTTCCATATTGTTTTCAAAAAGCATTTTTACAAAATCATTGGGCATTATTTTATTTTTAAATAAAAGCTGCAGTCCCACCGATACGGAATCTTCCCTTCCCGACAATGCCTTGCCCATTACAGCTACCGGCGATACGCTCGTGATTTCAAAATTTAAATCCGGCTGTTCTTTTATAAAATCAGAAACCGTTTGGTTGGCAATAAATTTTGCCTGCGCATACGGAATGCTTTCTTCACTAAAAAAAGGCGGGTCATTTTCGGTAAATATATCCTGCGGGTTTTTACCCCCGGCGGGCATCGGGAAATTGGTATTATATGCCGCCACCGATGCGACGAATATTACCTTTTTTATATCCGGTGATTGACTGACAATTTGGAGGAAATTCTCCGTCCCTTTTACGGTCGGGTCAAACAATTCTTTTTGCGGGTCGTCCACATCGAGCTGAAAAGGGGTGCCGCCATGCACAATTATTTCGCAGCCTTCGGCAAATGATTTTAATGCGTCTTTGTCTCGCACATCCAATGGCATGATTTCGAGGTTTTCCGAATTTTTTAAATTATGCAGGTGTGCATATTTTTCTTTTTTGGAAATATCCGTGGCAGATACCCGGACTTTATAATTTTCCGAAAGGAATTTTTTGGTGATATAGCTGCCGATAAAACCGGAGCCGCCGATGATGCCTATTGTTTTCATAATTAATTGTTTTTTTTAATGGTTCGGCTATAAGTTTTCCCGCAAAGTCACGCAAAGGTTTCGCTAAGTCACGCAAAGTCAGACGTGTACTCGCCTCGCTTTGCGAGCCTTTGCGATACTTTGCGGGAAAACTCGAATAAAGTGCCTACTGAAAAAGGTTTATTTGAAAAATAGAAAATGAAAAAAGTATGTGCGGGTCAATTCGATTTATGTACCTCCAATTCGATTTCAATCATAAACTCCGGCAAAGCCAGTTCTTTTACGCTCAGCCATGAGCCGGTCGGGAAATGGTTTTTATAGATTTCATTTCGGTAAACTGCATTTTCAAGAAACAATGGCATATTGGTCGTAAAAACATTTTCGACCACAACATCGTCGAAGGTGCAGCCATAATGTTTCAGTACTTTTTCCAAGTCGGAATAGCAGTTTTTCATTTGCTGCAATAAATCACCTTTTGCGGTCGGGTTGCCCGAATCGTCCATGCTTACTGCCCCAGATATTTTTATATCATTGCCAATTTTGACGGCGTGGGAATATCCATAAGCCTTTTCAACTTCTGGCCGAAGAAGGAAATATTCCGGTTTTTCATAAACAGCAATTGCCGCAGTAAGCCTTGCCTTTTCCGCTCCCTTTTTCGAACCTTCCATGCCAAGCGCCACCGCCTGCTCATAGTATTCGGCAGACTTGTCATAATCGCCAATATTCATATAATATTCCCCCATGCTGTCGTGGGCATTGGCTTCGGCGGGGGCCAGTTCGAGGTATTTTTCAAAAGCGGCTTTGGCTTTTTCCATCTTTTTTTCGCCCATATAGAGATAGCCTATCCCATTATATACCGGTCCGAAATCAGGAGCCAAGGCTATCAGTTTTTGGGCATATTTGAGGGCAGCTTTTTTATTGCCATCAGTAAATAGGGCATGCAGATATGCCCATTCAAAAGCTTCCGGCGTATTGGGATAAGCGGTCGTCAAATCCTTCATGGCCCCGGCCGTTTTGGCCTTGTGGTCTGCTTTCCATGCCTGCATTTGCCGCCGCATGATTTTTTCGGCTTTGGTAAAACCGCTCGGGTCAATGGCCAATGCCTTGTCCAATACGGCGGGTTTTTGCTCACCCCTTGCCAGCACCTGATAGTCATAAACATAAGCCATAAAAAACCTGGGGTCGGCTTCGATGGCTTTTTTTATTTCCGCCCTTGCGGCATCGAATCGGATGTTCGAGCCGAGGTAGGAAGCTGCCTGATAAGCCCGTTTGGCAGTCTCGGATTTAGTGGAAACGGGCAGGTAAAAATCCTGTGCATTCAGGGAAGTCAGTTGGCCCAAAAGCAGGGCGAGGAAAAAAAATATTGTTTTCATTTTTAATGTTTTTTAGATAAAAAAAATTGAGAATTTATTGCATTCCGATTTGAAATCAGGAAAATCATATTCTCATAAAATCAGCAATTATTGATTTTATCGAAATATAGATTTTCTAAAATGATTTAGGATTTCTATATGTGAAAAAATATATGCCTGTGAAATTACCCCCCCCCGCTAACGTCCACTACAATCTTCGGCGGGCTTGTCTTTGCATTCCATATAAGCTGCCCAATCGGCAAACACCGTTTTGGCAAGGGGCACGGAGAGCGCCACTTTGTTTTTATAATAAGCGGGAAAATCCTCCGCCTTACCTTTCATCTCTTCGCGGAAGTGGACGAATGCGGGAAATATGTTGACATATGGGACAGGGGCAAGCACGGTGCCCATTTCCCCGTGCATGAGGTCGGCAAATTCTGCAAAATAATTGGCGGGTTCTCCGCAGGGCATTTCATTTGTTTTGGGTTGAGCGGCGACGGCGGCTGGCAAAATACCGATGGCCAGGACCAAACGGATGATGGTGATTGTTTTCATGGTTTAATGTTTTTTAAAAAATGAACAGATTAAATTGGAGTGTCCCGGCAGGTGTGATTTCTGAAACAAATCTATGTCAGGAAATGGGCGGGAAAAAGCGGTTTTGTCCGAACGGCAGGCAGGCATTGCCGAGTGGTGGGTTTGGGTGTCCGAACGGGAAAAGGAGGCATGTCAGTCGGGCATCGCCTCAAAGAGCCTGCTCAACAGTTACGAAAAAACAAACAGCGTTTGAATATTTTAGCCAAAAAACAAAGTCGTTTTTGGCTAAAACTTAGTGTCATCGTAAGTTTTAGCCAAAACTCATCAATCATTCTGGCTAAAATAATTGGAAGAAAACAGGAAACCGCTCTTATGTTTTTGTGGCCAATAGCGCTATTGGAAAAGAGGTCAGATAAGCCGCAGCCGTTTCACCACCGCCTCTTTGAAGCGCCGGCTAACGGGCACATTTTTTTGTCCAAAAACAAGGTATTCTTGATTGTCGCCGAGGGCATCTATTTTCCCCAGGTTGACGACGAAGGAGCGGTGTACCCGCATGAACTTGCCTTCCGGCAAATGCCCTTCCAATACTTTGAGCGGCACGGTGAGCAGGAATTCTTTTTCGGTGGTATGCACCATGCAATAATTGCGGTCGGCCTCCACAAAAAGTATATCTTGGATAAATACCTTGACCATTTTGTCTTTGTGCCGCACGAATATGCGGTCGCTCAAAATAAAGGGGCTTTCATTTTCGGGCGGGCTTTTGGCATCGGTATTTTTATCGGCCATGCGGCTGAGGGTGAGTTCGATGGCCCGCTGTAAATCCAGTTTTTTATATGGTTTGGAAATAAAGGCAAAAGGGCGGGTTTTCTTTGCCCGTTCAAAAGTTTTTTCGTCACTATTGGAGGTGAGGTATATAATCGGAATATCGCGGTCAAGCTGCATTTGCTGCGCCAGTTCGATGCCGTCCATATTTCCTTTTAAATGGATGTCCAATAATAATACATCGGGTGGGTTGGTTTCAATATGCGATAGTGCCTCCTTTGCCCGGGGCACGATGCCCGCCACTTCATAGCCCAGTTGGGTGAGCAGCATGGAGATTTTTGCCCCGATTATCATATTGTCTTCGACGATGAGTATGCTGATGGTATTGGACATTTATATCTGTGCTTTAAAATTGTTTTTTAAAAAGAATTATATGGGAGTTTTCCCGCAAAGTCACGCAAAGGTTTCGCAAAGTCACGCAAAGCGAGGCGAGTACACGTCCTGCTTTGCGAGACTTAGCGAAACCTTTGCGTGACTTTGCGGGAAATAATTACAAAATGC
>DROJ01000273.1 GCA_011321935.1 Bacteroidota bacterium | reverse complement strand
TCAGTCCGTCAGTCCGCAGTCTGATTGGAGGCAAGGGTTATTTTAGATAAATAATGTACCGTTCGTATCATTTTAATAAGTCAAAGCAAATGATCGAACCTAGCATTCGGCTCCGTGCCCTTCCAAAAGAGGGGGAATTTATTCCCCCTTCAACTGATTGGAGGCAAGGGTTATTTTAGATAAATAATGCACCGTTCGTATCATTTTAATAAGTCAAGGCAAATGGTCGAACCTGGCATTCGGCTCCGTGCCCTTCCAAAAGAGGGGGAATTTATTCCCCCTCTTGAAACATTAAAAAGACAAAAAAACATCAAAAAAATGCACCGCTTTTTATCCATTCTCGTGGCCATGCTCATGGTCTTTCCGTTGTTTTCCCAAATTAAAGGCATCCCTGCCAAAGCAGAAAGGGCTGTCCCGCTCAACCCGGCATCGCTCGAAAAGGTGGCCCCGATCCGCCCGGGAGTGCCACTTGCCGAGTCGCTTTTTTCTGGTGGGCGCCAATTCAAGCCCATCGGGAACTTGCCGAAACCCATAAAGGGCGCACCTTCCCTGCAGGCCTATATTTCTCCTGAAACGGGGACGCCCTACCTCATCCGGGGCACCTTTGCAATGGCTGCCGGAAAGGACTTGCAGGACAATGTGGAAGCCTACCTCGAAGCTGCCCGGCCCGTGCTACAAATGGACAGCCCCACTTCTGAATTTATATTTTACAAAAAAGAAACAGAAGCCACGGGCAACTTCCAGCACCTGTTTTTGCGGCAGCAATATAAAGGTGTGCGGGTGTATGGCGCAGAAGCGCGGCTGCATATAAAAGACGGTGAAATATACCTTTTCAACGGCCGCTTTTTCCCGACGCCAGCAATAGAAAATGTCGAACCAACGATCAGCAAAGAGGAGGCAGGGGCCTTGGTTTTGGCAGACATGGCCACCTTTACGAAGGTAAAAGAACTCTCCCCGATGGAGCAGCAATTGATCGCCTCGGAGCAAGTGGAAGCAGAACTCGTGGTCTATCATTTTAATAAAAACAAAAACAGCGGGCGGCTCGCATGGCAGGTCACCGCAGTGCCAAACGTGACCCACCGCTATGCCTATTTTGTGGATGCAAAAACAGGTGAAATACTGCGGTCGTATTCTGAACTTTGCCAGCTTGCCCACCACCTGAACAGCCGCCATGAAGTCCGCCACTCTTCTGATTTTCCTATAAAAGATAAAATAGCTGAAGACTGCTCCACGAAGACTGCGGACTGCGGACTCCTGCCTGCCGGCAAGGCAGGAAAGACGGTGGACTTATTGGACGGCCCGGCAACTGCCTTCGCCGATGACCTCTTCGGCATCAGCCGGCTGCTCAATACTTACCAAATCAACAATAATTTTTTTCTGATAGACGCCTCGCGCACGATGTTCAACTTGGCCCAGTCCAATTTGCCGGACAGCCCCGTCGGCGTGATCTGGACGATCAATGCACTGAACACCTCACCGGAAGACAACAATTTCCAGACGGCCCACCTGGCCACTTCCGACAATATCTGGAACGACCCGCTTTCAGTGAGCGCCCATTACAATGGTGGCGTGGCATACGAATATTTCAAAAACACCTTTGGCAGGGAAAGCATCAACGGGCAGGGGGGAAAGATCATTTCGATCATCAATGTGGTGGAAAGCGGCGGCGACCAAATGGACAATGCTTTTTGGAACGGCGAGGCGATGTGGTACGGCAACGGCAACGTGGCCTTCGATGCGCCCCTCGCCAAAGCGCCCGATGTGGCAGGGCATGAAATGTCGCACGGCGTGGTGCAGTCCACTGCCAACCTCGAATATTTCGGCGAAAGCGGCGCACTGAACGAGAGCTTCGCCGACGTGTTCGGCGCGATGATAGACCGGGATGATTGGACAATCGGAGAGGACGTAGCGAACTCCAATATTTTTCCGACGGGCGCACTGCGCGACATGGCCGACCCGCACAACGGCGGCAACGGTTTCAACGACAACGGCTACCAGCCCGCCCATTACAGCGAGCGCTTCTCGGGCAGCCAAGACAACGGCGGCGTCCATATCAACAGCGGCATCCCGAACAAGGCATTCCAGCTCTTTGCCGATGCCGTCGGCAAGGACAAAGCCGAGCTGGTCTATTACCGGGCGCTCACGAAGTACCTTTTCCGCTCCGCCCAATTTGTTGATTGCCGCATTGCGGTAGTGCAGGCAGCGACCGACCTTTATGGCAGCAACGAAGTAGTTGCTGCGCAAAATGCTTTCGCCGCAGTGGGCATTGGCGCCGGTGCCCCGACCGACAGCCAGACCGATGTAAGCGCCAACCCCGGCGATGATTATATCTTGATGACCGATGTCGGTTTTGACCAACTTTACATTTTCAGGCCTGATGGCTCCAGTGTCTTCAACCCTTTGTCAACGGTCTCTCCCTTGAGCCGGCCTTCTATTACCGACGATGGCAGCGCAGCCGTTTACATTGCCGAGGACAATACGATGCAGGTCATTTTTATTGATTGGCAAACAGGGCAGACCGAACAACAGACCCTTCAGCCCGAGCCGATCTGGCGGAACGTGGCCGTCTCGAAAGATGGTAGCCACTTGTCGGCACTGACCACCGACAACGACAACCTCATCTGGATTTATGATTTTACCCTCCAAACGTGGCAGACCTTTGAGCTTTACAACCCGACTACCGGCAGTGGGCAGACGACAGGCAACGTCGAATTTGCCGATATCATGCAGTGGGATTTTACAGGCGAATGGGTGATGTACGATGCTCTCAACCGCATCAACGCAGGCATCGAATACTGGGACATCAACTTCGTAAATGTGTGGGACAACGATGCCGGCGATTTTGCCGGAGGCGCAGTGAGCCAACTGTTCAGCGGCCTGCCCGACGGGGTCAGCGTGGCCAATCCTACCTTCTCCAAAAATTCGGACTACATCGTTGCCTTTGACTACCTCGACGAGTTCAACAACGACTTCCTGCTTTTGGCCACCAATATCGAAACGGGCGACGTGGCAACTGTTTTTGAAAACAGCGACCTCAGTTGGCCGAGCTATTCGACCGACGACAGCCGCATTGTTTTTGAAGCAAACGACAACAACGGAGACCCTGTTTTAGCATTTGCACCGCTGGCCGACGATAAAATTTCGCCCGAGGGCAACGCCACTGTTTTTATCGGGGACGGGCGCCGGGGCCTTTGGTTTGCCGATGGCGAACGAACGCTCGTGGATGCCGGCGAAGTGACCGAAAACGCTGGGATTGAAATTTTTCCAAACCCCGTTTCTGACGGGTTGACCTTAAAATGGGCCCCGCTGGAAAGGGGCCGCACCACCATCGAAATTTTTGACCTGCTCGGGAAAAAAGTGCAGTCGGACGAGTTTGAAATCCGGGAAGGCAGCGCGGAAAAAACGATTGACCTGAGCGGCCTCCCCCCGGGAAATTATTTTGCGCGGCTGCGTGCCGGAGAGCGGATGGCGGCTTTTAAGGTTTTGAAACTTTAAACAGCAAAAGGCAAGACGGATGCGCCGACGAAGCGCATCCGTTTTGTTTTTATTTTAAAATTCAAAAAACTGATCCTCAACGCTTTATCCACAATATTTATTTTTCATAAATAAAAAAACGCCGTCCCTACTGCACATTTTCCCATCTCGCCACATTATTGGCATATAAAACCGGTTACACTTTTTGAAACACAAAAGGCTTTGCTTTAAAACGATTGCGGAATCCCTGAATTTTGGAAGCACTTATTTGAGGCAAACTTTGGCAAAAATCCAATTTCCGATGCAGACAACTACACAAGCACTTAAAAAAGTCGGCATGCAAAAAAATTACAAAGACGCTACCTTTTTGGCCCGTTGGCTGAGCGGAGAATTGACCGAAAAGGAATTGTCCGAACTGGACAACCGGGAAGATTATGAAGAAATGATGGGAAAAAACAAAAGCACAGGCCAGGTGCCGCCACTCTGTCCTGAACCACCTTCCATTTCGGCAGCCATCCCCAAGGCAAACGTAGTCGCCATTAATCAAGACGAGAGCAATATTTATTATAAAATAGCTGCCATCGGCGCTTTTGTGCTGCTGGCGACATGGTTGGTTTTAAAATTACTGAGCAAGGCTTAAAAGCAAAGACAACCTGCTACTGGTTCGATTCGTAATTAGCGGACTATTTATTTTTTGGTAAACACCACATTGTCAAGGATTTGGCGAACTAATCACTAATCAACTAATTACGAATCACTGCACTACCTTTACTTTTTTTCATCCAAATTTTAGAACAGTCCTGTTAGCAAATTCAGATTGCTAACAGGACTTTGTTTGTTATGTTAAATTTGCAGCTATGAAAATCAAGAACTATCAAATCCTATTGACTTGCCTGCTTTTCGCAGGCCTTTCCGCCTGCAATGGCGACGCACCAAGTTCCGAAGCACCTGCCGATACCCAAACGCCCGGCCTGTTGGTAACGGGCAACCCGGCCATTGACGGCCTCACCAAAAAAATAGCCGAAGCCCCCAACGATGCCTCCCTTTACGCCGCCCGTGCAGGGGCTTGGTACGAAAACGAAAACTACGACGAGGGCATCGCCGACCTGGAGAAAGCCATTGCCCTCGACTCCTCAAAAGCGGAGTACTACCATGTACTATCAGACATGTATTTTGATTATTACAAATCAAGGTTAGGCCTGAACGTGATGGTAAAAGCTGCCGAAAAATTTCCAAAAAGGATCCCTACTTTGTTGAAATTGGCAGAATGCCAATTGATCCTCCAACTGCACAAAGACGCCCTTTTTACGCTTGAGCGCATCCGCACCATTGACCCGCAGAATTCGGAAATGTTTTTTATGTTCGGTAGCGTATTCAAGGACATGGGCCGCAAGGACGAAGCGATAAACGCCTACCAATCAGCGGTAGAAAACGACCCCGAACTGACCGATGCCTGGATAAACCTGGCCAACCTATTGGCGGACAAAGGTTCGCCACTGGCGGGCAAATATTTCGACAATGCCCTGCGCATCGACTCCAACAATATAATCGCCCTGCACTCAAAAGCCCATTATTTGTCGAACAAAAAAGACGACCTCGAAGGGGCCATCAAACTTTATAAAAAAATAAATACCATTGACCCCCAGTACATGGACGGCTACTATAATACCGGCCTGCTCTATCTCGATATGGACTCCCTGCAACGGGCCTATCAAAGTTTTGATATTGCCGTAAAATACGCACCGCAGTTTCCCGATGCCTACTACCACCGGGGAGTGGCAGCCGAGTTGATGGGCAATAAGGCGCAGGCCATTTCCGACTATAAAAATGTGCTCAACCTCGACCCTGATTATGCTAGTGCAAAAGCAGGGTTGAAACGGCTGGAAAAATAAACGGGCAGTGCAGTGATTAGTAATTAGTTGATTAGTGATTAGTCCGCCAAATCCCTGATAATGTGGCATTTACCAAAAAATAAATAGTCCGCTAATTACGAATCACTGCACTACCTAAAGACCATACAACCAATAAACCACTGATTTTTTTGTACCTTCATCCCATATTTTTCAACAAACGTCCCGCATCAAAAACGGGAAAACAAAACTCAACGACTCATGCCAATAAGAATGGAAAAAGACCCGGAACGGCAGCAGCCCCGGAGAAACAACGACCCCCGCAGAAAAAAAGGCGGCACAGGCTTCGGTGGCCTCGCCCAATTTCTGCCCATGCTGTTGCCCATCCTTTTTAAAAACAAAAAACTGCTGATGCTGGCCATTATCGGTGGAGCCATTTGGTTCTTTTTTCTCGGCGGCAGCGACTCCTTGTTTGGCAACATGGACGGCGGCGGCCTCGCCGGCAATGACCGCGGTTTTAACGAACAGTTTTCTTTTGGGGCAGCCCTCAGCGAGGAGGAATATTACAAGGCAGATGTCTTCGAGCCACTCTCGACAACCTACGGCAGCACGCAACTCCCTGCCTCCATATCTTTATTGAAATATGCGCCCAAGCGCATGCAGCAGGGGCGTCAAGGTTCATGCGTAGGCTGGGCGAGCTCATACGCCGCCCGGACTATCTTGCAGGCTCGCGCCACTGGCCAAAACCCGGACAATGTGGCCTTCAGCCCTTCTTATTTGTACAACCAAATCGCACTCGACGGCTGCCAGGGGGCATACATGAACAACGCCATGAAAACCCTTCAACAGCATGGCGACCTGCCCTTTAGCGAATTCGGCTATGACGAACGGAGCTGTAGCCGAACACCTACGCAAGCACAGGCAGCCAAAGCTGCCAAGTTCCGCACCAAAGGCTACAACCGCCTTTCTGGTGGCGCCCGCGATTTTTCGATAGACATGAACGGCCTCAAACAGCACATCGCACAGGGCGCGCCCGTGGTCTTCGGCATGATGGTCGGCGGTACGTTCATGCACCAAATGGTCGGTAAAAATTACTGGCAACCCACCCAAAGAGACTATCAGCAGTATGGTTTCAGCGGCCATGCCATGTGCGCCATCGGTTACGACGACAACAACCAAGCGGTGCAGATCATGAACTCTTGGGGGCCAGAATGGGGGAACAACGGAACGGCGTGGATCAGTTACCGCGATTTCCAAAATTTTACAAAAGAAGCATACGGGCTCTACCCGATGGGCAGTGCCGCTAAATATGACCCCAACAAATTGGCCATAAAATTTGGCCTCGTTGACAATGCTTCGCAAACGCTCATCCCACTTAGAGAAGTCGGCGACCGCGTGTTTCGCACCCGTGCGCCCATGTCAAAAAGCACCAAGTTCAAAGTGGCCATCACCAACTCCATCGAGTGCTATGTATATGTGTTCGGACAAGAGACGGACGGCTCCAGTTATGTGCTGTTTCCATATACCGAAAAACACTCGCCATATTGCGGCATTACAGGGACCCGCCTTTTCCCCCGCGACCATTCTATGTCGCCAGACGACATCGGCAACCGAGATTATATAGCCGTCATCATTTCAAAATCAGAGCTGGACTGGAATGTATTAAACGGCCGAATCAATTCCAGCCGCCAGCCCTCGTATATCAGGAAAGTGAGGGATGCAATAGGGCAAGAAGAAGTACCGAACGTAAAATTCTCCGCCCCGGACGCCGTGGAGTTTAGCTGTGAATTAAACGGGAAAAACATAGTAGCGACGGTGATCGAGATCGACAAGTAAGAATTATGGATATATTTGACTGATGCTCAACCGTTTGGCCCAACCGGGCTTCCCTTATCCATAACTCACGTTAAGAATAAAATGCTTCCATCCGATGTTTGTCGGATGGAAGCATTTTTCAAAAACGGAACAGGCACGCGAAAAAATTATTTTTTCACCAACGGTTCCTCCGGCCGGTTCGCCATGCGCTGAATGGCATCTATGATATTGTCCAAAACAGGCGGGTAGTCCACGTACTTCGTTTTCTGGTCGTCCTCTCCCCAAATGGCAATGGTGACCACTTTTTTCTTCTTTCCATAAGCGACCGAAAGCCGCAGCGGGACAGGGGTCGGCTTCCTTCTTTTTCGTTTTGTGCAGGCGGCATCGGTGCAATCGTAAACCCTTTCCATTTCAAAAAAGCCCTGCTTTTCGATATAGTCCGCAAATAGTTCCAGTTCCGAGCGGGGGATGTATTTTTTGGTGACCAACAGCCCGTGGTTGACGGATTGGAATTCTTTGATCAAACGCCCGTCCGTTTTCAGGAGGATAAAATCTTTCAGCACCGGGTCAATGCCGCCGTAATAGCCGCCGCCGATCAGTTCGATGTTGATATAGGTCAGTTCTTCGGCAGGCACATAGGTTTCTTTCAGTTTGTTCCTCCTGAAAATCCTCGACAGCCAGCCCCTCTTTTTTTTCTTTTTTGTGTGCTGCGCAATGGGCGCGTTGGGGTCGTCGGCCTCCACGATGACTTCGGGCAGTTCGTTGGCAGGTTTGGGGAAGGGGGCATCCTTGCTGTCCACCCTCACAAAATGGTATTGGTAAGTGCCCTTGCTGTTGCGCTGCGTGAACTCCAGGGTCAGCACGGACTTGTTGAGTTCTACTATTTTAAATTTATTGACGTGCTTGAAACTGTAAAACAGCATGTTGCCATCAAGGCTCCAGTTGCCCCGGTTCAGGCGGTCGTTCAGGAATTCTTGATAGGTATAGTCGTACCTGAAATAGAGGTAGTAATCGTAATTGTTGTCCGCCTTGTGGATGATGGTATTGGACTCGGCATGGAGGGTATAGGTATATTTCCATTTGGCCTCTATAAAAAGCCGCTCGTCCGGTTGGAAAGAATTGGCATTTTCTTGCTGCGCAAAAACATTTGCGGCAAGCAAAATAAATATGAAAAGAAAAGCCCTTCGTAAATAAAATATCAGCATGGAATGGGATGGAATTGGGGCCGGACAAAACAGCAATCTTCCGTTTTGCCGTTTTATCTGCCCAAAAGTTTTCTCAATGAAATTAAAAGGAAAGATATATAATTTTTGTTTACTAAGCAAGCTGTTGCGGCAGCAAATTGTATACTGAACCATATTAGACTCTATGAATCCGTGCATTGATGGCATGGTTGAAATTGGTAAATACAGAATCCCAAAAAGACAGACCGCTTAAGTTTTCGCTTTTGAAACAAGTGACTTTAATTTGGCTCTAAAATTGAAATAGTGCCGTTAATTTGATAACTTTGCCCAAAACAAATTCTTATCAAAAGCAAATTAAAAATAGAGCAATTCCTGAAAAGATTTAACCATCGAGTGGTTTTCACCACTAAAGATGTCCGGAATTTCTATACCAAGAATGAAAAAGAAATGCCCAACAGCACCATTAATTGGAGGATTTACCAATTGGTGAAATCCGGAATTATCAGCAGGGTTGGGAGAGGAAAGTTCATCGTCGGTTCTTCATCTTGTTTCACACCTCAAATCAGTAAAAAGGAATTGTCAATAGCTAAACAAATAAAAAAGCAATTTCCATTTATTGAATTTTGTGTTTGGAAAACGGATGTCATTGGAGAGTTTTCACTTCATCAATCTTTTATAAAATTTATCGTTGTGGAAATCGAGCGAGACAGCACAGAAGCTGTTTACCATTTTTTAAAAGAGAAGTATAAAAAGGTGTACCTTAAACCTGACAAGAATATTGTTGAGAATTATTTATTGGAATTGAAAAATGTCACCGTAGTCCAGAACCTCGTTTCTGAAGCTCCTTTACAAAAAGTGAACAATACCCCTACTGCAACTTTAGAAAAAATATTAGTTGACCTCATATATGGTAAAGACCTTTTCTAT
>DROJ01000272.1 GCA_011321935.1 Bacteroidota bacterium | reverse complement strand
GGAATTTCGGTTGTGTAAATACATATAAATTTGCTGGGGTCGGGCATGGGAGGTTTTGCCTGTATCTGCCCGCCATTTATTTGTGCCGAAATAAAATTTAGTAAAAATATATTTAAAGCAAAAAATGAGTATATATATTTCATGCCAAGTGGAATTTTATTTAAAAATGCACAAAACCTAAAAGTGGTCAAGTATAAAAACAGCCATTCAGCATGCCCCGAAATCCCGAAGGGATTAAATTTGAATAACCCCGGATGAAATCCGGGGGAAAATGTGGAGTTGTGTGACAACCCCAGAGGGGTTGAATTATGGCAGATATTCAACCCCTCCGGGGTTGTTACCCACTTTTACTGCTCCCCGGATTTCATCCGGGGTTATTCAAATTTAATCCCTTCGGGATTTCGGGGCATGCTCTTACAAATAAAAACAATAAGAGCATGTTGGGGTTTTTATGGTCTAATAATCAGTGAGTTATAAAACAAGGGCGTTTAGATTTTTTTAGATTTTCCAGATTTTGAAAATCTGGAAAATCTTATGCTCCCTAAAATAGGGATTTCCAATAAAATAAAATCCCAACATGCTCTAAATAATTAGCCGTCAATTCAATTTAAATTTGACGGGCAAATTATATTGCACCCGCACCGGCCTGCCACGTTGTTTGCCCGGTATCCAATCGGGCATATTTTTCACCACCCGCAATGCTTCCTCGCCACAGCCCGCACCAATATCGCGTACTATTTTCAATCCTGAAATATTGCCTTCTTTTTCCACCACAAAACGGATGACCACCATTCCTTCCACGCCGTTTTCGCGGGCGATAGCGGGGTAGCGTATATTTTTGTACAAATAGGAAAGCATTGCCCGGTCACTGCATTTTTTCTTTTCATCTTTGCTCATATTATCATCGCCGCAACCTGCAAAAAGCGGCATGTTTTCCACTACTTTGAATATTGGGTTCTCCTCTTTGGGCTGTGCCGGGCGGAGGTTTTCCATATTCACAATTGGAGGTTTTATTATAAACACCCCGCTGTCAAGGGGCGGGGCGGGGTTTTCTGTTTTAATCTTATCGCTTAATAAATTAGGCTTGTCCGTTTCTATGATATTTTTATTAAAAATGGTTTTGGCAGGTTCGGGAGCAGGGGGCATTGCTTTTTCCTGCCGTTGATAAGTACGGATAATTTTTAATTCCGCTGGCGCAATTTCATCTTCTATTGGATTATTAAAATCCGGTCGTTCGCTTGTCCAGTTAAATGCCATTGTGACCAAAAAAATAGCGGCCGCATACCCTATGCGCAAATTGACGGAACGCGACCGCTTCAAACGAGTACTTTCTAATTTTTTCATAGCTTTATAAATTTAGGTGTTAAAAGATATTATCGGTATTATTAAAAAGGTATTGGGTATTCAAAAGGTATTGGGTATTAAAAAGGTATTGGGTATTTATTGGTATTGGGAGGTATTCATTTTTTATTTCCATAAATATATTTTTCGGAAATAATTATTTTGACATATAACCCATTAGATGCAACAATATTTTTTTGTGGTGTACCACCAAATCATTTTATACTTTTGCGCCCTTTAAACCGATAAACCTTAAACCAGTAAACCTATATTTCTTTTGATAGATTTCACAAAATATATATTGGGCAACGGCCTGCGGCTGATCGTGCACGAAGACGACAGTACGCCGATGGTGGCCGTCAATATTTTATACAATGTGGGCAGCCGGGACGAGTCGCCGGACAAGACGGGCTTTGCGCATTTGTTCGAGCATTTGATGTTTGGAGGCTCGGCCAATATCCCCGATTTTGACGGGCCGATACAAATGGCGGGCGGCGAGAACAACGCCTTTACCAACAGCGACATCACCAATTTTTACGATGTGCTGCCTGCCGATAACCTGGAGGTGGCGCTGTGGCTGGAAAGCGACCGCATGTTGCAGTTGGACTTCAGTGAAAAATCATTGGAGGTGCAGCGCAAAGTGGTGGTGGAAGAGTTCAAAGAAACCTGCCTGAACCAGCCTTATGGCGAGGTGTGGCACCACCTTTCCAAACTTGCATTTCAGGTACACCCCTACCAATGGCCGACCATCGGTAAGACGCCGAAGCATGTGGAAGACGCCACTTTGCAGGATGTCAAAGATTTTTTTTACAAATATTACCGTCCCAACAATGCCATTTTGGCGATAGCCGGAAATGTGAAAAAAGAGGATGTGCTGGCCAAAGTGGAAAAGTGGTTTGGCGGCATACCCGCAGGCGACGTGCCCGAACGGAAGCTGCCCGCCGAACCACCGCAAAAAGAGCTGCACGAATACACCCACGAGGCCAAAGTGCCCGTGGATTCGCTCTACCTTGCCTTCCATAGCTGCGCCCGTGCCGACGATGATTTCCATGCCATTGACCTGCTCTCGGATGTGCTCGGCAATGGCCCCTCCTCCCGCCTGTACCGCCGATTGCTGAAAGAGCAGCAACTGTTTTCGCACATTGACTGCTATATTTCCGGCAGCCTCGACCCCGGCCTTATAGTGGTGGAAGGCAAGCCCTCGAAAGGGGTTTCGCTGGAAGAAGCGGAGGCCATCATCTGGAAGGAACTGGAACTGCTGAAAACGGAAAACATCCCCGCCCGTGAGCTGCAAAAGCTGAAAAACAAATCGGAATCGGCACTCGTCTTTTCGGAGGTCAACGTTTTGAACAAGGCCATCAACCTTGCTTTTTTTGAAGTGGTGGGCGATGCGGCGAGGGTCAACGAGGAGGGCGAGCGGTACCAAAAAGTTACGGTGGAAGATATCCGGCGGGTGGCGAGGGAAATTTTTACGAAAGAAAATTGCTCGAAGCTGGTTTATAAGGCGAAGAAAGGGGAAAAGGTGTTGGTAAAGGGGTGATCATTTTTTCCCAAACAACCTGAATTCCGACAAGTCCAATTCAAAACCCGGCAGCACGTCCTCACCCGAAAGTTTGTTATCAAAACCTTTTACGACATCCTTGCTGCCATCGCCCCGATAGATATAAGCCTTCTCCTGATACGGGTCAATGAGCCAAGCGAGGCGGACGCCGTTGGCTATCCAAGTATCTTCCATTTTGGCTTTTGTTTTTTTGAGGCTATCCGTTTGTGATCTTATTTCAGCGACAAAATCGGGAACGATGGGCAGGTATTTATCTTCCGCAATGCTGGGATCGAGCATCGCCAATTTATCTCCGCTGACCCATGCTACGTCGGGGCTTTTTGTCGCCCCGTCCGGCAGGTCGAAACCGCTGCTCGGACTGAAAGTTTCTCCGTCCAAATGGTTTTCCACAAAATTGCCGACCCTCCTGTTGATCTTGTTTTCCCGAATGCCCCCGAAGCCTTTGATTGGTGCCATAATAGTGATGTTCCCGTTTTTTTCCCGCTCCATCCTGTACTCCGGCAACCTGCCGGAGAACACCTCAAATTCATCTTTCGTAAGCCCTTTTACAATCAGCTCTGCCCCTTCCTTTTGGAATATCGTTTGAAGCGGATCAGTATGTGTTTTTATAGACATTGTCATTTCTACAATTTATTTTGCTGCAATTTAGTATCATTTTAATAATGCAAACAAGGGGTTAAATTTTGCGAGCATTGATTTTCAATGGTTTAGGCTCCACGTTTACTAAAATTTATCCCGAATTCGCTTCGGGAAGTAAACGTAACGTCCTGAAAATCAGTAGTTTTTTTAACCCGTTATTCGCATTAATAAGGCAAGGTAAGTCAAGGGTTCAACCTTCGCTGCATATACTAGTGGTACAAATCGTAATTCGCTAACCATTTAGCTTTTGGTTAAATGCCACATTATCAGGGATTTGGCGGACTAATCACTAATCAACTAATTACTAATCACTGAAGTAGTCCTGTCAAAATATACAGCGAAGGTTGTCGGAAAAAACCAAACCCTTTACCTTGCCTTGTTAAAAAGATACGCAATTTACACCTTTCTTTTCCAAAAAAAAAGCCCCTCCCCGGCGAACCGGGGAGGAGACCAATCCCAAAAACCGAGTTACTAAATCTTAGACGGTTGACGATGGACGGTGGACGGTGCCACAGCTTCCGTCCACCGTCAACCGTCAACCGTCAACCGTTCACAAAACCGTCATTTTCATGGTTGCGGTATGCCCCGGCGTTTCGAGGCGGTAGTAATAAATTCCGAGTCCTGACAGGTCATTGTTATTAATGTTCACTTCGTGGTAGCCCTTGGCATACTGGCCGTTTATTTTTTTGATGGCCTTTCCAGAAACATCAAATATGGTCAGCGAGGCAGAGGAGGCTTCCGGCAGTTGGAAACCGATGACAGTGGCATCGCTGAAGGGGTTGGGCTTGTTTTGGAAAAGCTCAAATGCTTCTCCAAAGGCCGCTCCGTCGGGCTGGCCAAAAGACAGGGCGATGGGGCGGGCAGTGCCGTCCGTTCCATAACTTTCTGCTTTGGTGAAACGGGAATTGACATTGACCATATCGCTCAACATGCCGCCTGCTTTTGCGAGGAAAGTGATTTCGAAAAGCGGCTCGGCCACTTCTGCCCTTTTGGTCTGCATCACTTGAAACCAACTGGCCGTCAAAGCTCCTTCTTCCAGCTTCGCCAAGCCAAAATTGCCCTCGTCCATATATTTGCCCGGCTTGATTTCTTTCACTTCCAGTTTTTTATTGTCAAATCCAAAAGTGAACTGGTAGCCCAGCATCCCGGCCATTTTCCCGGCCACTTCCACCGTGAACGTTTCGCCGGCCTCTACTTTGCGGTCGGCAGTGGTGAGCAGCCACTCATCCGCCCCGTCGCGGTCTTCTGCGCCGGCATTTGCGCTCAACAATGCAGTGCCGTTGAGGTCGCCGATTTTGATGGCCACAAAATTGGGGGACTGGTTGCCGGAGGTAAAATTATTGATGTTACAGACCTCTGGAAATTCCTCCTCGAACGGGTCGTTGGCGTTCGGGAAAGTATAAGTCCCATCCACAAAACGCCAAGAAGTGTTTTGTGAAAACCGGGGGATGACGTGGAGGATGAGTTTCCTTATTTCGATCACATCGCTGGTGGTCACCATTCCGCTGTTGTTGGCATCTCCTGCAATTATTTTATAAGGAGAATCAAGAAATTCGACCCCCAAAATATGCCGTTGCAGGTAGTACAGGTCCAAGGTGGTCACCCCGTTCAGCGGGTCGGTGTCCAAGTGCGGGGTGATGCTGTAATCATGGCCGACCGGTACATTTGCAAAGCTGTAAATGCCATCCGTATCGGTGAGGGACATGCCCGTCATATCGCCGTTTATTTCGACTTCGACTTGCGGCACACCTTCCGAATCTTCATTTGCGACAGCGCCAGAAAGGGCTACCAAAGGCCCGCCGCAGGCGTTCATGTTGTCCTGGATGGTCACTACCGTATTGCAAAAATCTTGGTTGCCGGCCTCATCGGTAGCCCAGACCTGCACGGGGTTCTGGCCCAGCATGGTACAGTCAAAAAGCCTCTGGGTATCCGTTACATCGGGAGAAAAAGAAAACCGGAGGCCAGTCCTCGACGTGCAATTGTCGAAAGAAGTACCTTCCTCCAGTTGCACTACATCCACCGGCACCATGCCCGTCGCCATGATCTCGACCACGAGGCCGGGGCGGCAGTAAACGGTCGGTGCTTTGCAGTCAACAATCGAAAAAAGGAAGCTGCACGAGCCCGTGTTTCCGCAGCCATCAAAAGCAGTGTAATTGATCTGGTGCGTACCGAGCGGATAGTCGTTTGTTGTGTTTTGTCCCGAACCCGAAACAGTGTAGCCCGCCGGGTCGGTCAGGCCGTCGTCGTACAGGTCAACAGTCCAAGAGTAAGAAATCAGGTTGTCGTCGGTACATGCGTCGGTGGCCGAAACACTGAGGTCGGGCGCAAGGTCTGAGCAGTCGTCCTTGAAGTTGCAGAAAGTCAGGTTGGTGCAAACGGGGAAGGTCGGCCCTTCCTGGTCCATCACGGAGATGGTCTGCGTTTGCGTCCAAATGCCGGGGCTGTTCGGGTTGTTCGGGTCATATTGGCACCAGTCAATGACGTACCAATCGCGGAGGATTTTTTTGCAGGCATCATTCGAGGCCAGTTCCAGATCGGGGTCATGCCCCCACACCAACGAATAGCAGCCCGAAGGCGCAGGAAGCGTTGGCTCGCCCGTCACCGACGGGTCGGTCAGTGCATTGCAGGAAAAAACGGTAATATCTGCGGGGAAAGTAATGCTTGTACCAGTGAAGGGATTGTTGTTGACGACCGTAATGACCTGCTGGCAAGAGGTAGAAAGCCCTGCCGGGTCGGTCGCCGTATAGGTGCGGACAATAGTGCCCGAGCCGCAAGAAACCTGCCCTGCATCGGCACTCGTGACCACCAATGCCGCTCCGCAATTGTCGCTGGCGAATCCGTCGTTCGGCCCTTGCATGGCGGGGTCGGTCTCTACTTCTCCGACCAGTGCCGGGTTGTTGTAATCATCGCCGCAAAAGAGGGTCTGGTTGGGCGGGCAGGTAATGGAGGGGCCGTTGAGGTCTTGCACTTCCACCTGTACGTTGCATTGGTTGAAATTTCCGTAGCAGTCCCATACCCGCAAAGCAACAAGGATGGGCTGCCCGACGTCGGCACAGCAAAATTCAATGAATTCGCCAAAAACGAGATTGGCAGGGTTGGTACAATTATCAGAATAGCGGATCACCTCAAAACGGTCGAGGCAACAATTGTCGGTGCTGCCATCGTCAAATGAGGTTGCGTAAGCAATGGCGTAGCCGTCGTTGTTGAGGGGCACGGTGGTGTGCGAATCGCAAACGGGCGTCGGCTGCGTTTGGTCTTCCACCGTTACGTGAAATTGCAGGTTGGTGGCGTTGCCGCAGGCATCCGTTATTTTTATTTCTATCAAATGGTTGCCCAACGGCAGCCCTGGCGCAGGTACTTGCCCACCGTTGCCCACTATTGGCCCCACTGGCGTGGAAATGAAAACGGTGTAATCGGAGCAGTCCACCACATCCACGGCAGGGATGATGGGCCTCGAACGGCAGTCGGGCAGGTTGGCACTGGCCACCATGTCGGCGGGGGCAGTTGCTACCGGCGCCGTTTGGTCCATGTACTCGATGATCTGGGTACAGGTCCAGGGGTTGTCCACAAAGTCGAGGGGCAGGCACCAGTCCATGATCGTCCATGTCCTCAATATTTTATAAGAAGCACCGCAGCCACTGACGATCTGGTCGCTGTAGGAGGCGGTGATGTTGCAAATGGAATTTTCGCCGTCGGTGATTTCATAAGTCACTCCGTCAATGACCGCTGTGGGGTAGCCCATTGCGGCGGGGCTGAAATCGGGGACAATGTTGGGCACACATTGCACCGTCTGCATTGGCGGGCAGATGGGCGCAATGTCCGTCAATAAAATGCGGTCAACAACGATGACCTGGTTGCAGGAGCCCACATTCCCCAGTTCATCCACTGCCGTCCATACCCGCATGACAACGGATGTGAAAGTGTCTTGGCAAGTACCCTGCGTTATCATGTCGAGGTACTGAACGGTGAAAGGGTTGCAATCAACAAAACCCGGCTCGGGAATTTCACCTCCTTCCGAGACAGGTCTCAGGTCGGCCAAACAATTGACCCGCACCGTATCGCAGCCGGTGATGAGCGGGGGGCTTTTGTCCTCGATCGTCGCATCGCCCCAACCCATCATGCCGGTGACATTATTGGTAATGGTGTAGGTAATGGTCTGCCCCACATAAGACGGGCCGATGTAGTTGCTGCCCGTGTTCTCTACGTCCACGGTGAAGTCATCGTAGCAACCATAACTCCCTTCCAACACAAAGCCCGGCGTGAGGAACATTTCACAGGTGGAGGGCATGGAAATAGTGAGGTCATCATCGGTAACGATGGCCGTCGTGCCCGGCACATATTCGATCACATTGACATTGAACATGCAGGTGTCGGCAGGGAAAGGGAAGGGCGATGCCGTGTCCACCGCAACGAACACAAGGGAGGTCACGCCCCTCGGAAAAGTACTTCCCGAAGTATAGCCCGTACCGTCTGTCTGGATGATGAGGGGGGGATTTGGATTGCCATTGGCGCTGGCAAAAACATTAAAATTGACTGGTGTTTCGCACTCCCCAGGGTCGAGGTTGACGTTGATGTCGCCCGGACAGAAAATAATGGGAGCATTTTGTGCAAGGAGGCGGTCGCTTATGAAAAGGAGGCATAAGGATACCACCAAAATGGGTAGAACTCGTTTCATGGAACTCTAGCTTTTGGTTAAAGAATAATTCAGTTGCTGGCTGTTTGCTGTTGGCAGTTGGCAAAAAAAGAACTGGATTTCAATCATTGGAGATTGAAAGTTCAGGTTCAAATTACAGGAAGCCAAAAGCCAAAAGCACTGCACCTTCAACTAAAAATTGTAAATTCGTTTTTAGTGATCGCCGGCCCGTGGACAACGATCAAATTCTTAAACTTTGGCCAATAATTTTCAGGTCGGAAAAGCTATCTCAGAAGCAGAAAGAATTTGGAGAAATGTGTAAGTGTGGCGAGTTGTTGTATTAAAAAAATATTATATTAAAATAATGGTGCAAAGGTAAGGGGACTGGGAAGGGAGGGTGTACCCGGCTTGAGGTATTTTTTTAATTTATTATTTTTTATATCTATGAAAAATCGAAATATGAGATTCGTTTATATTTTCATTAACGTGCCTTATATCTGGAAGTGCAAGATCGGCATTTCGGGCAATGTACGGCGGCGGCGCAGGAAGGTCAGCCGTTCTACCCCCGGGTTTGTCATCCCTGTTTGGGTGGTGTATGTTCCGTTCGCTAAAAAACTGGAAGGGCAGTTGCACCGTTTTTTCGGCTTGTTCAAAAGCCCTTTTAGAAAAGGATCGGGCAGGTCGGAGTGGTTTCTTACGTTGCCTGTGCTGCCCCTGGCCTGGTTGATTTTGAATTTTACTTTTTTGCTTTATTGGTCGCCTGTTTGGGGCTTGTTGGGCTGGCTGCTTTGGAGATGAAAAAGGCCGTCCTTTGCGTGGCCTGAGTTTGTCTTTTTATCCTTAAAAAACCACTCTCAAGCCATGCACGGGATGGCGTTTTTCATTTCCTGCCTCCCGGTACGCCCGCATGGACAGGCGGGGTGATTTTCATTTTTCATTTCCAATCCACGATATCACCGACCTTCACGCCATACTCTTCACAAAACCCGCCCCTTGTTTCCAGCACATATTTGGCATTTCCATTTGACGGAAGGGATGTTTCGGACAAAGGCGTGGTGTTAGGGTAAATGGTCGTGATTTTTTTGTTTTCGTCTATGTAAATAATGTCGAGCGGTATCAAGGTGTTTTTCATCCAGAAAGATTGCGGCTCCGAATTGTCAAAAAGGAAAAGCATCCCTTGATTGTCGGTCGAGGACTTTCGGAACATCATCCCGAAGGCGCGCTCCGCATCGTTGTCTGCTTTTTCGATGTCTATTTTTTTGATGGGCTCGCCTGTTTCTCCGCTTATCAAAGTGAGTTCGCCTTCTTTTGTAAATGTGGGTTCTGGCATGGCATTGTTGGTATTGGTTGCATTGTTGGATGGAACATAACCGCGATTGGCACCGCCCCTGAACAGCGGCATGATGTCGGGCAAAATAAAAGCGACCAAGGCCAAGCCCACCAACAGGGAGATGATGATTTGGCGGTAATTCCTTTTGGATGCTTTTTTCTTTCTTTTTTTAGGTGCGTTGGAACTGGTCTTTTTTGCAGATGATTTCGTCATTTCTTTTTTGATTTTAATAAAGTAAAAACGGCTGGACAATATGCGAGCTGCGAATTTCGGAAAATTACCGTTGACCACTAGGGGCAGGCAGGGTTGATTTAGATCAACCTTTGTATTTAACAGACAAGCCCCGATGTTATTCTAAAATAGGGAACGGGAAGGAAACTTAAAAGCCCCTCCGAGCAGGAGGGGCTGTGTAAAGCCTAGAGCGGCTTGTAAAACAACAAAAATCGCTCTTATTGACGATGGAGTGGAGCAAGGGTCACGCAAACCTACCAAAATTAATCTACCTAACATTGACATTGCAGCAAAGGGTTTCTTTTGAAAACTAAATTTTGGGTTTGCCCTTTCAATTGCACCATTTTCAAGCAAAATTTCAGGCAGGCGGGCGTTTGGAATTCTGGCCAAAAGTGCAGGCCGGCGCAATAAAAAAAGCCCTTTGAGCAATTGCTCAAAGGGCTTTTTTTTAATCAAAACCTCCTATTGTTTAGGCTCCAGCCTAAAGGTAACACGGCGGTTCTTCCTTCTTCCCGAAGCAGTGCTGTTATCTGCAATCGGGTTGTTTTCCCCGTGGCCTTTTGTGATCATCAAAGACCTGCTCACTCCTTTGCCAGCTAAGTAGTCTGCTGCAGAATTTACCCTGTTTTCAGAAAGCTGCTGGTTGGCGAAGTCATTTCCTTGACTGTCAGTATATCCATCAATATATAAATTGTACCCGGGGTACCTGACAACGATCTCGGCAATTTGGTCCAAAACCCTTTTAGAGGCCGAAAGCAACCGGGCACTGCCTGTTTCAAAATTGACATTTTGCATGGCCAAGTCAAGGACAGCTTTGTCCTCTGCTGCAATCTCAGGACAACCGTCGCTCGATGCCGGGCCGGCAAGAGAAGGGCACTTGTCTTCATTATCGGCAATACCGTCATTGTCAGTATCAGGGCAGCCGTTGAACCTCCTCACGCCCGGGGTATTCGGGCAAGTATCTTCATTGTCGGCTATGCCGTCATCGTCTGAATCAGGGCAACCATTGTGTTCTGCCGTACCAGGAGTTTGGGGGCAACCGTCTTTGTCATCGGTAATGCCATCGCGGTCAGAATCGGGGCAGCCGTTCATGGCCGGAATGCCCGGAGTGGTCGGGCAGCTATCTTCTTTGTCAACGATGCCATCGTTGTCGGTATCGGGGCAACCAGAAAAGCGGCGCAGTCCAGCAGTTTCAGGACAATCGTCAACATGGTCGGCTATGCCGTCCCCATCACTGTCAGGGCAACCATTATGGCTGATATCCCCCGGATCATTTGGACAGTTGTCATCTCTGTCAGCCAAGCCGTCGCCATCACTGTCGGGGCAACCGCCCAACCTTACCGGACCGGGAATGGATGGGCATTTGTCCTGGTCATCGGCCACGCCGTCGTTGTCGGAGTCTTTGTCAACAAAACGCATCCCGAGGGTTATGCCGCCTGTCGCATAAACGTCATTGTCGTCTTGGTTGCCAGACAAAGAGACTCCATCCATATAGTCTGTAAATGTAATCCGCTCACCCCATTCGAGGCCAAGGTACATTTTACGGCTGAGGTCTATGCGTACACCAAGACCAACGGGAACAGTAAGGTGGACATTGGAATAATCGGCAACGTCGTCCCCGTTCGAATATGCTCCATAAACAACATCAGGATTAACAAAAGCAGCTCCCAAACCCAGAAAGATATAAGGTACTATTTTCTTTTTATAAGTGCCTGCCTCCATAAATTCGGTATCACCTTCTTGGTAGTCGTAATTCTTTTTCCTACGGAAATCGTATTCCCCGCGGACGGCCAGTTCGACCAAGGAAGATTCGAATGAAGAACCCCGTCCTTCGTTTCTATCATAATTGAGATCGCTACCTTCAATATTGCTGTAATACAAATTTGCCTTCAGTCCAAAACGGTAGGAAATCTGGTTTTTGATAAAAATACCAAAAGCCGCATTGGCTTGGTCGAAGGTAAACGTCGGTTCTACAAGGTCTCCAAAGTAATTGGAATAGCCGAGGAAAACACCCGCCGACCATTCCCCACTTGACGAGGAAGTATCCATTTCTTCGGTTTCGCCAAGATCCATGTCTTGGGCAAAAGTAAAAGCCGGTAGTAAAAACAGGAGTAAAACAAGTTCGAGATTTTTCATATTTAAAAATTTTTTAGCCAAAAAATTCGATTGAGGTATTTAAAAAGTTGATGATTTTTCATTTAGAATATACTGCAATAATGACTTATTATAGCATACTCATTGTCCGACGAATGTTACATGGAATAATCACTGACCTAGCAAAATTGCAACAAGTACGGCATACTTCTTACAAGTTTGGATATAAAAATTTATTTCATTATTTAAAACCCTGACAATGAACAGATTGGGTGCGCATGTAGATCAAGCTTTTGTGGTAGGATTTATGCCAATAGAGTCAGGTTGTCCTTTTCAAGACGCCAAGTTATAAAAATAAATAGAAATATAAAAACAGTATTGACCACGTAAATTATTTGTTGATTTACATTTGGCATGTTTTGGAACATATCGCTCAAACAAAACAGCAGCAAGGACAGCGACACGTAAAATATTATCCGTTTTAAATCATATTTGACCGAATAATACTTTCTCCCCCACCACCAACTGGCAAGGGTCATCGAAACATAACAAATTAAAGTAGCCCACGCCGACCCAAGGTAGCCGAACCGGGGTATCCACAAAATATTCAAAACAATAGTTATAGCGGCACCTCCGAGTGCTATCAGCCCTCCTATCATTGTACGGTCAGTCAACTTGTACCAAATGGACACATTATAATAAAGGCCAAGAAAAAGGTTGGCCATGAGCAGTATCGGAACAACCACCAAACCTTCCCAATAGTCTTCGTCAATAAAATATTTTAAAAAATCGAGGTAAAAAGTGATCGCAAGAAACCCTAAAGCCCCAACAATGGTAAAGTACTTGGTGACATCTGCGTACAATATTTTTGCGTCCTTGTTTTTTGCATTTGCAAAGAAAAAAGGTTCGGCCGCATAGCGGAACGCCTGCGTGAAAAGGCTCATCAGCATGGCCAGTTTATAGCAGGCCGAATAAACCCCGACCTGCCCCCGGTTCGTCTCAATATCATAAGGGAGCTGGCTGACCAACAGTACCCGGTCGAGCATTTCATTGACAATGCCCGCCAAACTGGCCAATACCAAAGGGGCTGCGTACAGGAACATCGTTTTCCAAAGGCGGGTATCGAATTCCCATTTTACATGGAGCAGGTCGGGGAGCAAGAGGAGCAAAACACTGGCACTGGCGATGAGGTTGGATACAAATATGTAAAGGATGCCATAAGACGGGTCATATACTTTTTGGACAAACCCTGCCGCAATACCTTGCCGGAGCAGCCACGGGCAAAGCAGCAAGAAAAACAAATTGAAGCCGATATTCAAAGCGATGCCGGCAAGCCTGATTACGGCAAACCGCTTTGCCCTGTTTTCGAGGCGCAGCTTGGCGAGGGGGATTTCGGAGAGGGTATCAAGGCCGAGGATCAGGCCGAATATCTTGACATAAACAACTTGGCCGGCAGAGAAAGAAAACCAAGCGGCTATTTCATTTGAAAAAACAAAAATGAGCAATGAAAACAACAGCGACGTGCCTGCCACCGACCATATGCTATTGGAAAAAACTTTTTCCCGGCTCTCTTTGTCTGTCCCAAAACGGAAAAACGCCGTATCCATCCGGTAAATAAAAAGTACCATCAGGAAACCTACCACCGCATAAAGTTCAGCGACGATGCCATATTCTGATTCAGGAAAAACCCTCGTGTAGAGGGGTACAAGCAGGAGGTTCAACACCCGCCCGATGATGCTGCTCAAACCATAAATAGCGGTCTCTCCCGCCAATTTTTTTAGTAGCGACATATTTGATAGTAGCCTGCATTTCCAACTAAACATAAAATTCGGCAATCAGTACCGATAGCTGACTAGTGGTTCGATTCGTAATTAGCGGACTATTTATTTTTTGGTAAATGCCACATTATCAAGGATTTGGCGAACTAATCACTAATCAACTAATTACGAATCACTGCACTAGCGGCAAAAGTCCTAAAATCATCCGATTAATTTATGCGTTAAATCCAGACTTCCAGTAACTTCGCTTTTTTTTATACAACCTCTCACCAACGACCAACAAAAATGATAAATACACCTCTGCTTAAAAAAATATGCGAAGTGCCCGGCGCCCCGGGCTTCGAACAGCCCATCCGCGACTATGTGCTCGAACAGGTTAAGCCTTTGGTTGACGAGGTTTCGATAGACAATATGGGCAGCATCATCGCCCTGAAAAAAGGCCGGAAAAAGAAAAAAGTAATGGTCGCCGCCCACCTCGACGAGATCAGCTTCATCGTCACCCATATTGACGACGACGGCTTTGTGCGCATCCATCCGCTCGGTGGTTTCGACCCCAAAACCCTGACCGCACAGCGGGTCATCGTGCACGGCAAAAAAGACCTGGTCGGGGTGATGGGCTCCAAGCCCATCCATATCATGAAACCCGACGAACGCGGCAAAGCACCCCAAATCCAAGACTACTTTGTGGACTTGGGCATGAAAAAAAAGGAGGTGAAAAAATGGGTCTCGGTGGGCGACCCGATCACCCGCGAACGGGAACTCATAGAAATGGGCGACTGCGTGAACAGCAAGAGCATTGACAACCGGGTGTCCGTTTTCATCCTCCTCGAAGTGCTGCGCGAACTGAAAGACCAAGAGGTGCCTTTTGATATTTACGGCGTTTTTACCGTTCAGGAGGAGGTCGGGCTGAGGGGCGCCATTTCTGCTGCCCACCAGATAGACCCCGATTTTGGGATCAACCTCGACACCACGATTGCCTTTGACGTGCCGAGCGCACAGGCCCACGAAATGGTCACTCAACTTGGAAAAGGAACGGCCATAAAAATAATGGACGGCACCTCCATCTGCGACTACCGAATGGTGAAGTACCTGAAAGAAATAGCCGATAAAAACAAGATAAAATGGCAGCCCGAAATTTTGCCGGCAGGCGGAACAGATACGATGGGCATACAGCGCTACGGAAAGCACGGCTCCATCGCCGGAGCGATTTCAATACCTACCCGCCACATCCACTCCGTCATTGAAATGGCGCACAAAGAAGACATCAAAGGCAGCATTGACCTGTTGAAAGCAAGCCTCTTGGGGCTTGATGGCTATGATTGGGGGTTTTGAAAATAGAGGTTGAGAGGGGTTGAGATGGTTGAGATAGGCTAATCAACCACCACCATCTTTCCAAACCTTAGAATGTAATCAAGAAGGAAGAAATGCTTCCAAATCTTCAACACTTTGCAACAAATAAATATTCTCTTGTTTGCAAACTCCTGTAAAATCAGAGTCATGGCTTGCCAATGCCGGAATTTGGTTCAATTTACAAATGGCAAGGATGAGGGCATCGTTTGGCAATAGATTATAAGAAGACATCAGTTGTATGAAATGCGAGATGATATTTTCGTCATCGGCCAAAAAATCGAATTGTTGGAGAAACAAGGCATGGTCGGCGTAAGAGAGCGTTTCTTTAATTTTTCCGGACGTTTTCAATGCCAAAGGAGATTTTGCTGCATCATGCCCCAGACAGTGAAAAACATATTCACTTAAAACTATTTGGCTGATATGAAGTGAGCAGTCCGGTTCAGTAATCAGCCTGTCCAACAGGTCTGTTGCGGCATTTTTATAATATTCAACAAGAATGGAACTATCGAGGAAAACACGTTTATTGCTCATAAACATCGTATTTGCTCATTTCAAATTCAGGATGTCTTGCTTTTCCTTTGAACTGTTGGATTATCCCGTTTCTTTTCAGAAGCTCCTCTTTCTGTTCTTCTCGCAGCGACTTTTTTGAGCGGTTCTCGTCCTCGAATTGCCCCCCCCGCAATGCCAGCATTTTTCTAAATTGTTCAACAGGCATGTTCGACAATTCAGCCGCCGTTTTTAATGACAGGATATGCTTTCGATAGAATAAAATGGAAAGCTCTATCAATAATTCTTTTTCGGTAAGATTTAGCTGGGTTGATATTTTATCCGGAATTTGCAGTACCATAGTTATAAATTTTAGTGGTTCGATTCGTAATTAGCGGACTATTTATTTTTTGGTAAATACCACATTATCAAGGATTTGGCGAACTAATCACTAATCAACTAATTACGAATCACTGCATTAGTGGTTCGATTCGTAATTAGCGGACTATTTATTTTTTGGTAAAT
>DROJ01000271.1 GCA_011321935.1 Bacteroidota bacterium | reverse complement strand
GGTAATAGAGTAACCCATAAGCCCGCTACCTTATTTTTTTCAAAACCAAAGAACAGCGGCATTTCCTACTTTTCAGTAGCAGCGCCGCCCTGAATGCAAGAAAATCTTCCTTTCAAAACTTTCCCATTCCAAATTAGTTGTTACTGCAACTAATTTCCTATCATTGCGCCTCTTTTCAGCCAAATACCCAGACATGCAGATACCAGACCTCGACAAAAACATCCTGCCGTGGATCGGAAAAACGGGCAAGATGATGTTCGTTTTCATGGCCGACAAGTTCCGGCAGCGCGGCCTCAACGTGTCCATGGAGCAATTGATTATCCTAAAAATACTCCACGAAGAAGACGGCCGCCCGCAATGCGACATGGCCCTGGTAACCGAACGCCACAAGGCTTCCCTCACGAGGCTGATTGACACCATGGAAAAGAAAAACCTCGTTGCCCGCATACCCGACAAGGACGACAAGCGGGTGAACCGCATCTTCCTGACCAAGCACGGGCGGAAGTTTTTCACCTCCCTTTTGCCCGTCATGAAAGAGGCCATGGACGATCTGCAAAAAGGGCTGACCGAAAAGGAAATGACTGATTTGATAACCATTTTGAAAAAAGTGCAAGCGAATATGGCTGTTTAGCTGTTGGCTATTGGCCGCTCCCGAAGCTAATTCTGAATTAGCCAATAGCTAAAAGCCAATAGCCAACAGCCATGCAATTAGTTGCAGCACAAACTATTAAAATTTATGCGAAAGATCATCCTTGCCATCATCGGTCTGCTCCTCATCGGAGGGGCCGTTTTGCTGGCCAAAAAACTCATCGCCATGAAGGCAGTGCCCGAAGTAAAGGTGCAAAAAAGGGTAACATCCGTTTTTGCCGAAACAGTGCACAACGGCAGCACCCCCATCACCGTCACCGCCAGTGGCAACCTGAAAGCAAAGAACCGCGTCGAACTGTTTTCGGAGGTGCAGGGTGTCTTTGAAAGCAGTGCCAAGCCTTTCAAGCCCGGCACTCATTTTTCAAAAGGACAGACCCTGCTCCGCCTCAACAGCGACGAGCACCGCGCCAACCTGAAGGCACAAAAAAGCAGCCTCTACAACCAAGTCGTCCGGCTGCTGCCCGACCTGCGCTTGGACTACCCGGAGGCATCACCAAATTGGGAAAAATACCTGCGGGACTTCGACGTGGACAAGCCGCTCGCCGACCTGCCCGAACCGACCTCCGAAAAAGAAAAACTCTTCATCGCCGGGCGCAACATCACCACCACCTTTTATGCCATCAAAAACCTCGAAGAACGGCTGCGAAAATACACCGTCCGTGCGCCCTTCTCCGGTGTGCTGACCGAGGCATTGGTCAACCCCGGCGCCCTCGTGCGCAACGGGCAGAAGCTCGGCGAATTCATCGCCCCCGGCAGTTATGAAATGGAGGTGAACGCCAACGCCGCCTATGCCGACCTGCTCCGCGTGGGCAAGTCCGTTGAACTTCACGACCCCGCCCGCACAGGCAAATGGACGGGCAAAGTCGTCCGCGTAAACGGCAAGGTCAACCAAGCCTCGCAGACCATCCAACTCTTTGTGGAAGTGCGCGGCAAAGACCTCAAAGAGGGCATGTTCCTCGAAGCCGACGTGACTGCCCGCAGCGTGGACAACACTTTTGAGGTGAACCGAAAACTGCTCTTCGACGGCAACAAACTTTTTGTAATTCAGGACACCGTGCTGTCCATTGCGGAGGTCGAACCTGTTTTTTTCAAAAAAAATACGGTCGTGGTGAAAGGGCTGCGGGAGGGGGTGCAACTTTTAGCGAAGCCAGTGCCGGGTGCTTATAAAGGGATGCTGGTAAAGAAATTTAATGGCTAAATGGTTAAATGGTTGAATGGCTGAATGGTTGAATGGTTAAATGCCTGCCTGCCGATAGCCATTTAGCCATTTAGCCATTTAACCATTTAACCATTAAAATTTTTCCATGAAAAATTTAATCACCTTTTTTATAAAATACCCCGTTTCGGGAAACGTGCTGATGGCTGCCGTGTTCATCTTCGGCATGGGCGGGCTGATGCGCACGAAGTCGTCTTTCTTCCCCCTTTCCGATTCCAACATCATCAACATCAACGTGAGCTACCCCGGCGCTTCGCCTGCCGAAATAGAAGAAGGCGTGGTGCTCAAAATAGAGGACAACCTGCGCGGCCTCGTCGGCATAGACCGGGTGACCTCGGTGAGCCGCGAGAACTTGGCAAGGATTACGGTGGAGGCATTTCGCGACGCAGATATCAACGTGGTGCTGGCCGACGTGAAAAACGCCGTTGACCGGGTGCCCTCCTTTCCCGTGGGCATGGAGCCCGCCGTGGTCAGCAAGTTTGAAATGACCAACAATGCCATCAGTTTTACGGTGAGCGGCGATGATATTCCGCTCAAAACGATGAAAGAAATTGCCCGTGGCATCGAAAAAGATTTGCGCAGCAAAGGGGGCATTTCGCAGATCGAACTAAAAGGTTTTCCAGACGAAGAAATAGAGATAGCGGTGCGCGAAAACGACCTGCGGGCATTCAACCTCACCTTCGACGAGGTGGCCCGTGCCGTGGCCAATGCCAACCTCCTCACCACGGGCGGCAACATCAAGACCAGCTCCGAAGAATACCTCATCCGCGCCAACAACCGCAACTACCACGGCCAAGAACTCGACTTCATCACCGTGCGGGCCGACCCTTCGGGAAACATCATCCGCCTGCGCGACGTGGCCACCGTGCGCGACAAATGGTCGGAAAGCCCCGACCGACTCAGTTTCAACGGCAAGCAGGCCGTGCAGGTGCTGGTCAGTACCACCAACAGCGAAGACCTGACCAGCGCTGCGGAGTTCGTCCGGCAGTACATCAAAGACTTCAACCAGAGCCACGAAAACGTACACCTCGACGTGAACCGCAACGAGTCGAAAGTACTCGAAGACCGCATTGATCTGCTGCTCAACAACGGGGGGCTGGGCATCCTGCTGGTGCTGGTTTTGCTGTCGCTTTTCCTCAAACCGAGCATCGCTTTGTGGGTTGCGGTGGGGCTGCCCTTCTCCATGTTCGGGCTGTTCATCCTCGCCCCCAGTTTTATGACCATCAACGTCGTTTCGCTGTTCGGGATGATCCTCGTCATCGGGATATTGGTGGACGACGGCATCGTTATCGGGGAGAATGCGTACCACCATTACCAAAAAGGAAAGACGCCCATCCAGGCTGCCATTGACGGCACAATAGAGGTGGTACCGCCCATCGTTTCGGCCATCCTGACAACCTTGGTGGCCTTCACCACTTTCTATTTTTTGCCCGGTGTCATCGGGACTTTTTTTGGTGAAATTTCAACGGTGGTCATCCTCATTTTGAGTATCTCGCTCATCGAGGCCATCTTGATCCTGCCCTCCCATTTGGCGCATTCGAGGGCCTTGAAAAAAGGCACCCAGACCTTCCTGCTCAACCGCTGGTCGGAACGGGCGATGGACTGGATGCGCGACCACCTCTACATGCCAGCGCTGCGCTTTTTTTTGGAAAACAAAATACTCGGGTTTGCCATCCCCACTGCTTTTCTCATCATCACCATCGGGGCGATCAGGGGCGGTATCATCAAGTTCCAGCCCTTTCCGCCCGTGGCCAGCGAGGAGGTCAGCGTACAGTTGCGCATGCCTGAAGGCACCAGCGAGGCCGTTACCGATTCCATCATTTCCATCATCGAAGAAAAGGCATGGAAGGCCGCTGCCGAACTGAGCAAAGAACTGCCCGGCGGCAAGCACCTCGTGACAGGGATGGTAAAGCGCATCGGCACTTCCATACCCCGGCAAAGCGGCCCGGTGCCGGTGGACAGGCGGGGTGGCAGCACCTCCGAAGCCGTGCTGACCATGTACCTGCTGCCCGGCGAAGAACGCCCCGAAATACCTGCCTTCCGCGTGTCGGAAGCCGTGAGCAAAGAGGTGGGCGAGGTCTATGGCGTGGAGAGCCTGGAATACAATTCGGGCAACACATTTGGCGGCAAGCCTATATCTATCTCACTGATAAGCAGCAATATAGATGAAATAAAAGCCGCTACGGAGTACCTCAAGGAACGCATGTCAACCATGACCCAACTGACCGACATCTCCGACAATGACCCCGAGGGCATCAAAGAAATCAGGCTGCAATTGAAAGAAAATGCCTACCTGCTCGGCCTCAACCTGAACAGCGTGATGGCGCAGGTCAGGAGCGGTTTTTTTGGCCGCTCGGTGCAGCGCTTCCAACGGGGACAGGACGAGATTAGGGTGTGGGTGCGCTACGACAAGGCCGACCGCCGCTCCATCAACGACCTCGACGACATGCGCATCGTGACGCCCACGGGCAGCCGCGTGCCCCTCTCCGAAATTGCGGATTATACCATCGCCCGCGGCGTCGTTTCCATCAACCACCTCGACGGCAACCGGGAAATACGGGTGGAGGCCAACCAGACCAATTTTAAGGACAGCTCTTCCGATCTGCTGTCGGCCATCCAAGCAGACATCATCCCCGACGTGCTGGAACGCTACCCCAGCGTGTCGGCGCTGTACGAGGGGCAAAACCGGGAGTTCGGCAAGCTCGGCGGGGCCTTGCAGGCCGTCCTGCCCTTCATCCTTTTGTTGATGTACATCATCATCGCCTTTACCTTCCGCTCGTATTCGCAGCCCGTCCTGCTCTTGCTGATGATCCCTTTCAGCCTCGTCGGGGTGGCCTGGGGCCATTGGATGCACGACATGCCGCTCAACATGTTGAGCATGCTCGGCGTGGTGGCGCTCATCGGCATCCTCGTCAACGACGGGCTGGTGCTGATCGGGAAATTCAACAGCCGCCTGAAAGAGGGCTACCCTTTTAAAGAGGCATTGCTGGAGGCGGGCAAGTCGCGTTTCAGGGCCATTTTCCTCACTTCGATAACGACCGTTGCCGGGCTGGCGCCGCTCATTTTGGCAAAGAGCTTTTCGGCGCAGTTCCTTATCCCGATGGCCATCTCGGTGGCCTATGGCATCAGCTACGCAACCTTCCTCACCCTGCTCATGCTGCCCATGATGCTCTCGGTCATCAACTATTTGAAACTGCTGCGCAAGTGGCTGGCCACGGGCGAATGGGTGCCGCGGGAAAGCCTCGAACGGGCGGTGAGGGAGATTAGTGAGCAGTGATTAGTGATTAGTGATTAGTGATTAGTGATTAGTGATTAGTGATCAGTGATTAGTGATTAGTGATTAGGGGGGGCAAACCAATTGACAATGTGGTAATTACCAATAATCTGGCTTTTGGTTTTGGAAACCCAAAAGTGGGTTATTCTGATGCCTTTTTGAAGAAGATGGAAGGTAACTTCTTACGTGAACAGATCCTATCAGGATGACAAGGGATGGAGTGCTAAATTGAGTGTTGTATTCATGCGTTATTCCTATTCAGCTTTCTCTTTTTCAGAAAACTCTTCCAACCTTCTTTGTTCAAGAATGGCTTGAAGTTTTTTGACAATATCTTCTAATACATGGACAGGCAATTGAGCAAGACCTCGCAAAATCTCTTCGACATCAATTTCCCCAGAACTCGTTTGAATAGTCAGCATAAAATAATTTTTTTTCAAAAATCACCAATTTCGATTGAAATGCAAAATAAATTGAAATGGTTTGAATGGCTGAATGGTTAAATGGTTTTCCCCTCACGGCGAGTACACGCCCTGCGGGGAAAACCATTTAACCATTCAGCCATTTCAACCATCCAACCATTTCAAACAATAAAAATGAAACTGAAAAATATCATAACAGCGGTATTGCTCAGCACCTTCCCCGTCATTTTATTTTCCCAAAATAAACTGACGCGGCAAGCTGCCGCAAAAACGGCACTCGAAAACAATTACGGCATCAAAGTGGCCAAAAACAATATCCGCGTGGCCGCCAACAATACGAGCCGCGAAATGAACGGCTACCTGCCGACGCTCAATCTCAGCGCCGGCCCGACGGGTTCGTTCGGTGGCTCGACACAAAAATTCAACGGGGCATTGGGGGAGGCCAAAGTGAGCAACGCTTTTTCGTGGAACGCCAGCGCCACTGCCGCCGCCAATTACCAGCTTTTTAACAAAACGCGGGACATGAATTTAGCGAAGCTAAAAGAAGTCCTCAACTTGACCGACCTGCAGTTGCGACAGGCCATGGAACTGAACTTGATGCAGGTTTACAACAGCTATTACCAAGTGGCCAAATTGGTGGAAAACGGGAATGCCGTGGCCCAGTCGCTGGGCGTTTCGCGCCGCCGCCTGCAACGGGCCGAGTACCGCTTCGAGTACGGTCAGGGCACTGGCCTCGATGTGCTGAACGCGCGGGTTGACATCCAACGGGACAGCGTGCGCCTGCTCAACATCCGGCAGCAGTTGGCGAATGCCAAGCGCAACCTGAACGTGGTGATGGGCATGCCCGTGGGCAATGATTTTGCGGTGGATACGGCAGTGGTTTATTCGCCGGTCCTTTCAGAGCAGCGCCTTATTGCAGACGCCAAAAACAACAACGTTGCCATCCTCATGGCCGATCAAAACCTCGCTATCAATGAGGTGGACTTGCAGGTCATTGACGCTGGACGTAAGCCTACTGTTGGGGCGAGTGCTTCCTATAATTATAATTACTCCGACAATGCCAACGGCTCTTTTATAAAGACCTCTACCAGCAACGGCCTGAACGTCGGCCTGACGGCCAATTGGAACATCTTCGACGGTGGCCGGCGCAAGGTGCAGGAGCAGAATACCCGCATCGCCATCGAAAGCCAATTGGTGCAAAAGGAGCAAATCGAGCAAGAACTGGAACGCGACGTGCGCAATACTTGGGAGAATTACCAGAACGCACTGTTCGTTTTGGAGGTGGAAAAAAACGCCCTCGCCACTAACCGCCTGAATTTGGAACGGACGCAGGAATTGTTCAACAACGGGCAGTTGACCTCGGTGGAGTTCCGGCAGGCGCAGTTGAATTTGTTGAATGCTGAGGTGAGTTTTAATAATGCAAAATATGATGCGAAGGTAGTGGAGTTGGAGTTGATTTGGTTGAGCGGGGGATTGTTGGACGGGGTGGATTAATGTGTTACCTTTGATAAAAATCAAAGCCATGTCAAAAGCGGAAGCTCCACAAAAAAAAGCAGGGAAAAACAATCGAAAGAAATACCCGACTATCTCATTTATGAAATTACAATGAATGGCAAGCCTATATATTACAGAGGCTATCAGTATGTATTGAACAAAACAAAAACTTTTAAGGAAATAAAATTACGGGTAGTGTTAATTTTGACGTGATAGGCAGAAACATGTTTATCTGATTTCCAAGCACTCAAGCCCCCGTCTCCGCTGCTTTGTCATCCGCCTAATGGCGGATGACAAAGCAGCGGAGACGGGGGCTTGGCTTAAGTGCTTAAAATCACGTCAAAATTAACACTACCAAATTACGAAACAAATTACAGGCCGGACTAAAAAATGCTCACTGTCATAGTTGGCAATGCACTCATCTAAATGGGTTTCGATATTGCTGTCCGCAAACTGTTGATTGCCTCGATAGATATTTAGGTTTTTGATTTTCATATGAGTAATATTTTTAGAATTTGATTCAGGGCATATCAAGCTATTTAGATGCTCTAAATTATCAACTTAACCTGTGGTTCGAAAATTGGGGGGAAGCATAGTCATTGATTTCATTAGGAAAAACCATGATGCTAATTTTGGTAAATCAAACGACCACTATACACGTTTAAAAGATAAAATTGAAACCGCTATGGGAAACGGAAAGTGGCTAAAAGAAACTCATTGGCAATATGATGATAGGGCGATATGGGAGAAGAATCCTTTTTCTAAAGTTCATGAAATGTTGGAAGAAATAAAAGGGATTTTATAATGAATTCTTCAATGCCTCTCCAGAATAAAAATAAACTCTAAAAAGCCTGATAATATACTGCACCACTTTAGGTTTTGTGCATTTGCCCCCGCCAGCCCCCTGCCCCAAAAGGGGAGAACCTGCGCTCGATGCACAAAACCTAAAGTGGCGCAGTATAACGGATTACCCCTTTTTTATTTAATTGAATATCAATGATTTGTGGTTATAACAAAATAAATTCAAAGGGCTTGTCCGTTTTTAAGAAAACATATATCAAGGTTGGCATTGTCAGATGTTTATTCTTGTCCATGTATTTTTTTCTTTCTTTTCCATAGCCCATGCCGCTGCCCCCGGCCCAGTGCAAAGCGATGATGGGCGGCACTTTTTTATCCGCCCCTATTTTTGGAATGGAAATGTTCGTGCTATTTTTGGACTTCATTTTCCCAAAACCTTTTTTATGCACACAAAACTATCAACGAAGTTTGTTTTTCAGAACATCCATATTAATCTTTCTTTTTTGTCAAATTATTTCAATATTCGGGCAATCGAATAGTGGGGCGCTCCAACAAAAGGCAACCATTGGATTTTCTCCAGAAAATTACTATACCACCACCACAGAATATACCGCTGAAAATGGACTGTCGGGAAAATTTGCCAGTTATGTTTTCAAAGACAAACGAGGACTGCTTTGGATGACGACCTTGCATGGTTTGCACCGCTTTGACGGGCGCGATTTTAAGTTGTTCAATAATGAAAACTATCTGCCCTTCAATTTGGTGATGGAAATTTATGAGGACAGTGAGGGCTATTTTTGGTTGTATAAAAGTTGTTATTTAAAAAATGAAGATGGCTGTGACAAAACATTGGCGTTTTTTCATCCCCTTACTTTTGATACATTGAGTTTTGAAACGCGCTTTGGGGAAACCGCCCCATTCACACAATCGGATATTGAATATATTACTTCCAATAAAAAAGGGGATATTTTTTGCATCCGCACCAAAGCCGCGGCCTATCGTTGGGTGGCGAACAAAGGCTTTGACAAATTACCTCCCAACGATTTAGTGTCAATACCTTATGTGTTTACTGTTTTAGAAGATGGCCGGATGGGGTGCTATTTAAAAAATGCCGAAGTATTTATTTATTATTTGTTAGACCCTTCCGGGAAGATTATTTTTCAACAAAAAATGACCGACGCGCAAAAATTGCCCGAATATTTTGAGGTTTTCCCTTCCACGATAATAAGTCAGTACAGTTTTGTCAATTATAGAAATGCAATCCGGTATGAATCGCCGGATAGTTTTTTTGTATATCAGGTAGAAAAGGATGGACGGCTGAACCCCGATAATTTATTGTCAAAAATAGATTTGGACTTGGTTTTTGGTGCGCGCCATACTTTTTTTGACCAATCAACCAATACTTTTTGGAACGCAGACCGGCGGGGGGTTCAGCGCATTGAATTGAGAAATGCTTTTTTCCAGAATGTTCGGATGGACAATAATTCCATGATGGTGAGAATGACGAAAAGCCTCGAAGATGGGCGCGTTTTGATAGGTGGCTTGATGGGCATGAACCATGAAAGGAGTTTGTTTTATTATAACCCGGGCCATACTGATAAATTGAAGAAAATAGAAACCATTGAAAATGATGCTCAAATTCCGTCAAAAGATTATTTGTCTCCCGATAATGGTTTTTACCCGATGTCCCTCAGTATCATTTTATCAAAAGATGGTCATTTCCTGAATCTCAGCCGGGAAAATATTTTTTTTAAGGGTACCGGTATTTCCAAATTTTATGTGACAGAAATAATAAACCATCAGTTGTGGATAGGCACTTCAAATGGGCTTTGGTTTTATGATTTTGAAAAAGCGGAACTTGAAAAATTTGTGGACTGTCACCAATTTTCGGATTTCCTCGATTGTTCCGTTCGCCAAATAAAAGCCATAGATGATGACCAATATTGGGTTGGGACAGACAATGGGCTTTTTCTGCTTTCCGTAAAAAATGGCATTTTGGAACATTATGGAAAAGAACAAAAAGGGGTTTTCCATTTGCCCGTTTCTATTATTTATCATTTTGAAGTTCAGGATGACGGCAGCATATTATTGGCGACAGAGGAGGGGCTTGTTCATCTTGTGGGAAAGCGGAAAAAGCGTTTTGAAAATGGAGGATATTTTAAGTTGACCACCAAAGAAGACGGCTTGCCAACAAATGTGTGCAAAGGGGTTTATTCAGATGAATATGGTTTTTATTGGATAATAACAAAAAAGGCACTTGTTCAAATGGAATCCGCTACCGGCAGGATGCGGGTATATAACAAAAAAAATGGGTTGGACTTTGACTATTTTAATGCAGAAGGGCACCATAAAGCACCCGACGGAGAATTGTATTTTACTTCATTGGGCGGCTTTGTGCATTTCCATCCCAAAGATTTTAAAGGCCAAGATTTTGAAGCGCCCGATATTCCCATTATCATTGTTGATTTTGAACAATACAATCAGCAAACGGAAAAATTCGAGCAAAAAACCAATGAATTATTGACAAATAACCACATCACACTTAGGCCAAAAGCAAAAATATTCAACCTCCGGGTGGCACTCGCAGATTACCGGGGGGCAGACAAACACCAATTTGCTTACCGCATTCCAGGTTATCAGGAGGAATGGCAAATGGATAAATCAAATTTGATTCGGATTACGGGGCTTCCGGTCGGCAACCATATTTTGGAAATAAAAGGGCGGCTGGAAGATGGCCGTTTTTCGAGCCATATTTTGAAAATCCCAATTACGGTATTGTCGGAAATTTATTTTAGGTGGTGGTTTATTTTAAGCGCCCTTGTTTTATTGGCAGGCTTGGGAATTTTTCTTTATAAACAAAGAACGCGCAGCTTGAGAAATAAACAATTGGAATTGGAAAAACTCGTCAAAGAACGGACCCAAACCATTGAAATCCAGACCGAAGAATTGCGCAGCCTCGACGAAATGAAATCCCGCTTTTTTGCCAATGTGTCCCACGAATTGCGCACGCCGCTCACGCTGATGCTCGCACCTATTCAAAATACTTTAAAACGAAACAAGTTGGAAAACAGGGATTTGACCAATCTTCTTACGGCAAAACAAAACGGCAAATATTTGGAAAAAATGGTCAATGAAATTTTGGATTTGACAAAATTGGAGGCAGGCAAACTGGAATTGAAACCTGTCAAAATTGTTTGGTACAATTTTTTAAAAGTCATTGTTTCCAATTTTGAATCCCTCGCCAATCGAAAGCAAATTGATTATCAATTCAAATATGAAGGCAACAAATATTTGCAGGTGCAAATAGACCCACAAAAAATGGAAACCATTCTTTTCAATTTGCTCTCCAATGCTTTTAAATTCACTCCTAACGGCAAACAGATTCTCGTCCATGCAATAGATACCGGGGAAAATTTGACCGTCGAAGTAAAAGACACTGGCCGCGGCATACACCCCGAAGATTTGCCTTTTGTCTTTGACCGTTTTTATCAGACCAAACAAAAAAATGCGGCGGCAGAAGGCGGAACGGGCATCGGCCTGGCACTCACCAAAGAATTTGTGCAATTGATGAAAGGCAATATTGAGGTGGAAAGTGATTTGGAAAAAGGGGCTGTATTTAAAGTGGAAATTCCGAAAGTGGAAGTTATTAGCCAATTGAGCGGCGAAGAAGCTGGCGCAATTCATGATGAAATCCTGAAAACAGAAAATGCCCCACAAGTCATTGATAATAAAAAAATCGCCACATCCCAAAAAACGGTTATTTTATTGGTAGAAGATAATATGGATTTACAAGATTTTATAAAATCTTTATTGGAACCTGATTATCAAATCATCACGGCAGACAACGGGCGGGAGGCTTTGGCGCGGTTACACGAAGCCTCGGTCCCTAAAGGGGGGCACCCAAAACTGATAATCTCCGATATTATGATGCCTTTTATGGATGGCTACCAATTTTTGGCCGCGGTGAAATCTGATAAAAACTACCGCCACATTCCCATGATTATGCTGACTTCAAGGGCGGCGATGGAAGACCGGTTAAAAGCCCTGCGGATTGGAGTGGATGATTATTTGACCAAGCCTTTTGTGCAAGAGGAATTATTGGCAAGGGTTGAAAATTTATTGAAAAATGCGGAAATGCGGCAAACGGTTAGCTCCACATTTCCCAAATTTGATGAACCTCAAAATTTGCCCACCGAAGAAGAACAAACTTGGCTGGCCCAATTGGAGCAAACTATTCTTTCCAATATCGGAAATTTCACTTACACCCTCGATGACCTCGCGCAAGATATGCGCCTCAGCAAACGGCAGCTCCACCGCCGCATCAATCAACTCATCGGGCAAACGCCCAACGAATACATCAAAACTTTGCGGCTCGCCAAAGCAAGGGAATTGTTGAAAACAAGGAAAGGTACTTCTGTCAAAGCAATTGCCTATTCGGTGGGTTTTAAAGATGTGGTTTATTTTTCGAAACAATTTAAAAAGGAGTTTGGGAAATTGCCTTCGGAGTATTGAGCTATGGTATGAAAAATATATATTCCCTGTAAGAAAAATTCACCCGGCAATGGGAAATTGCCGGGTGAAAACGCTGGCATTGCCCGGCAATTTTCTATTGCCGGGCAATTTGTACAAGAGTGTCAAAGTAGAATTAGAAGGCTTAATTTTTTTAAAACCCCTATGTTGTCTATCCCGATATAAAATGCGGGACAAGTTGTGTTTTAAAAAAATATGCCCCCCCCCCGAAAGTGCTACGCACCTTATGTCACCAACACATTTGGCAGCACAAAAAACACATTCAGAAAACTGGACCATTCGCAGAACAATGTCACTTCTGTCCCACCTCCTGTCACTTTTTTCTCAGTACCTGTCACGATTGTCATAGTCGAATGTCACCTGCATCTCAGCTAAGCAACTATAAGTTTGCCTATGTATTCAAAATTAGTATTTCATCAAAAAAAATATTGTCATGAAATCTAAAACCGCATTGGGCAAAACGATTCAATTATTATGTGTTCTCTTTTTTTTTCAAATAATAAATATTCAGGCGAGAGCCAGGTACATGGAACCAAATGATGGCAATGGAAATGCGGGAAATTTCTGTTTGTTTTTAAATCCGACAACAATTTCCCCATTTTCATTGGTCTGTTTGCCTCCAAACTCCCTTATGGCAACCAACATTACAACAACTTCCGCAGATTTAGGCTGGACATCCGGCGGCAGCGGAGAAACCACTTGGGACATTGAATGGGGGAGCACGGGTTTTTCGCAAGGTTCGGGGACAATGGTTCCGGGGGTCACTTCCAATCCATACACTTTGTCGGGCCTGTGTTCCGGCGTAACTTATGATTTTTATGTGCGGGCCGATTGCGGAGTGGGGGATACGAGTACATGGGCAGGCCCTCATACTTTTACTGCGCTTGCGATAACTGCACCCTACACCGAATCTTTTGATGTTTCCATCCCAAGCTGTTGGGAACAATCAGCAACGACTGGTGGCCCTTGGGTATTGGACGGCACCTTTACATGGAATACTACTGGTTGCCCTGCCACCCCTTCTGACCATACGGGCAATTCAGGCAGATTTATTGCCATGGACTACAGTGGCACCGATGTGGGCGTTGTTATTGAAATGCCCATTATTGATGTGTCAGCTTTGACCGTCCCTTATGTGCAGTGTTACCACTTTATGTGTGGTACCGGATATTTCCCATATAACTATGTAGAAATTGAGGCTTATAATGGCAGTAGCTGGAGTTCAGTAGCAACTATAAGCAGCAACGGTAACCCGAATATCTCGGCCGTCTGGAGGAAATATTATTTTGATATTTCTTCTTACGTGTATAATACCAATTTTGTAAAAATCAGGTTTAGGGCAGAATCAGGGGGGGCAAGTAATGACTATTATGGAGATTCGGCATTGGATGATATTTCCATTATCGAAAAACCCTGTTTTTCCCCAAATACATTGCACGCCGGAAACATAACAACCACCTCCGCAGATTTATCATGGACATCGGGCGGAAGCGGAGAAAGTTCATGGGACATCGAATGGGGGCCAGCGGGCTTTTCGCAGGGTTCGGGGACAATGGTTCCGGGGGTCACTTCCAATCCATATACTTTGTCGGGCTTGAACCCTATTACGGCTTATGATTTTTATGTGCGTGCCGATTGCGGAGCAAATACAAGTGCATGGGCGGGGCCCCAAAGCTTCAGTACCATTTGTCCTACATATTCTTCTTTTAATGAAAATATTGACAATGTATCTATTCCAAACCTACCGGATTGCTGGAGTAAATTAATTGAAAACGGGTCTGCCAATTCATTTGTAGGGTCTTCTACCTATTTCCCTTATTCAGCACCAAATAGCATAGATATGTACGAAAATGCCAGCTCTCCTAATTCAACCCTGATAGTAATTTCTCCCCAATTGACTAATTTGAATGCCGGAACACATCGCCTGCGTTTTTTTGCCATCAATACCCCTCCCTCACAAGACGTGGAGGTAGGCACCATGACCTACCCCAACATCGCCTCTACTTTTACTGTTTTGGAAACGGTGGATATTACCTCATCTTATACGGAATATACGGTTGATTTTTCGGGCTATTCGGGCTCGAATACTTACCTCGCTATTCGCCGCATGCCGACAGGTTTTTTAGGTACTCATGTATTGTTGGACAACCTTATCTGGGAACCTATTCCTTGTCTTGCCCCAAATACCCTCACCGCCACCAACCTGACAACCACCTCCGCAGACTTGGGCTGGACCTCTGGCGGCAGCGGGGAAACCACTTGGGACATCGAATGGGGCCCCGCGGGTTTTGCGAAAGGTTCGGGCACGGTGGTTCCCGGGGTCACTTCCAATCCATACACTTTGTCGGGCTTGAGTTTTAATACAGCTTATGATTTTTATGTGCGCGCCGATTGCGGCGGCGGGGATATGAGCACATGGACAGGCCCTTTTTCCTTTACCACGCTTGCTACTTGTATTGCCCCAAACACCCTCACCGCCACCAACCTGACAACCACCTCCGCAGACTTGGGCTGGACCTCCGGCGGCAGTGGGGAAAGTTCATGGGACATCGAATGGGGAAGCACTGGCTTCCCGAAAGGTTCGGGCACAACGGTTGCGGGGGTCACTTCCAATCCATACACTTTGTCGGGCTTGAGTTCCAATACAGCTTATGATTTTTATGTGCGCGCTGATTGCGGCGGCGGGGACATGAGTACATGGACGGGCCCCTTTACCTTTACCACGATTGCTACTTGTCTTCCCCCAAATAACCTCACCGCTACTAACTTAACTCTAACCTCCGCAGATTTAGGTTGGACCTCCGGCGGCAGCGGAGAAAGTTCATGGGACATCGAATGGGGAAGCACCGGCTTTTCGCAAGGCTCGGGGACAACGATAACAGGCGTTACTTCCAATCCTTATACTTTGTCGGGCTTGAATTTCGGAACAACTTATGACTTTTATGTGCGCGCCGATTGCGGAGGGGGAGATGTAAGTACATGGGCAGGTCCATTTTCCTTTTCTACAACTTGTAGTACTGCTGCTGCCATTTATGTGGATGCCAATGCCTCCGGCAATAACGATGGCACTTCTTGGGCAAATGCTTTTACCAATTTGCAAGATGCCATTGATGCTCAGTGTGGCACATTGGATATTTGGATAGCGGCAGGCACTTATCTGCCAACCGCTCCGCCCGATGGTGCTTCCCCCGACAATCGGGACAAAGCCTTTCATTGGGCAAATGACATGAAAATTTATGGCGGGTTTAATGGTACTGAAACAACACTCAACCAACGCAATGCGGCGACCAACGTGACCATCCTGAGCGGCGATTTTAATAATGACGATGTGGTGACAGGTATGGGAAGCACCTTGTCTTTTTCTGGAAATTCTGAAAATGCCTTCCATGTATTTGTCACCGCAAACCTGACTTCGGCGGCAGTCATTGATGGATTTACCATTCGAGGCGGGAATGCCGATAGTTCGGGAACAATGACCTATTCGGGGCAGACATTGTATAGGGACCAAGGGGCTGGCGGTCAACTAAGTGCTTCCAATGTGACTGTTTCCAATTGTATTTTCATGGAAAACAATTCGGGAAATGGAGGGGCTATATATAATCACAATGCTTCCCCGGGTTATACCAATTGCCTTTTTATAAAAAACAAGGCGACTTATGGGGGAGGAATGCACGGTTTTAATTCGCCTGCCACAATTACCAATTGCACTTTTTCTGGCAATAATGCCCCGAATGGTTCAGCCATTAATAATAATACTTCCTCTCATACCATTGCGAATACTATTTTTTGGGATAATGCCAGTGGCGTAAGTATTAGGAACGATAACAGTACTCCAACTTTTAAAAACAGTTTGGTGGAAGGTAGTGGTGGCAGCAGTAGTTGGAACAGTAGTTTCGGCACGGATAATGGAAATAATATAGATGTTGACCCATCGTTTGTGGATGTCGCCAATGATGATTTTAGATTAAATTCAGGCTCTCCTGCCCTCGATGTGGGCGATAATAATAGTGTCCCTTCAGGAATAACGACGGATTTAGCAAATAATGCTCGTATTCAAAATACAACGGTGGACTTAGGAGCTTATGAAGGTGAGGTCCTTCCTTCTTGTCTTGCCCCAAATACCCTCACCGCTACTAACTTAACTCCAACCTCCGCAGATTTAGGCTGGACCTCCGGCGGCAGCGGAGAAAGTTCATGGGACATCGAATGGGGGCCATCGGGCTTCCCGCAAGGTTCGGGCACAACGGTTGCGGGGGTCACTTCCAATCCATACACTTTGTCGGGCTTGAGTTCCAATACCGCTTATGATTTTTATGTACGTGCCGATTGCGGCGGCGGGGACATGAGTACATGGACGGGCCCCTTTACCTTTACCACGCTTGCTACTTGTCTTCCCCCAAATACCCTCACCGCTACTAACTTAACTCCAACTTCCGCAGATTTAGGCTGGACCTCCGGCGGCAGCGGGGAAACCACCTGGGACATTGAATGGGGAAGCACCGGCTTCTCGCAAGGCTCGGGTACAACGATAACAGGCGTTACTTCCAATCCTTATACTTTGTCGGGCTTGAATTTCGGAACAACTTATGACTTTTATGTGCGAGCCGATTGCGGAGGGGGAGATGTAAGTACATGGACAGGTCCATTTTCGTTTTCTACAACTTGTAGTACTGCTGCTGCCATTTATGTGGATGCCAATGCCTCCGGCAATAACGATGGCACTTCTTGGGCAAATGCTTTTACCAATTTGCAAGATGCCATGGACAGTCAGTGTGGTACATTGGATATTTGGATAGCGGCAGGCACTTATCTGCCAACCGCTCCGCCCGATGGTGCTTCCCCCGACAATCGGGACAAAGCCTTTCATTGGGCAAATGATATGAAAATTTATGGTGGTTTTGCGGGCACCGAAACGGCTCTCAACCAACGCAATGCGGCGACCAACGTGACCATCCTGAGTGCCGATTTTAATAATGACGATGTGGTGACAGGTATGGGAAGCACTTTGTCTTTTTCTGGAAATACTGAAAATGCCTTCCATGTATTTGTCACCGCAAACCTGACTTCGGCGGCAGTCATTGATGGATTTACCATTCGAGGCGGGAATGCCGATGGCTCGGGAACAATGACCTATTCGGGACAGACATTGTATAGGGACCAAGGGGCTGGCAGTCAACTAAGTGCTTCCAATGTGACTGTTTCCAATTGTATTTTCATGGAAAACAATTAG
>DROJ01000270.1 GCA_011321935.1 Bacteroidota bacterium | reverse complement strand
TGCTATAACTATGTAAAAAATAATTGCTTTTGGCAACTTATAATATATTATAAGTTGCCAAATCTATGCAAAAATACCCGCTTTTGGTGATTTATAAAAATATATAAATTGCCAAATGTAGCATTGTAAATGGCAAAATAGTTAAGGTTGCATTAAACAGCACTTCTTATAAATCAGCAACATCTATCAACAGCTATATTTGACCCGCCCCTGCACGGACAACCTGCGGGCACTTCTTTCTCTTTATTCATTAAAAATCATATTATCATGAAAATCAAACTGCTGCTCTCGCTGATGACCGCATTCTCTGCAACCTTGTTTTCACAAACTGACCACCATTATATATACCATGAAAATACCCCTTACCTGACATGGGGGGATTATCATTACCAAAACAGCCTCCGAGGTCTCCGCTCACTGATGACCGATCTCCACTCGCAAGACCCAGAGCTATACAAAACCCTGCGACCTGAATATCAATCCTTGCGGAAAAGACAGCAGGAGGCAGGCATCATATTGGGTGTTTTTTCAGGTGTTGGTGCATCCTTGACGGTTGCTGGTTTTGTGAAAAACAACAACAATATTCCAACACAGAACAACCCTTCTCCAAAACTTGACTACGGGCTGATCGTCGGGGGAACAATAGTCATGCTTGCTGCCCCGATCATTTATGTGACAAAAGCAGTAAGGCCAAACGACATCCTTGACTTTACCAACCATTTCAACCGCCATACAAAAGGGGAGAAAATTCAAATTTCAATGCGCCCCGAAGTCCAATTTATTAACGGGGCTTCGGCAGGGCTTTCGCTGCGTTTTGTTTTTTGATGATAACTTTGAATGAAACTACTGGTTCGATTCGTAATTAGCTGACTATTTATTTTTTGGTAAATGCCACATTATCAAGGATTTGGCAAACTAATCACTAATCAACTAATTACGAATCACTGCACTACTCAGGTAGTTCAAAGTATGGTTTCATTAACCTCCAGTTTCAACCGGTACGTCCGCATGGACAGGCAGGCAACCCACAAATATTCACTTTTGTTTTGGGTTACCTGCCTGTCCATGCGGACGTACCGGTAGGCGGGAAACCCAGATTCCTACGTTGCCCTCTCCCGACTGAAGTCGGGGCTTAGGGGGCGGAGAAGAATAAGTTTCGGATTTATACCGATTCCCCGATGTGAAATCGGGGAATCGCCCTAAATCCGAAACTTATTCTTCTCCGCCCCCATAGTGAATTAAATAATATTGAAGGGGTGGCTCGTGGCACTTAAGTAGCTGCAAACTTCTAAAGTTTAGTGAACGTGTAAATTATTCCGGCGCCCCCTTTAAATGCAGCCGCTTCAGTTTCCGCCTCAAGTCGCTCATAAACTGCTTGCCCGGGTCGGTTTTGTTTGTCAAATAATCCGGGTCAACTTCTTTCCACAATGGGTGGCCGATAAATTTTTTATATTCGTAATGCCCGATCATATATTCGATGGGGTATTTTTTGGCGAGTTTTTTTATCAAAGCAATATTCGCTTTTAATTGCGCTTTGGTCAATGGCAGGTCTGTGCCGTTGCCCACGTTTTCGATGCCGATGCTGCAATAATTTAATCCGATTACATGGCGGGCCATAATGGTATCGGGCAGCAATTGGTAAACCGTTCCGTCGCGGCCGACCATGTATTGCGATGATACGTTTAATTGGCTGGCATTTATTATTTCTGGCCGCCAATCGGGCAGGGTGGCGGGGTTGAAAGCCTCGAATGTTTTTTCCATGGTGGGGATGGCCGTCCAATGTACGGTTATTATTTTGGGGACAATGGTGGGTTGGTCTTTTTTTATTTCGTACCTTTTTTCCAAATATTCGAGCGTTAATTCTTTTCTTGTTTTGTCGAATATAATCGGTTTTTGCACCACGTTCAATGCGTGGCAACTATTTAAAAATATAATTGCCAATAAGGGCAATAAAAGGTGGTATTTATTTTTCATGAAATATTGGTTTTAAAGTCGTGCAGTATATACTCGACCATAAAAGGTTTTCCCGACCCTTCGGAAAAACCTATTATGGTTCAGAATAAAACCCGCCGACGTTGGTTTAATCAAAACCGCAAAAAAGAATAGGCCCCCGCATCAATATGAGTTTCTTTTCCGGTCATCAGTTCGCTCACCAATTTGCCCGTTGCCGGGGCCATGCTCACCCCCATCATATTATGCCCGCAGGCCAGCCAGAGGTTGGAATGCACGGGCGAGCGGCCGATAATGGGCACGCCGTCGGGGGTCATGGGGCGCCAGCCGAACCACTCCTCGTATATTTCATCGCTAAAAGGTTCGACGAGGTATTCTGCTGCGCCGGTTTTTAATGCCTCCAGGCGCGGGCGGTTGATGGAGCTGTCGTAGCCCGCAAATTCGAGGGTGCTGCCGAGGCGGTAACTGTTCTCAAAAGGCGTGGCAACCACTTTGCGCTCGGTGCAATAGGAAGGGTAACGGGGCGCCAGTCGCGGTTTTTTCATGGTCAGGCTATAGCCCTTTGCGGGCACGATGGGGATGTGGAGGCGGGTCTGTTTTTTGAGCAGCGGCGACCACGAACCGGCTGCCAGCACAAACTGGCGGGCGGCATATTTTTCGCCCGAAAGGGCACTGACCGATTCCAGTTTTGCCTTGCCCATAAAGACGTCCACTTCTTTGTTTTCAAAAATATCGCAGCCTTGTTGCCGGAGCAGCGATTTCAGCCCCGCCACCAGTTCATCGGGTTTGAGCCAACTGTCGAGCGGCTGCAGCCAGCCGCCAAAAACGGAATCCTTTACGGCAGGTTCGAGCGTTTTCAGGGCTTGGCCGGTGTAGGGGCTGGCCTCGTAGCCGTAATTTTTCAAAAAGTCATTTTCCCGGCGGAAGCCCTCGAATGACTTTTCTGTTTTATATAAATACAAAAACCCCTTTGGCGACCAGTTGCAGTTGATGTTTTCATCTTTGAAAAACCGGAGGTACAATTCTTTGGAAGTTGACAAAAGCCGGTGCCTCGCCTCCACACTCCGCAGCACTTTTTTATGGCCGGCATTTAGCATGAAACCGATCATCCATTTGGCGAAGCCGGTGTCCATCTGCGGTTTGATGTAAAAAGGGGCGTCTTTTTTAAACAACCATTTTATTGATTTTATGATCAGCGAAAGGTC
>DROJ01000269.1 GCA_011321935.1 Bacteroidota bacterium | reverse complement strand
TGGATTATATCTCTATTTTGCCCCCATATCTCCGCTCTGCACAATTAGAAAAAAAGAAAACCAACTTCAAATAAGATTGCAACGAATATTAATTTTGCTGAATTTGTTGCCTAACGAATAACAATGGACAAATTAGAAGAATTACTAAGCAAACGACCAAAAGATATTGAAGAAATCGCCCTTTGGTTTGACGAATTGGTCAAAATTGTTTCAGATAACATCAATAAAGAATTTTCACCCAGAAGGCTTGTCAAAGGAAATAGAACAGAAGAACCCTTACCGACAAATACAAGGCAGCTATCAAGTTTTAGAACAAGGATCGGCACTATGCTTGAATATGCACTAAGCACAGAAATTGATAGAATCATAAGAGAGCATAATGGAGAGGAATTCTACTTTACCTTTGCCGTTTCTCATGAATATCCAGACTTTTATTTACGTGATAATACACTTACAAGTGTACTGAGAATCGAAATGAAAGCAGTTGATGCTGAATCAGATGAACAGGCAGCAAAATTTGGAGTTCCAACTTTAGACATAGAAAACGAAAATGATTTGATATTGCTTGTTGGTTGGAAATGGAAAAAAATTTTATCGGATAAAATAGAGATTGGAGAATACCCATTCATTTTTACTTCATTAGTAATTCCTGCAAAAGACATAGTTGAGGAAAGAGATAAAAGACTAAAATTGACAGGAGGCAAAATTGAGGGAAGACAGGTATTAGTTCCTAAAAGAGGGCAATCAGATGTATTTGTACCTGACCCTGGAAATTATGGAAAACTTTGGAGATTGATACATAGAAAAAGGAGAAATGCCGAAGGCTTATCTCCTGCTGTTAAAAGATTTCTTGATTTTCTAAAAATCATTGATGAACACTCACCAAATAACAGGTTCAAAAAGAGTTAGATAAGTAAGTAGTTAGGAACAAATTAGATTTTTTGCTTCAATTTCGGCTAAAGAGATAGCATCATTAGCTTTTTCTAATTCAATCTTACTACGCTCAATAAATTTTAAATATTCTTTGCGAGCATTAACCTGTTTTCTAATAATTTCCTTCTGTACCTCAATTGGAGGTATAGGAATAGATAAGTTTAATAATGCTTTTGAACTTATACGAGGTCTGCCAGTTCCACTAATTTGATAGACTATTTGACCATAGACGATATCACTTCTTAGTATAAAGGCAAGATAGTCTTCGTTTATTTTTTCATTATCAATTACTTGGAAAACAAAACATTCACTTGACACATAAGCATCTTCATCCTCTTTAGAAACAAAAACTTTTCGTAACTCAGGGCGGAGTTTTGAAAAGACTACATCGTTATATTTAAATCTTCTTACAGCACTTTTCACCTGATTACCAAATACATTTATCACATCATATTGACCAGAGTTAGATTCTATGTTCGCTAAGCCTACATATCGCCAAGAATTTAAAGGGTCAACTACATTTGGAACTAAAGAATCATTCCGCTTAACTATCAATTCTTTTAGCCTACGTATTGGATAATTTGAATTTATCAATAGTTGCTCTGCTTCATATCTTGAAGGATGATGAAAAAGATAATCTATTCTATTTGCAGTTTTCATGTTTTTGGTGAATTGATTAGAACTACAAATAAAACAGTTTTCTAAGGAAGTAGTAGTAAGGTTTTCTCCAGACTTAAATGAAATCCATTTTTTCAATATTCCTTCTAAATCATTATCAAGAATTAATTTTCCACTTGAATCTCTTTTGAACAAAGGGTCTCCATTAGGTTTCCTTCCCACATTTTTAGCCTTTGCAAAAAATACGGAATTATTTTGTCTTTCCTTTATGCTTTTCTTTCTTCTTAACAATAAGATTGATGTTTCAACCGAGGCGTAAGGTTTAAAAGTAGATTCAGGTAAACAAATTACTGCCTCAACATTGCACGTATTCAAAATTAATCTTCGAACATCTTCATTTGCGCTACCATTTAATATGCTATCATCCAAAACAATAGCTAAATATCCTAAATCTTTTTTCAGCCAATTAATACATCTTTCAACAAACAAAACCCCTCGTCTTCTATTAGACCGTCCTTTTCCTAATGCGAATTTATTTAAAGAAGCTTGATTTGTAAAGTCACTACCGAAAGGTGGGTTAGTAATAATCACATCGAATCCACTTTTTGGAATTTTTTCTTCTAATTCAGGTTCAAAGCCAAGGGCACCATCTCCACTCAGGTACACTACTTTTGCATTTGTTCCGCCATGAATTAGTAAATTCATTTGTGCAACCCAAGCCATCCTTTTATCAATCTCCATTCCATATAAGTTAGAAGATTTTGAACCTGACTTTAGAGCCTCAATTAAAAACCCTCCACTACCACAAGCGGGGTCACAGACAGAAAAAGATTTAGAACTCTTTGGAATGAGGTTAATTATAAATTCAACAACAGTTCGAGGCGTGAAAAATTGTTGGTTTTCAGATTTTTCAAATGTATTCTTTACTAATTCTTCATACGCTATTCCCTTTAGATCAGTTTTGGCTTTGGACAAATTCACATCAGACAAAATTTGAGCAATCGCTTCAATTGCCCGATTGTCTTCCCCTAATGTTCCCCTCCCATTTAGGAGTAATTGGTCAAATTGACTTACAGCTTTTTTATATAGTGCATTTAAAGTTGAGTAATTTCTTAAATTAGAATTTTGGAATACAGAATCTTCTTTGGCATGGGTGCTTTCATCAAATAATTTCAAAAAGAGCAGCTTAGTTATTTCCTCAAACCTTTCCATGAGTCCTCCCCCTGCTGAATTTCTAAATGCCGCACTCATCCTTCTGATTAGAGACCTAATTTCTTTTATTCCGAGTTCAGATTTGTCTTCTTTTTCTTCCAATTCCTTGAAAGGAAGGTACATTACTCCATTTTCTCTAAGTACGTTTTTTACATCAGTCATAGTGTAAAGTCTATATTTATTATCAGGATTTCTTTCTGGTTTTAATTTACCTGATTTATCCCAATTTCTTAATGTGGTTGTGGTAATCCCTAACAATTCAGCAACCTCGCCTACAGTTAATTTATCTTTTTCCATGTTTGATAATTTTAGCTTATCTTTACAAGGTGTAAAGATTGTAAAAATAATTCAATATTACAAGGTTGGAACATTGTAAAAAGGGGGGGCTTATAAAAATCTTCTTTTTATTTTTATAAGAAAGCCCTTCATTGTAAAATTAAACAAAATAAAAACGGAGCAGAACAATGGCCAAAACGGCAATAGGGGCTATACGCCCCTACTGCGTTAGGCCGAGACCGCTCTTTTATTATTCGCCAAAAACGAATGACAAAAGAGCGGAGATATTTGTTTTAGAACGTAGCCATAATTCATAAAAAAAGCCGTCCACCACAAAGGCGAACGGCAAAAACTTTACTCCAAATCTATCTATCTTAATGTTCGGTCAATTCCAGTTTGTTGTCACTAAACAACTTGTCCCGAATTCACTTCGGGGTTAATCATTGATCAAGGTCATCTGCCGCACCGCTTTCATGCCTTCGGCTTCTATTTTATAAAACAGCAGGCTGTTGGTGGGCAGGGCTTTCCGGTTGATGGTGATTTCGTTGTAACCGCTTGGGTACTTGTCTTCTGTTTCCAAAATGATCCTTCCGTTGGTGTCGTAAATGCTGAATTTAGCGGTAGCGGCATTTGGCAGGTCGAAGCCGATGGTCGTTTTTTGGGCGAAGGGGTTGGGAATGTTTTGGTAGAGGGCGAAGCCTTGCAGGCCGGCCTCTTTGGTTGCTGTCGTCCCACCTCCAAACTGCAGGTCAACGTCCCATGTTTCCATATCCTCGCCGACGTATGCTTCGGCAGTGGTATAGCGGGAACTGATGTTGATTGCGTCGCTGATATAGCAAGGTGTTTTCACTTTGAAAAGCAAGTGCAGGACAGCTTCTCCATCGGCGAGGACAGTGGGCGTGGTCTCAAACCAGAGGGCGGTCACCGCACCTTGTTCCAAGAGGGAGAGGCCGTAGTTTTCTGCATTTGTGAGGGAAGTGGAAACGATGGAATTGAATTCCAGGGCGCTTGCGTCGAAATCAATGGTGAACTGGAAGCCATAGACATTGGCAAAATCTTTTGCCCTGAATATGACGGGCACTGTTTCACCTGCTTCCAGCCAATCGTTTTCCGTTTCAAATTCCAACATGCCGTTGCCCCTGTCTTCAGTGCTTCCGTTGAGGTTGCCGCTGGCATTGACGCTGTTGTTCACGTCGCCGATTTTCACCGCAACAAAATCTGCGTCGCTGATGGCGGAGTTGAAGTTGTTCACATTGATGACTTCGGGGAAGGCCTCTTCCCAGGGGTTGTTGGGGTTGGGGAAGGCATAAGATTTTTGCACAAAACGCCACGAAGTGTTGTTCGGGAATTCTTCGTCCACATGGAGGATCAATTTGCGCAGCCCAACGAGGTCGAAAGTAGTGACCGACTGGGAATTGTTGACATCTGCCGCGATCAGTTGGTACGGCGAACCGAGCAGTTGTACGCCCAAAATATGCCTCGAAATCATTACCAGATCGAAAGTGGTGACGCCGTTCAAGTAGTCGTCGTCTTTTTCCGGAGTGATCGAATAGTCGTTGCCGACAGGCAAATCCATGAACTCGAACATGCCCGTTTCGGAGGTCGTATAGTCCTCGTTCATATCGGTATTGTTCAGCAGCACATTGACGCCTCCCACGGGGTCGTTCTGGTTGGTTGCGATCAGGCCGGAGATGGGCAGGCCGTTGTTGCAGACCTGCATGTTGTCCTGTAAAATGATCCTGCTGTCGCAATAATCAGCGTTGCCTGCCTCGTCCGTAGCCCAGATTTGCACGGCGTTTTGGCCGAGTTCGCTGCATTCCAAAGTATGGCAGACGTCGGACACGTCGGGCGAAAACGAGATTTTCAGGATGCCCGGACAGTTGTCGTCAGCGTACTCCAGCAGGTCATCGGCGCAAACCTCCACCATGCCCGTCTGCATGATTTCGACCACAAGGCCGTCCTTGCACACGGGCGAAGGTTTTTTGCAATCTTTCACTTCAAAATCAAAAACGATGTCGGCCTCGTTGCGGCAGCCATCTTCTACCAGATAGCGGATGGAGTGGGTGCCGTTGGGGATGAAGCCTTCAAAAATGCCTGTTCCGTTGAGGTCGTTGCTGCCGTCCTTGTTGAGGTCTATGAAATAAACCACGTCAATGTCGGTGGTGCATTCCCCGTCTATTTGGATGGGCAGGAAAACCTCGCCGCCGCTGCAGCTTGTATCTCCCCGGCAAAATTCATAATCGAAAGGAGCCGAAAGCACCGGGGGTATGGAGTCCGTGATCATGACTATCTGCTGGTAGGTATAGTGGCCAAAGTCGTTGTAGTCCTCTTCGTCCACCGACACCCCAAATTCATTGTTCGGGATCACGATGGGGTCGAGGTTGGGATCGTAGGTACACCAGTTGATGACCTCCCAGGTGCGCACTATCTTGAAACAGGCACTGTCGTTTGATATGGCAAAAAACTGGTCGGATACGCTGTAAACCAAGTTCTCGCAGGCAAATTCACCGAAAACAATTTCGATGGCATCAATGCTGTCGCCGCACTCGCCGTACCAATTTGGGGGGAAACTTATCAGCCAATCCGATTCAGAGGTGAAATAGATATGCTGTTCGCAGGTGCCCTGCGACTGGTTGCCCGCGTCGTCTATGGCAGAGAAAAAACGGATGATGTGCCCCTCTCCACAGGAGTTGATATTGACCGCAAAAGGCGCTTCGGTGATGCTTGCGTTGCAATTGTCAAAGGCCAGTGCTTCGCCAAAACTTTCCACATAATCTTGGTCTATATCGGGGGGCAGCTCGGTGCAGGGGATGATTTTTTGTTGTGGGGCAACGCAGCTCGGCGAGAGTTTGTCTTCCACCTGGGCAATGACCATGCACTCGGAATAATTTCCGAAACAATCGAAAACCCTGAACACCACTTGCACGTCGCTGCCTTCGTCGAGGCAGTCAAAAGGAACGGCCGGGCCAAAAAACAGGTCGGGCTGCCCCATGCGCTTCACCTGCATATCGCCGATGCAGCAGTTGTCGAAACTGCCGTCGTCGAAAGTTTCGGCATAAACGAGCGAGTTGCCAAATTGGTCGAGGCTCACGCTGGTAATTTCGTCGCAGACGGCAATCGGCGCTTCGTCGTCCACCACATTTCCATAGACAAGCAGTTCATTGGTGTTGCCGCAGGCATCGGTGGCTTTGTAAGTGATGGTGTGCTGGCCGATGCCGAGGCCGGGGCTTGGCACAAAACCGCCTTCGGAGCCGTCCACTCCATTGACATATTCAGCTTCGCCCACTGCCGTAAATATCTGGACAGTGACCTCGTTGCAATTGTCGGTGACCACGGGCGCAGGTATGAAATCTTGGGAACGGCAGGTGATGGCAGAAGCCCCCGGTTCGGTGATGGAGAGTTCTACCGTTTGGGCAGTGATGAGCGGCTTTGTGAAATCAGCGATTTTGATAAGCTGCTCGCTGTCGTTGCCGTATTGGTCTTGGGTCACTACTTGTTGGGTACACCAGTTGAGTACCGTCCAAGTACGGACTATCTTGAAGGTGTTGCCGCAGGCAGATACAGTGTCGTCGTGGCTGACATAGCTGTACGGGCAGTAAGGCCCTTGCGCCCCGAGCGGTATGCCCGAACCGCTGGTAAGGGGGTCGCCGGTATAAGCAGTAGGCTCGGTTATGTTCGGGTATAGGTTGTATTGGTCGCAAAGCCAGACCCGGTCGTCGGGAAAACGGAGGTCTTGCGCCGGAAGTATCTGCAACAACTGGGTGCAATAGGATTCGTTGCCGTAATCGTCGTTTGCGATCCAGTGCCTGGTAATGGAGACGCCCATGCAAACGTCGCTGTTGTCTATCTGGATGCCAGTGAGCGTAACAAAGACATCAGTGTCGCAATTGTCGGTTACCAATGGGTGCGGCAAGGTGTCAATGTCGGTATCGCATTCAATGATGACGGCGTTCGGAGGGCAGTCCCAAACGGGGGCTTTTTTGTCTTCCAGGTTGATGTTCGACCAACAAGAATTGCCCGTGCAGACGTCGGTCACCCGCCCTGTTATGGACTGGCCGATGTTTGCACAGGTCAAGACGTCGCCGTAGGAAGTGCCGTTGGGCGAGGTCAGTTCCACGCTGAAATTGCCGTAGCCGGAGTAGTTTCCGTCCAGCAGCATTTGCGGGGTGATGGTGGCCGTTCCGTTCAGGTCAATGGACACGTTGACGTTGTTTTCGCAAGAAAGCACACTGTTGGCTATCGCGACCGCTAACTGGTCGGAGGCCGAGACATTGGCAGCGTCCGTTTCTGATACCATGACCCACTGGTCAGAGTTCATGTTGCCCGTCCATTCAACCACCACGGAATTTCCGTTGGTCTGGACAATGGAACCGCCGGGCGATGTTGACCAAAGCCAGGTCGAACCTGCCACCAAAGGTGTTGAGTAGGTATATTCCCCATTTTGGCATGGAGTGCTTTCGCCCGTAATGGCCGGGGTCGGCTGCGCAAAAGCATTTTGTGAAAAAAGAAAGGCGGCTATGATCAATGCCAAATTAAGCCCCTTGTGTGTTGAGATAGTAACTACCGGATTCATCATGAGATCGGGTTTGAAGTTAAAGAATTTGGAGTAGCTGCACGGGTGAGGCAAATGGGAGCGCAGTCAATGGTCTGCCGTTTTTGTCAAACGGGAAGCCATTGACTGACAGCCACAGGCCGTCAACCGTACAGTTCTTTTCTTGAGTCTTAGATGTAGAAAATAGAAGTAGGAAAGGAGAAGCAAGGGCTAAAAAAAAATGGGTTTTCTCAAAGTATGCTTAGATGCCCTCGCTTTAATTTTTTATCTCAAAATCTGGTTAAAAAGATAATCTATGGTTTCTTAATTCTTCTGGTTGTTATTAAGATTTATCGTCATCTTTTCAAAAACGTTTCCAAGTTGCCAAAAAGGGCATACCCTAAATTGGGTAAATTTTAATATGTTTTATATTTTAATGTTTAAAATGCTTCGGGACAGGCTCTTCTTCACTCCCACATACCCTACGCGCAAAGGCGTCACCTCAATGGCACATAATATTGACCGTCACCCCGTTCGGGTCTTTCACAAAAAAACGCCGCACGCCCCACGGCTCATCGGTGATGGGGTAGGTGATTTCGATGCCCATGGTTTTGGCCTTATTATATAAGGTGACGATATCGGGGGGGCCAAGGTGAGGGGTATGTCCGCATTTTAAATGACGGGTGCGTCTTTCTGTAAAATCGAAACCTGTGCGGACGGGTTGGTTGCGGAGGCGAAGGTCATACTTCACCACTTTAACGTGAGTTATGGATAAGGGAAGCCCCAGCGGGGCGATAATACCTGCCTGTCCATACGGACATACCTGCCTGCCGGTGTGTCCGTATGGACAGGCAGGTATTATCGCCCCGCTGGGGCTAAATGATTGACCATCAGCCAAATACATCCATAATTCACGTCACTTTGTGCATTTGCCATCGCCCACCCCCAGTCCGCCTAATGCGGAGAGCATCAGCCCACAATGCACAAAACCTATTATGGATCAGTATAACTCTGCGAAACTTTGCGGGAAACATTCGCCCTGCTTTGCAAAGTCCTCCCTCAATTCTTTAATTTGCCAAAATTTCGGCTTGCAATTCATTTTGTCGCAGCGGGCAGGCATCTCCCCTGCTGGGGACAAAGGGGCTACCAATGGAAAGCGACAAAATGAAATGCAAGCCAAAAATTTCAATTCTCATCAGTAAAACAACAATTACTATGTGCAGACCTTATCTCCTTCCCATCTTGCTCGGCTTGTTCCTTTTTCCGGTTTTTTTATTTTCACAAAACAAAAAAAAGAAAAAAAGCGACCGCCCGGCACCTGCTGTCACATTTGACGAAAACATATACAACTCACTCCAATGGCGCAGTATCGGCCCTTACCGGGGCGGGCGTTCGGCGGCTGTAACGGGCGTGCCGGGCAAGCCCAACCTCTATTATTTTGGTGGCGCAGGCGGTGGCGTTTGGCGAACCAAAGATGGCGGGCGTTCTTGGGAAAACATTTCCGACGGCTTTTTTGGCGGCTCGGTCGGTTCGATAGCGGTGGCCGAAAGCGACCACAACGTGATCTATGCCGGCGGCGGGGAAGTGACGGTGCGGGGCAATGTCTCTTATGGCTACGGTATCTGGAAATCGGTGGACGCGGGCAAGACTTGGAAGCATGCCGGGCTGGAAAACAGCCGCCATGTGCCGCGCATCATTGTCCACCCAAAAAACCCGGACATCGTTTATGCGGCAGTCCTCGGCGACCTATTTAAAGACACGCAGGAACGGGGCGTTTACCGCAGCATGGACGGAGGTGCGACATGGGAACGGGTGCTTTTTGCCAATGCCGGGGCAGGGGCCGTTGACCTGACCTTTGACCCCAACAACCCGCGCATTTTGTACGCCTCGACGTGGAAAGTGAGGCGCACACCTTATAGTTTGTCGAGCGGGGGAGAAGGTTCGGGGCTGTATAAAAGTACCGATAGCGGCTCCACTTGGCAGGCCATCCACCGGAACGAAGGTTTGCCGAAAGGCGTAATCGGCATTATCGGGGTGACTGTTTCGCCCGTCAATTCGGAACGGGTCTGGGCGATCATCGAAAATGAAAAAGGGGGGCTTTTCCGTTCGGAAGATGGCGGCAAAAAGTGGAAAAAAATAAACGACAGCCGCAGCTTGCGGCAGCGCGCCTGGTACTATTCCCGCATTTATGCCGACCCACAGGACGAGGACGTGGTGTACGTGATGAACGTGCGCTACCACAAATCAAAGGACGGCGGCAAGACTTTTAAAGCGAGAAACGCACCCCACGGCGACCACCACGACCTGTGGATTTCGCCCGAAAACCCCCGCCGCATGGCCATTGCCGACGACGGCGGCGCACAGGTTACCTACGACGGCGGCGAAACCTGGACGACTTACCACAACCAACCCACCGGCCAGTTTTACAGGGTGACGACGGACGATCATTTTCCCTACCGCATCTATGTTGCGCAGCAAGACAACAGCACGTTGCGCATCAATCACCGCTCGGACGGGGGCGCTATCGGCACCGATGATTGGGAGACTTCGGCGGGCTGCGAATGTGGCCACATCGCCATTGACCCGACGGATAATGACATCGTTTACGGCGGCTGTTATGATGGACTTTTGCAGCGGGAAGACCACCGAACGGGCTTCAAGCGCAACGTGAACGTGTGGCCGGACAACCCGATGGGCCACGGCGTGGAGGACATGAAATACCGCTTTCAATGGAACTTCCCGATCTTCTTTTCGCCGCATGACCCGAAGAAACTGTACACCGCTTCCAACCACCTCCACGTCACTACCGACGAGGGGCAAAGTTGGCAGGTCATCAGCCCCGACCTGACCCGCAACGACCCCGAAAAACAACGGTCTTCCGGCGGCCCCATTACGCAGGACAATACGGCGGTGGAGTATTATTGCACCATTTTT
>DROJ01000268.1 GCA_011321935.1 Bacteroidota bacterium | reverse complement strand
TTTTGGTATAAAAAAATTATTCCTACCTTGCACCTACCCGCCGGAACACATAAACCCAGCAAACAATGCGGACGACAAACACCGATTGGCTCAGATGGGCCATTGACATCCTCAACACCCCGCCCCAAAATAATCAAAAATTCTCCCCTTCAAGAAGAAAATTCCTGCAAAACACTTCAAAAACGGCCATCGCACTGAGCTGCGCCCCGGTCATCCCTGCTTCTTTGTTCAAAAAAAAGCGGTTCCGCGTCGTGGTCGTCGGCGCTGGACTTGCAGGCCTCAGTTGCGCCTGGCGCCTGACCAAAGCAGGCTACGACGTCACTGTTTATGAAGCCTCCACCCGCATAGGTGGCCGCACCCATACCGTCCGAGATTTTCAAAAAGAAGGGACGATCAACGAAGTTGGCGGCAGTTTTTTCAATTCGCACCACCGCGACCTTATCAAGCTCGCAAGGGAACTCAAGCTGAAAGTGAGAACGGCTTCCACCCCCAACAGCCGCTTGCAGCCGATCAAGGTTTTTTTCAAAAACCAGAATGTGCCGCTCGACGAGCTGGAGAAATCACTCCGCTCGTTCAAAGCAAGTATCCAAGCAGATATAGAGGCTCTGCCAAAATGGTTGACTTGGGAAAACGCAGATGCCTTCGGGCATTTTGATGAAATGTCCATCCCCGAATATTTGAAAAGCAAAAACGTGGACGAGCTCGCCTTTGAGTTTCTCTGCAAAGCATTTACCATCGAAAATGGCTTGGAGGCAAGCGAACAGTCGGCCATGAACCTCCTGAAAACATTCCGTGGCGGCTTCCAATACCACCCCTCCAACAGCTTGAAATCACTCCACATCGAAGGAGGCAGCCAGTCTATTTGTGAAGAACTGGCTTCCAGAATGTGGGGCAAAGTACTGACCGGGCACCGCCTCGTCCACCTGCACCAGCACACTAGTTGGTACAAACTGAAATTCAAGAACGGCAGGCGGAAAAAGACCGTCGAAGCAGATTTTGTGGTGCTCGCACTGCCTTTCTCGGTGCTGCGCAATATCGAATGCGACATCCATTTTCCAGAACGCAAACAACAGGCTATCAATGAACTGGGCTATGGCAAAAAAGGCCGGCTACTGCTTGGTTTCGATGAAAAGCCCTGGCGCAAGCAGGGCTACGACGGCCTCACCTTTTCCGACGAAACCTTCGGCTACGGCAACGACTCCATCCCCAAAAAAGGCACTAAATCGAACGTGCTTTGCGTCAGCCCTGCGGGCAAAGAGGCCGACCTGTTCACCCGCATGGGCACTGCCGACGCAGCCATGAAAAGCCTTTCTTCTTTCAATAAAATCTATCCCGGCATCTCCAGTTATTTTGATGGGCAGGCACTGAAATTTTCTTGGCAGGACTACAAGTACAGTCTCGGCAGCAACGCCTGCTACAAGGTCGGCCAATATGCCAAATTTGGCGGAGAAGAAGGCAAGTCCGTGGAGAACCTCTTTTTTGCCGGAGAGCATTGCTCCCACAACTTTCAGGGCACCATGAACGGCGCTGTGGAATCGGGCAACCTCGCCGCAAGGAACATCCTTCGACGCCTCAAAAGCAGGAAGAAAAAAGGCAGGCACTCGGGCACTGCTTCTGTTTTTGACAGGCGAAATACCCTTGCTGGAAAATAAAAAAAGGGGCTACGAATGAATTTCGTAGCCCCTTGACATTTAGGCCGGGGTAGCAGGATTCAAATGCCGACACACCGACACTGCATAGACATAAAAAAAGGAGCTACGAAATCAATTCGTAACTCCTGTGTCGGGGCGGCAGGATTCGAACCTGCGGCCCCCTGCTCCCAAAGCAGGTGCGCTAACCGGACTGCGCCACGCCCCGATGAAAAATATCTTTGCTTTATAGCTTTAAGCATAAGCGGTGGGAGAACCTGCGGCCCTCCCGATGTCAAATCGGGATGCGCTAACCGGACTGCGCCACGCCCCGATGAAAAATATCTTTGCTTTATAGCTTTAAGCATAAGCGGTGGGAGAACCTGCGGCCCTCCCGATCTAAATCGGGATGCGCTAACCGGACTGCGCTATACCCCGAAAAATCATCTTTCACCGAAGAGGTTGCAGAATCCGAACCTGCGACCCTCCCGATGTCAAATCGGGATGCGCTAACCGGACTGCGCTATACCCCGTAAAATTTTTGGTTTTATTGGTCTCCGCTTCCTTCATTGAAGCGGTTGGCTAAAACGACGGGCAAAAAAAAACTTGTTTCAAAGCCGTCGAATTTTCTGCGGAGACGGAGGGATTCGAACCCCCGAGCCCGGTTTCCCAGACTGCAGATTTAGCAAACCTGTGGTTTCAGCCACTCACCCACGTCTCCATATTTCTGTATGTTAAAAATCTTAAGACCGCCCGGTTTAGCATCCGACCTTTGGCGGATCAGCCACTCACCCACGTCTCCAATGTGCTTTCGCTTTTCTTAGAAAGCGGCGGCAAATGTATTAGGAAGTTTTATATTTCCAAAACGAAAAAAAAAGATTATTCCTTTTTTTTCTGAATACACCTATCCAACTCTCGTACGCTACTTTTCGTTCAAGCTCAATTTGATTTTTTTCTCCAAAACTGAAACAGTGTCTTTGAATATCAGATCCGTTTCCATCAAATCTTGCACTGTTTTGATGGAGTAAATGACCGTACTATGATCGCGGCCACCAAACATCTGACCGATGGCTTTCAGTGATTTGTCCGTTAAATGTTTTGCCAGATACATGGAAAGCTGCCGGGCTATGACAAACTGGCGTTTTCTCGTTTTACCGCCCAATTTTTCAACAGGCACTTTGAAATGATCCGCAACGAGGCTCTTGATAAATTCGAGGGTTATTTCCTTGTTTATCTGGGTGACAAAATTACGGGTCACATCCTTTGCCAGTTCAACATCTATCTCCCTCCTGTTCAGCGAAGATTGGGCGATGAGCGAGACCAGTACGCCTTCCAGTTCACGGATATTGTTTTGAATATTATAACAGATGAACTCGACCACATCGTGCGGCAAGTCAACCCCTTCCCTGTTCATTTTTGCTTCCAAAATAGCTACCCGTGTCTCAAATTCAGGTATCTGCAGATCAGCGGAAAGCCCCCATTTAAACCGGGAAATCAAACGTTCTTCCATACCGTCCAGGTCTTTGGGTGGGCGGTCAGAAGTCAAAATCAACTGCTTTCCGTTTTGGTGCAATTGGTTGAAAATATGGAAGAAAATTTCTTGGGTCTTTTGTTTATTGGCCAAAAACTGGATGTCGTCAACAATCAGCACATCTATCATTTGATAGAAGTTCACAAAGTCGTTGACGGCATTGTTCTTTATAGATTCAATGATCTGTCCTGTAAATTTTTCGGAAGAGACATAGAGTACCCGCTTGTTGTCATGGATTCGGAGCACTTCATTGCCAACGGCATGTGCAAGGTGGGTTTTGCCCAAGCCAACATCCCCAAAAATCACGAGCGGGTTAAAAGCAGTCCCTCCCGGTTTTTTGGCGACAGCCTGCCCTGCCGATCTCGCCAAGCGGTTGCAATCACCTTCTATAAAGGAGTCAAAGGTATAAGTGGTGTTCAACTGAGGGTCAACCTTCAGTTTTTTGATGCCCGGGATGACAAACGGGTTTTTGATATTGGACGTGTCCAAACCACCCGGCGCCAGGCCATTCCTTTTGCCTTTGGCAATACCGTTGCCATTTGTATAAGGTGCCGCTTCGGCCACCAACTCCCGTTTCCGGGTCTGGTTGCCAGTAAGGATTTGGTATTCGAGCCTGCCCCGTTGACCAAGTTCCTTCCGGATTGTCATTTTTAATAGTGCTACATAATGCTCTTCAAGCCATTCGTAAAAAAACTTGTTGGGCACTTGAATTGTCAACGCTTGGTTGTCCAACCGGACAGGTCGGATGGGTTCAAACCAAGTCCGGAAGCTCTGACCATTGACGTTGCGCCGAATGATCTGGAGACAGTTATCCCATACTGTTACGCAATCCTTTACCATTCTCCTAATTTTGGTTGAAAGTTAGAAATTAAAGTTACTCCTGTCTTCCCAGACAGTTTATGAAGCATCAGTAAATTAGGAAATTCTCCGAGTGAAAGCTCTGTGATGTGCCCTTACACTTTCAGGTCGCTAACAAGGAACATGGATCGTTCCTTTGATTGGAGGACTGCAAAGGTGGGTTTTTTTTTGCCAACTTCCAGTGCCTTTTTATGTCTTTTTTAAAATTTTTTTTCAATAATGTATAAAATGGCATTTAACATTTAGTTAACCTGCTAATAATCAGCAAGATAGCTTTTTCCATTTTTTAAATCACTGAAAATCAACCACTTACCGGACAGGTATTGAAAATCAACTAGTTAAGTGGCTATAATTGTCACATCAAAATAGCGGCTTCTTTCTTGATGGCAACCAAGGCTTTGTCAAGAGAGCTTACAGGCTGTTTCTCCATAAAATTAAGGAGGCCAATTGCAAGGTTGGAGGAGGGGGATTTAGGGTCGAGTTTTTCAGCTACCCCGTTTACGATGGTCAATGTATCGTCTCTTGAAATCTTGATGATCTGCCATAATTGATCCGATACATATACTTGTTGGGTGATGTTATATTCATACTCATGTTGGATATTGAGCAATAATTTCAGCCTCAATTCAGCCACTGTTTGATCGTCCTCTCTCAGCCGCAATAAAATGCTCGGAATGGCTATGCGTTCGCAAAACAATGATAAGCGCTCATATGCTTGAAGCCGCAACGGAATGGTTGTTTTTTGCTGTCCCTGTTTGTACTCCAAGTTCTTTAGCTGATATTGTTTTTCCAAATAGGTTTTCATCAAATGATAAACAGTGAAAAAAACGATCAATGCAGGGACGCTGATTTTTACGATTTCAAGTATTACAGTAATAAAGGTTTGCATGAGTAAATTTTAGGTTTGCTTTTGTTTCCTGAAAAATTGGCCGCAAAAATAGCTTGCCCGCCCATTTTTTTTTAAATTATTTCCGTCCTCAACCAATATAGCTTTATCGGTGTTTTTCAAATCCAATCATTATTTGTATAACTTTGTTTTCAATAATGGCTGCCTGGCATAAAGGAACGCCAGACATTTAAATATAAAATTTCCAATTAAAAAAAATCGAACAGCAGTGACTACGACTCAACCAATCACATTGACGGAAGGAGCTATAAAGCAACTAAAAAGAATCAGGGACGAGCAGGGCATTTCCGCCAAGCACGGCGTCCGCATAGGTGTAAAGGGAGGTGGCTGCTCTGGCTTCACCTACGTTCTTGGTTTTGATGAAAAAACCGAAAAAGATGACGAATTTGAAATAGACGGGCTCCGTGTTTTTATGGAAAAAGCACACGCCATTTATTTGCTCGGCATGGAAATAGACTGGGTGGAAGGTCTCAGCAACCGGGGCTTTTCGTTCAACAACCCCAACGCCACCTCCACTTGCGGCTGCGGCACCTCCTTCTCCGCCTGAAACGAGAAAATGAGAGTTTGAGAAAATGAGAGTTTGAGAAAATGAGAGTTTGAGAAAATGAGAGTTTGAGAGTTTGAGAGCAGTATTGAGAAGCGGCTCTTTGGCTGCTCGAACGAATGCCAAAGAGCCGCTTCTCAATACTGCTCTCAAACTCTCATTCTCTCATTCTCTCAAACTCTCATTTTCTCATTCTCTCAAAAAATGGAAAAGCCCGGCAGGTTTCCCTTTGCCGGGCTTTTTTGATGAAGCCTGTAGTGATTGAATCACGATTGGGTGTACTATAGTTGTAAAAAAATCAGCTGGCTTCAAATTCCATTATGCCTTATTAATTACAGCCACTTTACAGGCGTCAAATTAAATCCAAAATGATAACGTGTGGATGATCCTCCCAAAGTGGGGGATAAAAGGGGGTGTCTATTTCAATTTGGGAATGCTAAAATCAGCATCGGATCTGTAAGTAGTTTCCCCATCGGGAGGGCAAAGGTAGAAATTAATTCTGCGCCCAAAGAAAAGAAGCCGGATTATTTTATAAAAACAAAAACAAGCTGCCGTTTTAATTACTCAATGTAGATGAACGGATCTGTTGGATCGGCCCCTCGCCCATCCGAAAGAGGGGGGATTCCCAAAGGACTCCCGTGGAGGATGCTGTGCATAATTCCCCCCTCTTTCGGAAGGGCGAGGGGCCGATTGGGAAGTTTCGTGATCTGCTTGAAAGATTAAAAGAATAGGGGGTACCCCTCATTTTTCATTTATTTCTTTCTCTTTTTCACTCAACCCACCATCTTTGAACTGCCCATCAAAACGGATGATCTGGCCTGCCAGTTTCCTTGCTTCCAGAGAAGGGTTTTCCAACCAGTTGACCGACCATACCGGTAAATAATTCACTTTCGTTTGCTGGAGATTGTTCCGGTGATATTGCTCCCAAATGCCAGAAGTGTACTCTGTGTCCGCAAAAAAACCATCTGGGTGGACGACCGTTTCGGGCTGTGAAACGTTGGCCGGTTTTACCAACAAGGGCAGCAGAATATCTCCCCGGCGGGTATTAACGACCAATCTATTTGGATCAACATAGGCTGTCAAAGCATCCGCAATTTCATTGGCCAAAACAAATTTCCCAGCCGCCCGCGGCGTGTTCTTTCCAATGGCTTCCATGCAGGCTTTTGCCTGTGCTTCATTTCCATTGGCCGTGGCTTCGGCCAAAGTGATAAAATGCGCCAACAACCAAGTCCCCTCTTCCCACTTTTTCCCTTTGAACGCCTCGACCTGTTTTTCTGGAAACGAATGTACCAGGTGCAGTTGCTGCACCGGTTTGTTGATGAGCATGTGCATGTGGCTGACCCCTTCGGGGTTGTTGAGGAACATGACTTTCTTGGTCAGCTTTCCTTTCAGGTTGACCATTCCGTAAGTGCAGGAAAGGATCAAAATATCGAACTGCTGCCCGAAGATTTCTTCCACAAAATAGACGCCCATCCCGTTTCTTTCCAACTGCCTGATCTTCTCGCTGCCGACCACGTTCTGCTGTTTCAATTTCAACAAATAAGCAGAGATGAGGTCGCGCTGCTCTATGGTAAAAGCAACGATGCCCACCGTCGGGTATATCCGCTGAGGCGTCTGTTTTACTTGATTTAGCAGGCGGATGATGTGCTGCGCTTCCACATCGTTCGTGCCTTCCAGTTCATGGAAACGCCCTTCCAGGTTGTCCACAAAATATTTGTTGGCAAAATGAAAAGCATGCTCGTCGCTGCTGGCCATCTGGGACCGGTGGACAGGAGCCTCGTACCGGTTGGTAATGGCTACGGACGGCACACCGTTTTCCAGGGCGTATTGCAGCAGGCTGGTTTCGTTGCCATAGTTGTCGTTCGAGCCAAAAATGGCAGCCTGCCTACCGAGGCCAGCGATGTCGGTCGCCGTTTCAACGGTAAAGCGGTTGGCCTCTTCATAGATCACGTAATCGAAAAGAAAGCCTTTCGGGACAACGTTCAGCGCAACATGCGGAGTGACAAATAAAACGGGCAAAAAAGAAGTTACGGCTTCAAAACCACCTTCCAGCACTTCGTGCAATGATAAAGCTGCGGCTTTTTTATGCCCTCCTTTTTCAAAGATCAATTTGTATTTATTCTTGTTTTTCCGGCGCAGTTCTTTTGTCCATTTTGCCTGCTGGCCTTCCCAGTGTTTCAATATCCGCGGCAACATAAGCGGCTTGAGGCCATGCCATGCTTGTGCATAATTGGTAACCAAACCGGGGTTGTCCGCCAATTTATCCGTCCTCCTGCCTTCCAATAAGCTGTTGAAATACCAGCTTTCAAAAGCGGCCAGCCAATTTTTGGGCTTTACCTTCACCAATGCTTTCACCACTTTTTGGCCCAGCGGCCCCATTTCCAGCCAGTTTGATTGCCATTGGTAAAATATCGGGAAATCGCGCAGGTTCAACTGAGTGCTTTCCAACTGTTCGATGATGCTTTCCAGGTATTTTTGCCGTTGTGGAACGGTCAGCATCTTGTTCTCGAACGGCTTTTGGTAAATGCCAGCCTCGTTGAGTTCTTCCAAAAACAGGTCGAGCGAATATTCAAGCTGGGTTATTTCTTCTTTGACACCGAGGCTTGGGTGCGCCGTTTTGCTGTTCAGGCGGTTCACCTCTTCTTGGATGTTGCCGTCCAATTTTGACTTCCAGAAAACAAATGCCTCCCGGAAAGATTTCAGGTTCTCGCTCACCCCGGGCATGTCCATCCCGTTTTTTGCGGCACCGAACTGGAACTCAAAATATGGATTGGCCTCAAATGCCTTTTTGAGATTTTGGTAGCTTTTTGCGCAGTCGTTTTGTGCGCCCACCACCTTTTTCTTTTTTGCAGAAAACAAAAACGGGATACGGAAAGAACCGATGCTCGCATTTTTAAAATCAGCACCGAACTTATCGGAATAGCCCAGTATTTTATCGTTCACTTCAGAAAAAAGCCCCTCTATTTCGTTCACATAATTTTGGTAATGATTTTTCAAACTTGCCCGGTATGCGTCTATCCCGTTAATATATTGGTGGAGCAACTCGCTGGATTTTTTGGTAAAAACATCCAATTGCTCCTCCACATACGCCCTGCCACTGTCGGCCGTCACTTGCTGGAAAACCTTATCGTTGAGGTTGCTCAAGGGGTGTTTTAAGGTCTTCACTTTTTGAAAAAGCGGGAAGCTGGAAGCGACGCCTTTTTTCAGTGCCGCATGTTCATCTTTGTCGAATTTAAACTTTTTACTGTTGAGGTGGCTGCCCAACAGTTCCTTGCCTTCGACTTTGTTGTTTTTCAAAAACAGGCCGACCGTCTCCGTCCAATTATAGTCCCCAAAAACCTTTTCTTTCACGGCTTGGTAAGCCTCGACCATGCGCTGCTGCTCCCGCAAAAATTTGTTCTTTTTGAATTGAAAGTCATTTTGGTCAAACGGTGGGGCATTGCCCGTCCCTTTAGCTGCCACCCGCAGCAATTCCAAAAGAGGGGTTTTGTCGTTCAGCGCATCGGTCAATAAAAAATGGAGCTGGTGCAAGCCAGAACGGGCCAACAAGTCTTGCGTTTTTTTCAGCGCAGGCGCCCGTTCCGAAACCACCAAGCATTTTTTGCCTTGCGACAGCGCCATAAAAAGCAGGTTCAACAATGCCTGCGTCTTGCCCAAAGCATCAATGCCTTCTACCACTGACATGGAGTTCTTGTTGATTACTTCAACGGACGTAACCTGTTCAGGGTCAGCAGCTAAAAAAGGAAATACAAAAGCATCGCTTTCAATGCTTTTTGCACCCGGCACGAAAACATCTTCCGGTTTCTTGTCGCTTGCTTTCCAATTGGTGTGCTGCGGCGGATAAATGCCAAACACACCCGACCAATGGATTGCCCCTTTTTCGGTAAATGCACCGATCTCGTCAATGCCCGGTGATGCCACCAAATTGTTTTCCCCGGTTATCGTTTCAAAATGAAAGCGGTCGGCCAATTCTTGGCAAAAGCGGCGCAGGTCTTCGGGCCTCACCTTATTATCGGCAATGAGTGAAAGGAATTTTTCTTTTAAATCTATATCAAATTTTTCTTTCAAATAACCGATCACTTTATAATTCGGCAGGAGGTGGCTTTCTTGGTCAAACTTTAAGACCCAAGCATCCACTTTGGTCTGTGCGGGTTCGAGGTGCAGTTGCCAAATAAACAGTGGCGCGACCATCAGTTCACCCTCAAAAGTGTCGATCAGGTGGGGATACCCAAAGCCGAATGTTTTGGCACCGCTGACCTTTGCGTGGTTGCGGGATTCAAAATAAAGGTGCCGCATTTTTTCGGCAGACAAGCTAGAAGAATCAAACTGAAAAATAAGGTTGCCCTGCAAAAGGCTGGGAATAAAGCCACTGGCAAAAGCACTCACTTCATCGGCAACCATTGAAATATCTGCCCGGTCGAGATAAAACGGAAGCGAATTGTTGTAAATCGAATAAACCGAAGGAGATTGACTGTTCCTCATAGGAAAAGAGTATTTGGTTCTTGCTGATCTGTTTTACGGGGTTAAGGGTTGATTGTTTGCAAATGCTTGAAAATGAACAACAAATGACAGCTAAAGCCCAAATTTAAACGTTTGTTTTGAAGTAGCAAGTTTTGCCCCTTAAAAGATGTAAAAACAAGATCACATGTTCGGTCAGGAGGGCTATCAACAGGCTGCGTATTTAGCGACAGCGAAAAAATAGCTGCCGAAAAGTGATTTAGATTTCAATGATTTTGTTAAATTGCATTTCGTGCACTATTTTTGCAACTTGGCTTGAACATACAATCCTTTCCGATCCCGATTAAAGTTACTGTTTCCGCTGAATTTACTATTAGTGGAATTTTTGCCTTAAGTTTTGTTTAAAAATTTTTGAGATAAATCCCGTAACATAAGATACTTTGAAATGAAAAAGTACGCACTAGGAGTATTTGTATTCGTCCTTGTTTTATATGGATGCTCTTCTGATGAACTGAAAAATCCGCTAGATGTTGACCTAAGAGCAGCATTGGCAAAGGCCTCTCCGACCGGAAATGCCGACCACTTCATTTTGCCTGACTATGGTGACTATGCCTCCATACCTGCCGATCCGAACAATCCTCTGACAGAGTTGAAAGTAGAACTGGGCCGCATGTTGTTTTTTGAAACCGGCCTTGCGCTCGACCCGCTTTTTGAAGAATCCAAAGGAACGTGGTCTTGTGCCACCTGCCATATCCCAGAAGCCGGTTTTATGCCAGGGAGGGCGCAGGGCATTGCCGATGGGGGCGCTGGTTTTGGCGTAAACGGAGAGGGGCGCACCAAGCTCTTTTTCTACGACAACGACGAGCCAGATGTGCAGGGTGCAAGGGCACTCAATGTGATGAACACCGCTTATGTGCCGAACACCACTTGGAGCGGCAAATTTGGCGGAGGAGACAACAACATCGGTACCGAAGACGTGTGGGAAGGGGACACCGAGATCAACCGCCTCGGCCTTAGTGGCATGGAAAGCCAGATCATCGAAGGCTTTGCACTGCACCGGATGAACATCAATGAAACGATCATTGATACCCTGGGGTACAAACCTTACTTCAATGCCGTGTTCGGTAATTTTCCCGAATCAGAAAGATATGGAAAACTGACTGCCAGCTTTGCCCTTTCGGCCTATTTGCGGAGCATGATTACCAGCGATGCACCATTTCAGCACTGGCTGAAAGGCGATGAACAAGCCATGTCGGACGAAGAAAAAGAAGGTGCGCTGCTTTTCTTTGGCAAGGCAGGCTGCTATAAATGCCACAACGGAACCCCGCTCAACAACCCAACTCAATTTTACGCAATCGGTGTCAAAGACCTCTATGAAACCGGCGACGAGGCCATCAACACCGGAATTGATGACAAAAGGAACAAAGGGCGCGGCGGCTTCACAAAAAGAGAGGAGGACATGTACAAGTTCAAGGTACCTGGCCTGTACAATATGAAAGGCGGGGGCTTCTATTTTCACGGCAGCAGCAAGCGGTCGTTGAAAGAAGTGGTTAAGTATTTCAATGTTGCCCAAAAAGAAAATGCGCTTGTCCCGCAGTCGCAAATTGCCCCCCAGTTCCGTCCACTTGGATTGACGGAGGAGGAAATAGACAAAGTGGTTTTATTTCTTGAGCATTCGCTTTACGACCACGAATATCACCGGCATGTGCCAGAAGCTGTACTTTCCGGCAATTGTTTCCCGAACAATGACGAACTGTCGAGAACAGAACTGGGATGCAACTGATTTTGGATAATTTTTAAAAATAAAAAAGCCGTTTGTGTATTCCACAAACGGCTTTTTTTATGGGCTGCCCACCGCTCTAAAAATACTTGAACGACTGCCCTTTCTTTATCTTCCGCAAAGTTTCGTAAATCAATTTTATCACATTCTCGACATCCGATTTGTGCGCCATTTCGACCGTGGTGTGCATATAGCGCAGCGGCAGCGAAATGAGGGCAGAAGGCACCCCGCCGTTGCTGTACGCAAAGGCATCGGTATCCGTTCCCGTTGACCGCGAAGCGGCTTCCCTTTGCAGGGGGATTTTCTTTTTCTCCGCCGTATCAAGTATCATTTGCAGGAGTTTGTTGTGGACGGCCGGGGCGAAAGTTACCGTCGGCCCCTCACCGCATTTCACGTCTCCGATCCTTTTCTTTTCGATGTGGGGAGTGTTCGAGTCATGCGTCACGTCGGTAACGATAGCGACATCGGGCTGGATGGTATCGGCTATCATCTGCGCCCCGCGCAGGCCGATTTCTTCCTGGACAGAATTGACGACATAAAGCGAAAAGGGCAGTTTCACTTTGTTTTCTTTTAAAAGGCGGGCCACTTCGGCGATGCAAAAACCGCCCATCCGGTTGTCCAGCGCACGCCCGACATAGTAGCGGTCGTTGAGTACCATGAACTCGTCTTCGTAAGTAATGACGCAGCCTACTTGGATGCCCATTTTGGCCACTTCCTTTTTATCTTTTGCGCCGACATCAATAAAAATATTGGTCAATTTTGGCGTCAGTTTCGATTCAGAGTTGCGGGTATGGATGGCCGGCCAACCGAACACGCCTTTTACAATCCCCTTTTTGGTATGGATGTTCACCCGTTTGGACGGGGCGATCTGATGGTCGCTGCCGCCGTTGCGGATAACGTGGATAAAGCCCTCGTCGGTCACAAAATTGACGAACCAAGAGATTTCGTCGGCATGGCCCTCTATCACCACTTTGTAGCCCGTACCGGGGTTGATGACGGCATAGGCTGTGCCGTAATTATCGAGGTGCCACTCGTCTATATATGGCTTCAAATAGTCTAGCCAGAGCTTTTGCCCAGAGGCTTCAAAGCCAGTCGGAGAGGCGTTGTTGAGGTAATTTTTCAGGAACTTTTCTGAGTTGGCCGTAATCAATGACATCCTTTTATTTTCTTGTTTTAAAAAAACCTCCGGTCTCTTCGAGGCCACCGTCGGTCTGTTGTTAGTTTGTTTAGAATGGTTTTGGGTGGAAGATTAGTGAGCAGTGATTAGTGATTAGTTACCAGTGATTAGTGATTAGTGATTAGTGATTAGTGAGCAGTGAGCAGTGATTAGTGAGCAGTGAGCAGTGATCGGTAGTCCAAATATCCATTGACCGCTAATAACTAAATATTCACTAATCACTAATCACTGGTAACTAATCACTGGTAACTAATCACTGGTAACTAATCACTAATCACTAATCACTAATCACTGATAACTAATCACTAATCACTAATCACTAATCACTAATCACTAATCACTAATCACTAATCACTGATAACTAATCACTAATCACTGATAACTGATAACTAAACCCCTACTTTCATCCGCCAAGTCGTCAGCAGGTCAACGTCAATCAAATTGATGAACCTGTTGGCGAGGGCTTCCCGTATCATCACGTCGTAATTGGACAAGGTTTTCAGTGGGCATTTTGCCGCTTTGAACGCATTGTTTGCTTTTTCAAAATTATAAGTGAACAAGGCCAAAACCCCGACCACTTCCACTCCGTGCTCCCGCAATGCACTCACCGCTGCCAAGCTGCTGCCGCCCGTCGAGATGAGATCTTCCACCACCAAAACTTTTGCACCTTTTTGCAATTCCCCCTCGATCAGGTTTTGCCTGCCGTGTTCTTTGGCTTTGCTGCGCACGTAGGCAAAGGGCAGGCAGAGGGCATCGGCCAACATCATTCCGTGGGCAATGCCTGCTGTTGCTACGCCCGCAACGGCATCAAAGTTGCCGAATTCTTTCGATTTTTCGGCCATCCCCTCTTTCAGCAGCTTTCTTATTTTTGGATAGGACAGGGTAATGCGGTTGTCGCAATATATTGGAGACTGGATGCCCGAAGCCCAAGTGAAAGGCTTTTGTGGGCTTAACTTAATTGCTTTTATTTGCAGCAAATGTTTTGCGACTTCAGATGCAATGTTCACTACTCGGTATTGTTGATCTTAAAGGGACGGAAATTATGAATTCCTGCTTTCCTTTTCGAATCTTTAGTGGCTAATGCTTTGGCCGTGCCAAAATCTAAGCGGTTGATTAATAACCGTTTGAAATGGCACTTACTTTCAATCCTTCAACCCTCGGCCAAGCAATTTTAAAAATGACGGCAAATGTATAAAATTTACATCAACGGGACGCCCCTCTTCCTTACTTCTGTCGAAGAAGCGCAACAATTTGGCCCGGCAAGCGAAAGAATACTTATACTTAGGTATGCGGGCAAAAAGAAATTCCTGCTCAACGTGGCCGACCAACTGGAAAAAACCAGCCGGTTTGAACGGGTGGTCGTTTTTCACGATGACCCGAAAATATTATGGACCGCGTTCAAAGGTATTTACAAAAAAATAGAGGCCGCCGGGGCTGCTGTTTTTAATGAAAAAAACAAGGTGCTGATGATTTTCCGGCGAGGGCATTGGGATTTGCCGAAAGGCAAAATAGATAAAGGCGAAACACCAAAAGAGGCCGCCCTGCGGGAAGTGGAAGAAGAAACCGGGCTGACCGAACTGGTACTCGGCAAGCACCTCACCGACACTTGGCATACCTACCGCCTCAAAGGCCGCCGCATCCTCAAAAAGACTTATTGGTTCAAAATGAAAACCACCCAAAATGAGCTGACACCGCAAACGGAGGAGGACATCGAGGAGGCCGTTTGGACCAATCTGCATGCCTTTTTGGAGCAGCCGGGGAAGGTTTACGGGAGCATTTTGGATGTTTTGAAAAAGGTGGCGGAGTGACCGCTGCTGGAGCAAAAATAACTTGCCAAATAGGATTGAACACAGGTTGAACTGATCGAACTGATTTTCACAGATTACCTGCGGTGTTAATAAATCTGTGAAAACCAGTTCGGTCAGTTCAATCTGTGTTCAATCCTATCTGAGTTGGTTTTGACAAAATTAAATCAAGGGCAAATCCCCCTTGCCATCGTTCTTTAAAATCAATTGAAAATGAAAATCCGCAAACGTTACCTCATCCCTCTCCTCCTTCTCGCTGCCGTCCTTTTAGGCCCCCGGCGTTCCTACCCGACTTTCGACGGAAAAGTAGCTGCCCTGCACATTCCGCTTTCCGAACTTGATGCGTACATCAGCCAAAAAGAGGCGGCCATCAAAAACCTGAAACCCGACAACGAGGCGAGGATCGTTTGGGCGGACTCCATCAGGCGCACACCTTATAGTATAGTCTATCTGCACGGCTGGTCGGCAAGCCAAGAAGAAGGCGACCCCATCCACGAGGAACTCGCCAAGCGCTACGGCGCCAACCTCTTCCTCTCCCGCTTGGCAGGGCATGGCATCAACAGCAAGGATTCTTTCCTCAAATTGACGCCAAAGGACTTGGTAGAATCGGCAAAAGAGGCGCTTGCCATTGGCCGCCTCATCGGCGAAAAAACCATCCTGATGTCCTGTTCTACGGGCGGTACTTTGTCCATTTATTTAGCTGCGCAAAATCCAGAACTGGTGCATGCCCAATTGCTGTATTCCCCGAACATTGACATTTACGACAACAGTACCGAACTGCTGACCGCCCCCTGGGGCAAACAGATATCGGAGGCCATCATGGGCAAGTACCACTCTTTCAGCCCGCCGCAGGAAGCCCTGCAATACTGGACGACCACCTACCGCACCGAGGGGCTGATCTGCCTAAAATCCCTGATCGAAACGACCATGGTGCCCGCCATTTGGCAAAAGGTAAAACAGCCGCTTTTTATGGGCTATTACTATAAAAACGAGGAGGAACAAGACCACACCGTTTCGGTGGCCGACATGCTGGAATTTTATAAAAACGTATCAACGCCGGAAGGCCAAAAAAGGAAAGTCGCTTTCCCGGATGCCGGGGAACATGTAGTGCTTTCGAAGATTTATTCCAAAGACCTGGAATCGGTGAGGAAGGAGTCTTTTGCGTTTATGGAGGAGGTGCTGGGGCTGCGGCCAAAGTAGCGCCCCAATTTATTGGGCAGGCTAACTTGAGAGTGTTAAATTAGAATAATATTTAATATGGCTTCCGCTATTTTTAAGAAAGGACTACGAGCGGCGGCGTTTTGAACGCCGCACCTCTCTCAAATTTAAAGATTGGAGAAAGTGCGGCGTTCAAAACGCCGCCGCTCGTAGTCCTTTCTTAA
>DROJ01000267.1 GCA_011321935.1 Bacteroidota bacterium | reverse complement strand
GTTTTTTGAAAAAAAAAACACGCTCACAATCAATCATTTATGCTCAGCATGACGTAATTGTTTAACACCCTCGAAATCCCGAAGGGATTTCGAGGGTGCTAATCGGTAACTGCATGACACAGGTAACGTGATAAGGGAAGCCCCAGCGGGGCGATAATATTTGTAGGAATCATGGACAAAGCCCTTCCATAGCCCCAGCGGGGCGGCCATGTTTTACAACCGGAGTACGTTTGACATGGCCGCCCCGCTGGGGCTATGGAAGGGCTTTGTCCATGATTCCTACAAATATTATCGCCCCGCTGGGGCTTCCCTTACCCATAACTCATTTAGGTAAATGAACAGTCCCTTCGAAACGTTGGGCCACCGCCTCAAATACTTGCCCCTCACTCCACCACCAACTTCCCTTTCGACCTCCCCTTCTCCGAAACGACCTCGTAAATGTAGGCGCCTTTAGCCAGCCCGTTCAGGGGGATTGCCGCATCTCCTTTCGCCTCTTTTTGCAGCAGCAATTTCCCGTCCGGCGCCATCAGCCGGAAGAGGTAGGGGCGGAGATAGTCCGTCCTGACATTCAATATTTCGCCGGGAGGCAGGGGGTTGGGAAAAACATTCCACTCGTTGGGCAGCCCGTCCACCAGCACTGTCCGCACTGCAGAATAGACGGCCCTGCCCTCCTCGTCCATTTGCCGAAGGCGGTAAAAATTTAGGCCACGGAGGGGCCGCACATCTGTTGCCTGATAGCTCCGCAGGCCGCTCACATGCTGCGCATTTATTTTTGTAAAATACTGAAAATCAGTGCCGTTCCCACTTTTTTCGATGATAAAATGAGAAACGTCGGGTGACTGTTGCACTGTCCAATAGAGCCGCACCGATTGGTCGGGCTGGAGGGCTGCCCGGAAGTCCTGCCACTCCACCGGGGTCGCTTCTTCCTGCATGATAACGAACTGGCCAAACTGCTCCACGCCATTGTTATTTGAAAAAACGACAGCCCCGTCGGTGCCGGTCACCAGTTCGTCGCCCTCGTCCAGCGGGGAGAGCCAAGTGTCGCCGTCGGCAAAGGCACTGCGGGTGTAAAGGAGGTAATCACCGGGGGCGGAAGTGCCCGCAGCGATGTCGCCGTAGCCAGCAAAACGGATGGAAAGGGGCGGGTCGAAATTTTGGTTTTCACCGTAATTGTTGACCACCCAATAGGACTGGCTGTGCGGCGAGGCATTGGGCAATTGGTCGGGCGCAAGGTCAATACGGCTGACCACAATTTCGCCTTGCGGCAAATCTGCATTCGCGGCAAATTCGATGGCCACGCCGGTTTCACCAAAAGAATAATCCCCGCCGGCGTCCACCGTCATGCGGCTGCTCACCCCGCCTCCAAGCGGGGCCGTTGAGGCAGTCCGGGAGGCCGTGTTTGCCAGCGAAAGGTGGCGCACGCCTGTCCGGTCCATCACCTGTCCGTCCACTTCGTTGAACTGGTAATAGTTGACGAGGTGGGGTTGGTCGGCAGGTACTTTGGTGAGGTGCATCAGCTCGCGCACTTCCTCTTGCGAGAGGGCTTTGTCCCACACCGTCACCTCGTCAATGAGACCAGTGAACCGGCGTTGGTTGCTGTTGGGGTCCCAGCCGATGAGCAGGGGGGTGTCGAAGGCTTCGGGGGCATGGGCAACGCTGTTGGTGATGCCGGTGCCGTTCATGTAAATCGTTGCGGCAGAGGGAGTTGCGACCAGTGCGATGTGCGTCCAGGTATCTGCTGGAACGTCCATGCCGGAGTCCCACCACCACTGCGAGCCATCCCAGTGGTAGCTGAGGCGGAGGCCCGTGTCGAAGCCGATGCCGGCCACCGTAGTCCCCCCTCGGGCAAACACAAAAGCGGCCCGGTTTTTCTGCACGGGGTCGGCCTTTATCCAGCAGGTGATGGTCACGGTGTTGGAGTTCAGGTTGAGGTTGCCGAGGGCAGCGGCGTGGCCGTCGCCGTCGAGGCTGAGGGCATTGCCGGGGATGGTTTCTGCATCGCAGTTGGCATTTACCTTTAGGTTGAGCGACTTGGTGGAACCGCCGTTCAGGGTCATGGTGGCCGTGTAGTCGCCGGCATTTCCAAAGACCACTTTTGGGTTGCGCACATCCGTTGCGCTGACGTATTGCGGGGCGGGGTCGAAGGCCCATTGCCAAGTAGCGCCGTTGTGGTCAACCATGCTGAAATCATCGAAATAAAAAGTGTCGCGGGCGCAGTTGGCCACGAGTTTGTCAACGGTCGGCTGGGCAATGACGGTGGTCGGTGTTTCATAAAAACCGGCTTGCCAGATGCCGCGGCCATAGGTAGCGATGCGTACTTTTTGTTTGGCGTAAAAGGGGACCAATCGGTTCACCCTGGCCTTTGCAGGCAGCCCCTCCGAGCAGGGCAGCCAGTCGTTCATGGTATTGTTTTTATAAAAAACACCGAAGTTGGTAGCGAGGTAAATGCCCCCGTCCGTACCGCCGATGTGGAGTATCTGTTCGGGTCGGTGGCCAATCAAGGTTAGGGTCGTCAGGCCGTTCCAAGTTGAGCCACTGTTTGAGGTTTCAAATACCTTGAAATTAGTATTGCCACCATTGCTCCAAGCGAGCCAAAGGTGGCCTTCGTCCAATGGGTCAAGCGTAATAAAGGCACCGGCCGGGGTAAGGCCGGGGAGCGTGATTTCGGTAAAGTTTTGTCCACCGTTGCTGGATTTCCAAAGTTTTGTATTGCTGTCATTTTGAATCAAATAAATCACGTCGGGATTGCTGCGGCTGATCTCAATGCCCGTTACTATACTGGCCGGATCATTTCCGAAGGTAAACAGCGTCGTCCAAGAAATGCCCCCGTCGAGCGACTTTTGCAGGGTGTTTTCATTGCCGATATAGAGGTGGTTATAGCAGCGTGGGTCGGGTTCTATTTCCGAAGTGTTTTCGTTGTTGCCAGCATAGCCCTCGTTGGGGTAGGTGGTAAAAGTAAAACCAGAAGTCGGCCCATGCACATTGAGCGGCAACACTTTGGGGCTGATGTCGGAGTGCATCACCCGCCTGCCGCCCGCTGGGTGGACGTAGCCCGTGGTGGACTCCGCCCCGCCGAGGCGGATGTATTCGCCGTCGGCATAGCTGCCGTAAATAGTGGCGGTGTTGCCGTTGTGGTAGCGCCCGCCGGTGAGCACGTCCTCGTTCCAGCCGCCATCAAAGCCCCAAAAATCAGAGCCGCTCAAACCTTTGTTTTTTGCAGCATGGCTGCTGAAATCAGCGGTGTATTTGTTGACCCCGCCGTCCGAGCAGACCCACACATTGCCGCCTGCAATGTCAATGTCCTGAATGTCGGGGTGCTGCCAGCCGGGGCCGCCGCCATAGCCGCCCCAGCGTTCGAGGGTCGTTCCGCCATTTTCAGATTTGAACAAGTTGAGGAAGCCGACGAGGAAGACATCGGGGTCGGAATCGGAGGCGTCGAGGGCGAGGTTGTAAAAACCCTGGTTGTACTCCGAACCTGCATTGGGGTAGCGCTGTGCATCGTTGAACCAAAAGGTGACGGGGCAGAAATGCTCCCCTTCGTATGGGCCGCCGGGGCCGCCGTCGGCATTGGCGTTGGGCAGCGACCAGCTTTCGCCTGCGTCGTCGCTGCGGTAAATTCCGAGGTAGTTGTTGTCGTTGACCCCATCGTTGTACGCGCCGATGAGGACGGCGTAAAGGCGGTCCGGGTCGGCATCGGTGACGGCGAGGCGGGCGCCTTTGTCGGCATTGTCGGCAGTGGAATTGGCCGCCGGGTCAATCCAGCCGTCGGTTTTTTTCACCCACGTTTCGCCTCTGTCGGTTGACTTGAAAAATTCGCAGAGATTGGTCGCCGTATTTGTTTGCAACAAAAAAACAGTGTTCGGGTCATCGGCCTTCACTTCCATGTCCCAGCAAGTTCCAGTGGATTCTTGCGTCCAAGTTTCGCCGCCGTCGGTGGAGCGGTGGAGGCCTTTTTGTGCAGCCACCATGACAATTTGTGGGTCGGCGGGGTTGATGGAAATATCGTTTGGCCGGAGGTTGTTGAGGTTGAGCGACAGCTCCCAAGTGCTGCCCCCGTCGGTCGTTTTATAAACATTGTGGCGGTCGCCAAAAAAGGCAATGCCGGGTTCAGTGGGGTGGATTTTGATGGCCCGGACGCTTTTCAAATCGAGGTCGTTGGTCATGGGCGTCCAGCTCTCGGCCCCGTCGGTGCTTTTGAAAAGGGCGCCGTTTTCGGTGCCTGCGTAAAGGAGGTTTGGATCGGAAATGGACTGGTCGAGGCAATAGACGTTCACCTGCCACGACACTTCTTTTTCTTCGCCTTCGGCAAATGTTTGGAATGGGCCGAGGGCTTCCCATTGGGTGCTGCGGCTTTGGGTTATGTTTCTGGTTTCCAGCCATTTACGGAAGTTGTTGGCCTCCTGTTGGGGAGTAGGGGGCGCCCAAAAACCTGCGGGCGACACATCGCTGCCGATGGCCCTGCGCCAGTGTTTGTAGAACCGGGTGTGGTAGGTTCTGGCAGTGGGGTTTTCTTTGCGCCAGCGCATAAAGCCACTGTCCACTTGCCGGACGTTCGGGTTTTCGGAGTACATCTGCTGCGCCCATTCGGGGGCATTGGCAATGTCGGCCGGGGCAGGGTGGGGGCGTTCGGTCTGCGCATTTGATTTTATAAAAATAAAAATGAAAAAAAGGAGGACGGGGAAGGTGTGGTTGCGGTGTGATGGCATGGCAATGATTGATTTTTTGTAACTGCTCAGCACGGGCAAATGAAGACATATTTCCCGCAAAGTCCCGCTAAGGTTTCGCCAAGTCACGCAAAGCTATACGTGTACTCGCCTTGCTTTGCGTGACTTGGCGAAACCTTAGCGGGACTTTGCGGGAAATATGTCTTGGGTGCTGAACAGTTACGGTTTTTTTTTGTAAAATGTGCTGGCAAAGATGGGTTTTATTTTGCTTCAGTATATTGTTTCATGGTTTCTAAATTTGACCATTGTGCAACATGGGCCATTTATTTTTCTGGCCTCTAAAGGCCTCCGTTTTCAAAAGAAAGGTTAGCATTGCAAAGCATTTCTTTTTCAGAAAAACAAAATCGGATGAAATATAAAAACAAAACAGTCTGGATCACCGGCGCCTCCTCCGGCATCGGCGAGGCGATGGCCTATGAATTTTCAAAACAGGGCGCCAAGCTCATCCTTTCTTCCCGCAAAGAAGCGGCGCTCCGGCGGGTGGCCGACCGTTGCGGCAGCAGCGGAACGATCATCCAAACGCTCGACATCGCAGACCATGCCTCCCTGCCCGGCACCGTCGAAAAGGTGCTGCACCAAGTCGGCAAGGTGGACGTGCTGATCAACAATGCGGGCATCTCCCAGCGCTCGCTGGTAAAGGACACCGTGTTTGAAGTGGACAAAAAAATGATAGACGTGAACCTGCTCGGCACCATCGCTTTGAGCAAGGCCATCTTGCCCCATTTTTTGGAAAACAGGAGCGGGCATTACATCGTCATCAGCAGTTTGATGGGCAAATTTGCCGCCCCGATGCGCTCCAGTTATGCGGCTGCCAAGCATGGCCTGCACGGCTTTTTCGACACCCTGCGGGCGGAGTGTTTCCGGGAAAATGTGAAAGTAACCATGGTCTGCCCCGGCTTCATCCGCACCGACATCAGCAAAAATGCGCTCACTGCCGACGGCTCGGCGCAAGGCACGATGGACGACGCCACAGGCAAGGGCATGCCGCCCGGAACTTTGGCCAAAAAAATAGCGGACGCCGCCTACCGGGGAAAGGAAGAGGTGGCTTTTGGTGGCCAAGAAGTGCTCGCTGTTTATGTGAAACGCTTTTTCCCAAAACTGCTCAACCGGATCGTCCGGAAGGCGAAGGTGACTTGAATCCAGTCTTCAGTCCGCAGTCCGCAGTCTTCAGTCCTCAGTCCGCCAGTCCGCAGTCTTCAGTCTGACTGGAATCCTACTTGAAAATTGTTGGTCTTATTTCCATGTTTTAGGTAGGACTCCGATCAGACTGAAGACTGCGGACTGAAAGACTGCGGACTGAAGACCGGCCTCAGCCGTTTTTTTTCTTTCAAATAAACATGCAGGGCGAGGGCGGCGGCGAGTTCGCCGTGTTCATTTTCCAGGTTTTCGAGGGCTTCTTTCGAGAAATATTTTTTCACGAAGTGGGTATCAAAACGGCCGCTGGTGAATGCTTCGTGGGCGAGCACAAATTTTCCGAAGGGGAGGGTAGTGGCCGCTCCTTTTATATGGTAGTCGGCGATGGCAGCTTTCATGCGTTGGATGGCTTCTGGGCGGGACTTGCCCCAAACGCATAGCTTGGCCAGCATGGGGTCGTAATAAATGGGGATGTCCATGCCCTCTTCGTAGCCGTCGTCCACGCGGATGCCTTTGCCCGTTGGCGGTTGGTAGGTTTCCAGTTGGCCGATGCTCGGCATGAAGTTCTGGTAGGGGTCTTCGGCATAGATTCGCAGCTCGATGGCGTGGCCGTTGATGCGCAGGTCTTTTTGCGAAAACGGCAGTTTTTCGCCCCGTGCAATGTTGATCTGTTGCTCTACCAGGTCAATGCCCGTTATCATTTCGGTCACGGGGTGTTCCACTTGCAGGCGGGTGTTCATTTCCAAAAAATAATATTGCTGGTTGCTGTCGAGGAGGAACTCGACGGTGCCTGCACCGGTGTAGTTGCAGGCCTTTGCTACCTTGATGGCGTCGGCGCCCATCGCTGCCCTGACTTCGGGGGAGAGGACGGAACTCGGGGCTTCTTCCACTACTTTTTGGTGGCGCCGCTGGATGCTGCATTCCCGCTCGAACAGGTGGACGGTGTTGCCAAAGCTGTCGGCCAAAACCTGTATTTCGATGTGCCTCGGAGCGGCGATGTATTTTTCGATAAAAACCGAACCGTCTCCAAAAGAGGAGAGCGCTTCGCTGATGGCCCGCTCCATTTGGTCGGCGAGGTCTTCTTCTTTTTCCACTACCCGCATCCCTTTTCCGCCGCCGCCCGCCGATGCTTTTATCAAAATGGGATAGCCGATATTTTGGGCGATGGTTTTTGCTTTTTCCACGTCGGTGATGGCGTCGGGCGTACCTGGCACCATCGGGATTGCGAATTTTTTTACGGCTTCTTTTGCCGCCAATTTGCTGCCCATTACTTCAATGGAACGGGGAGAGGGGCCGATGAAGGCCATGCCTGCCTCGGTCACTGATTTTGCGAAAGCGGCATTTTCGCTCAAAAAACCATAGCCGGGGTGGATGCCGCCGACGCCGAGCCGTTTTGCTTCCGCAATGATTTTTCCGCCGAGCAAATAGGATTGATTGCTGGGCGGAGGGCCGAGGCAAATCGCCTCGTCGGCAAAGAGGACGTGGGGAGAGCGGCGGTCTGCTTCGGAGTAAACGGCCACTGTCCGGATGCCCATGCGGCGGGCAGTGCGCATGACACGGAGGGCAATTTCCCCCCTGTTGGCTACGAGTATTTTTTTCATTTTTTAAATGGAATTGGTAAATGCCTTCCGCATCGGCCTTCTTTCGGAAGGGCGGTGCGGACGGGGCAAAGCTACCTTGAATTTTAAAATTCAGGGCATTGGCGGCTTATTGCTTTTGGTAGTGTTAATTTTGACGTGATAGGCAGAAACATGTTTATCTGATTTCCAAGCACTCAAGCCCCCGTCTCCGCTGCTTTGTCATCCGCCTTTAGGCGGATCTGCTCACGTTAGGGAGGCTGCATGGCTGCACTTCAAACGTAAACAGATCCGCCTAAAGGCGGATGACAAAGCAGCGGAGACGGGGGCTTGGCTTAAGTGCTTAAAATCACGTCAAAATTAACACTACCGTGAATTTTACAAGTTAACCAAGGCTGGTCATCACGTACTTTTTACCACTACCTTGCTTTTTTTAAAAGATGGGCCTATGCTGGTTACCAAAATAATCCGTTGCAAAAGCATTTTTTTTGAAAAAAAAGAGATTCCTGCTTTTTGCGCAAATCCAGTTTTTTCTTTTGTAAAAACAATTTTGCCCAAATTATTTTTTTTGTGCCCCTTTCGCGCGGCAACATCAATTTGGTTTTTGTAAAATATAAAATATTGATAATTAATAAGTTACGGGATATTTTTTTTACCGATGAGCCAACTTTTACAGAGCTTTGTGCGTTAGTGACCAAAACCCGCACGTAAACCAAATTTGAAAAACCTATGAACCCGAATTACATCCTTGCATTATCGAAAGCTGTAAGTAACTTTTTTTCCGACACATGCGTAAGGTTACAACAGTTAGTGACCAATAATTCGAGAAATAAGCATCCTAAACCGTATTCCATGAACAATTTCAAACCAGTGGCCGTACTGGGCGGCATTGCCTTTTTGGCCATTTCCTTTCAAAACCTTGACAAGCCCGAACCCTCTTTTTCCGAAGACCGCCTTCACCTTCCGACCGAAGACCTGACTCCTACCTTTAATAATGGCAAGGTCAAAAATTCCACTAAAAAAGCGGAAGTTTTTGAAAAATCCGACTGGAAAAACCTGGGCTTCCCCGTTATTTCCGAAGAAGTGGCCTTGGCCCTCAAGCACCAAAAACGGGTGCTGCGTTCCAGCAAGTTCAGGGACGGACAGGCCGTTGGCAACCTCCATCCGAGCCGCAGCGATTTTGGGCAAGTGATAGACCTGTTGTTGCAAAGCGAGGGCAGCCAACCTGCTGATTTGCAACAGAGCCTCGAAGCCCACCAGGTGTGGGGCAGCGACAAGCGGGGCAATGTCCGTTTCACCGGTTATTATACCCCCGTGGTGAAGGCAAAGGCCAAAAAGACCAACAAGTACCGCCATGCCATTTATGCCTACCCAAAAGATTGGGATGGGCCGAAACCGAGCCGAAGCGAAATCGAAGCCGGCGCCCTCGACGGCCTCGGCCTGGAACTGGCCTATGCTGCCAACCCCGTTGATATTTCCATCATGCAGTTGCAAGGTTCTGGTTATGTGGACTTTGTGGACACGGGCGAGCGGAAATTGTTTAAATATGCGGGGCACAACAGGCACCGCTACCGCAACATCCAGCGTTTTTTCAAAAACAGGAAAGACCTCAAGATCGGGGATGTCACCTTTGCCGGGATCAAACGTTTTTTGAAAAAACGCCCTGAACTGGTGGACAGCATCTTGCATTCCAACCCTTCTTACACCTTCTTTTCGCCGACCGAAGGCTTGGTGAAAGGGGCGGGGCGGGTGCCTTTGATGAAGGCGATTTCAGTCGCTGCCGACCCCAAGTATTTCCCGGCGGGCAGTGTGCTTTTGGCTTCCATGCCGGTCACCGAAAACGGAAAGGTCACTCACCACGAGTACCGCATTTTATTGCCGCAAGATGTGGGCGGGGCTATCAAAGGGGCTGGCCGTATAGATGTGTATTGCGGGGTGGGCGCACCCGGTGAAAGGATGGCTTCCCGGCTTCATCATTATGGAAAAATATGGCTGCTGACACCGAAACGGAACGAGCAGATTGCGGGCCTGTAATTCGGACGGAAGTCCGAACAAAACAAAAAAGGCTTTCCAAAAGGAAAGCCTTTTTTGTTTTGGGCAGCAATGGGCGACGCCCTTTGTTTCTGGCATAACCAAGGATATATATCCACGGTTGTCGGAACGAGCGAAGGCCATGTGGTTTTGAGCGGATACCTTTTTTGTTTTGGGCAGCAATGGGCGACGCCCTTTGTTTCTGGCATAATCAATTTTTCACCACCTTCTTCGTAAAAACAAGCCCGCCCGCCGCCAGCCGAACCAAATACATGCCCGAAGGCAAGCCGCTAAAATCAATTTCCACCTCGTTTTTACCTTGCAGAAAATACTGGTCGGCCATAGTTTTCAACAAACTTCCGTTCAGGTTAAAAACTTCGATTTTTCCCTTTTCTCCCCTCGGCATTTCAAAAATAATTTTCGTGAAACCAAGCACCGGGTTCGGGTATATATTTAGCGAACGCTGAAAAGACAATTGTTCTTTTGTGGGAACGGCGCCGAGTGTGCTGATGTCGTATTTTAGCATGGAACGCCCAAAGGTAGCGGCCAGCAAAAAGGCTTCGTCTGCGTGCAGGTCGAGGTCGTTGACCACGGTGAAGGGCATGTTGGTGCCGAGTATTTTCCACTCCCCGCCGTTGTTTTCAGAAAACCAGACGCCCATGTCGTTGGCAATGAAGAGCAGGCCGGGGAAGTCGGGATGGACGATGATGTCGTTGATGGGTATTTCGGGCAGGTTGGCGGAAATGTCGCTCCAATGTTCGCCGCCGTCGGTGGTGGTCAGCACGTGCGGGAGGTAGTCAATGCTCCGGTAACCGGACAGGGTGACATAGGCCGTAAGGGGGTCGGTGGGGCTGGTGGCCACTTGCGTGACATAGCGGTCGGGGAGGCCTTCGGAGATGTTTTGCCAGTTGTCGCCGCCGCTGAAAGTGACCTGCACGTTGCCGTCGTCGGTGCCGACATAAATGGTCTGCGGGTCGGAAGGGGCAACGGCAATGGTGGTGATGGTACCATAAGAAAAGCTGCCGCTGGGGTGTTGGCCATCGGTAAGGTCGTTGCTGATGGGCATGAAATTGTCGCCCCGGTCGGTGCTTCGGTAGAGCCTTTGTGCGCCATAATAAATGGTCGTCGGGTTGTCGGGGGCCAACAGGATGGGGGTGTTCCAATTGGTGCGGTCTTGCGGGTCGGCATTGAAAATGAACTCCATGTTGTCGCCGCCGAACTCGGAGCGGTAGAGGTTGCCGAACTGGAATTCGGCGAAGACAAAATTGTTGTCCGTTGGATCTACCAAAACCTGGAAACCGTCGCCCCCGAGTATTTTTTCAAAATCATCGGTGCTGCCCGTCGGGGTGCGGATGGTGCCTTGGTCTTGAGCGCCCGCGAAGATGCGTTCGGGCTGGAGCTGGTCAATTTCGCAATTGTAGAGCATGTTGTTGGCGATGCCTTTTACATGTGCCCAATCGGCGCCGCCGTTTTGTGAAATGTAAAGGCCGCCGTCGTTTCCGGCAACGATGAAATCCGGGTTTTGCGGGTGTATTTCAAGGGCATGGAAATCAACGTGCATATTGGAAGTGACGTTGTCCCAGGACATGCCCCCGTCGAGCGAGCGGGCTGCAATCAGACCCAGGCAATAGAGGTCATCGCTGGTCAGGGGGTTAACCCGGAGGTTGCCAAAAAACCAGCCGAAGGAAGAGAAAACGTTGTCTATGCTGCCGTCGTCTATCCGCTGCCAGGAGGTGCCCGCATCGGTTGATTTATAGATGCCGTCGAATTGGTTGGTGATGACGTTGGTAGTGTAACAGGCGTATAAAATATTTGGCTCGGAAGGGGAAATGGCGAGCCCGATCTTGCCTGTGCTTTCGTTGCTTTGGGGCAGGCCGTCGGTCAATAGTTCCCAGTTGTCGCCGCCGTCGAAGGAGCGGTAAATGCGGGAGGTCGCCCCTCCGTAGCGCCGTTGCCAGGGCATACGGATGCGCTCCCAGGTAGCGGCGTAAACGATGTCCGCATTTTGGGGGTTGAGGGCTACGTCAATGCAGCCTGTGGAATCGGAGAGGTAAAGGACTTTTTCCCAATTGTCGCCGCCGTCGAGTGTCCGGTAAAGCCCCCGTTCTTCGTTTTTTCCGTACAAAGTGCCCATTGCTGCCACGTATGCCCGGTCGGCGTTGGCCGGGTCAATGGCGATGCGGCCGATGTGCTGGCTGTTTTCCAAACCTTTGTATTCCCAGTTCTCGCCGCCATCAGTTGATTTGTAAATGCCGTCGCCGAAAAAGGCCCCCGAAGTGGCCGAGCCGTTTGCTTCGCCCGAGCCGGCATAGACTACGTTGGGGGAAGAGGGCGCTAGGGCAATGTTGCCGATTGAAATGGCGCCTTCGTCTTCAAAGACCACCTCCCAGTTGTCGCCGCCGTCGGTTGTTTTAAAAATGCCGCCAACAGAGGTGCCGGCATAGATGATGCCCTGGTCGGTAGGGTGGAGGGCGATGTCGGTGATGCGCCCGCCGATATTCGTTGGGCCGACGGGCTCCCATTCCTCTTCGTTCCGGTTTCGGGCGGCTTCTTTTGCGAGTTGGGTAATGCGGTAAGCATCGTTGATGGCCGTTTTGTCGAAGTGGTTGTCGGGGTAGGCACGTTGTGCAAACATCCATTCGTGCGGCAGGTTTTTGGAAGAAAAACCCTCTTCTCCTTGAGGGGAGATGGCAGGTTCGTTGGAGCAGTTCCAGTAAAGAAATGCGAGTAAAACTAAAACGAGGATTGGGTGGCGTGAGTCTTTTTTCATAAAGTTCAATTTTGAAGGGGCAATTTAAGCAAAGATAACCAAAGAAGGGTATCGGGTTTTTTCCCCTTTCTGGGCAAGGTAGTTTGAGCGACTAAAAATAGGTGGGCAGGGGAATGAACGGTTTTTTGGGATTTGACTCGGATAGGCACTTTTTGCCTGTCGGCAAGGGCGTCATTTGTTAGCTGGCCCTTCTTTTATATCCAGACCGATGCGCAGCCCAAAATACAGTTGGCGCCAGTCCACCGTATCGTATTCCCCGTTGAAGGTGCCGCCTGAAACGGCTTTTGAAAAACCGTCCCATTCGAGCCTGGGATAATAGCGGATGCCGCAGGTGGGCGAGAGGCTCAGCAATTGGGTGAGCTGCCATTCCAAGAGGATGCCCAGGCCTGCGTTGAAAGCCAGTTGCCTGTTTGTGGTAGTTTCAAAACCGAGCAGTAGCCCGTCTTCGATGAGTGCTTTGCGGAGTTCTTGCCGGACGAAACTGATGCCGGGCGAAAATTGGAAATAAAGGGTCGTTGCTTTTGCCGGGCGGTCTTTGGCCTCCATCTTGAACAGCGCAAAGTTGATGTTCCCCTGCAGGCCGAGCGCATAAATATCGAAATCAAATTCATCAAAAATCATGGAACTGCGCATGCCGTGGATGGCAGGCCGCAGCTCCCAAGCGGGGGATTTCAGTTGAAAGGTGTAATCGAGGGTGGCGGCGTTGCCGTGCTTCAAGAAATCGGTGTGCCTCTTGGTGATGAAATTTTCGACGAGCACCTGCCAGTCATTTGCCCGGCTGTTGGTGGGGGCAATGGTAAATCCCCATTGGGCATTCGCAATAGTAGTCATGGTCAGAAAGGCTGCACACAAAAACTGGTATTTTTTCATAAAAAGGGATTGCTGGTACAAGCAGCATGAACGAGTGGTCTTTGGCTTAGCGTATCTTGTTTTTTTTCTTAACATCATTTCAAAACCACCGTCCCCAATTGCTTGGCCAGTTCGTTCCGCATTTCGTTCAGTTTCGCTTGCACTTTCAGCAGCCGCATCATTTTTTGCACATCGTCTTTTGCATTTAAACCTTTCAGTTGTTGCTGGTTTTTTTCGCAGAGCCGCATTATTTTTTTCAATTTAAAACGCAGCAGAGCGCTGATGCTGTCTTTTGAAAAATTGTCGTCCGGCATTTTTTGCGAATGCAGGTAGAGTTCCCTTTTTTCCCAGCCGGGGCTGTACTCATAGGGCGAGTGCAGCAGGTCAATGGAAAGGGCGCTGAGTTCGTGGTTTTGGTGGCCGATAAAGTAGCGGGGCGAGAGCGGTTGTTTGGCTACCACCCGTTCGAGGCATTCTTTTACGATGCCCTGGTATTGCGGGTTGTCGAAGTCTTCCAGCACCTCTTCGATATTGCTGAGGATGTACTCGGCGACGGTGATTTCATCTTCCGGGTCGAATATTTCCCCACCAAAAGCGATGAGCAGGCGGGCAATGTCCCGCTCTTGGAATTCGTCCTGCGACAGCTCCTTTTGGGCAGGCTGTATCGGGCGGACATTGGTGTCGGGCAAAGGCTGCTCGCCCGGAGGAGGGCTGTCTTCGGGCACGATGTGGACTTGCCCCGGCCGCTTCCGGTTGCGGTCGAACTCCCGTTTTTGCAAAATCTTTTTGACCACTTTATTGGTCTCCGAGATCAAAACTTGCTCCTCCAGTTCCATGATACGTGCGCATTCTTTTACATAAAAAGAACGTTTGAAAGGGTCGGGCACGCGGGCGATGCTGTCCACAATGTCGTGCACGAGGCCAGCACGTTTTACGGGGTCGCCGCCGACATCGGAGAGCAGCAGGTCGGTCTTGAAAAGGATAAAATCCTTGGCCTCTTTGTCAATGTAATCCTTGAATGCCGTTGCCCCCACCTTTTGCAGATAGCTGTCGGGGTCTTCGCCGTCGGGCAGCAGGACTACCTTCACGTTCATGTCTTTTTCCAGCACGAGGTCGAGCCCACGGAGGGCCGCTTTGATGCCTGCGGCATCGCCGTCGTAAAGGATTTTGATGTTGGGTGTAAAGCGTTTTATCAATAAAATCTGCCCCTCGGTGAGCGAGGTGCCGGAGGAGGCCACCACATTTTCGATGCCCGCTTGGTGCAGCGAAATCACGTCGGTATAGCCCTCCACCAAGATACACTCGTCCTGCTTTCGGATGTCCCGTTTGGCAAAATAGGCGCCGTAAAGGATTTTACTTTTGGTATAAATCTCCGTCTCAGGCGAGTTGATGTATTTGGGGGCTTTTACGTCTTTTTGCAGGATGCGCCCGGCGAAGGCGATGGGCTTTCCGGTGAGGTTGTGGATGGAAAACATGACCCTGTTCCAGAAGAAGTCCCTCCCGTTTTTGGCCAGTCCGAGCCTTTGCAGGTATTCGGGCTTGTAGCCAATTTGAGTAGCCTTTTTGATAAAGGCATCCCGGTCGTTTGGGGCGAAGCCGAGGCCAAATTTTTTGATGGTCTCCTCCCTAAAACCTCTTGCCTTGAAATAACTGAGCCCAACACTTTTGCCCACGTCCGTATTCAGCAGTTGGTCTTGAAAAAAGGAACGGGCAAATTCGTTGACAATAAAAAGGCTTTCCCGTTCGGCCTGTTCGGCGGCCATTTCGGGGGTCATTTTCACCTCCTCTATTTCGATGCGGTATTTTTTTGCCAACTGTTTGAGCGCCTCCGGGAAACTCAAATTCTCGTGTTCCATGAGGAAGCGCGCCGGGTCGCCGCCCTTGCCGCAGCCAAAACATTTGAACAAATTTTTGGCAGGCGAGACTGTAAAGGAAGGTGTCTTCTCATTGTGGAAAGGGCAAAGGCCGATCAGGTTCACTCCCCTCCGGCGGAGGCTCACGTAGTCTTCGACGACCTCCTGGACCTTGGCCGTTTCGAGTATTTCTTGTACCGTTTTTTGTGGAATCAAAGCGGTGATTTTTTGTTTGCTGAAAAATATTTTGCAAGAAAATCAAACTTGGGCAACTAAAATGCCCGCGCATTCGTTTTTTTTTCCGAAATTTAGGTTCAAATTAGCAAAACCAAAATTAGCCTTTTCTCCCCAATCCAATATCTTCAAACCCGCACGAACAGGTTTTTTGAGTTTTTTTTCGACAAAACGCAATTCTTAACTTACCACACAGGCAGAACTTACCAATTGACAATCAAGTTTTTACGTATTAAAAAAATGCCTTTTACACATCGTTAACATTTTTTTCTTTGTGAAATTTCAAAGCTGCTGAACTCTTTCAGGTGTCTTTCAGCGAGGAAAGAAATAGATGAACAAACCGATTTTACGACGAGGGTTTTGACCAAAAGATGGGAGTCTAAAGAATTTGGCCAAAATCCCAGACAACAAAACAAAAAACTGATGAACAAATTGAGAGAGCTTGCCGCCAACCTCGTAATCTGTACAACAAATCGACTAAGTTTTACCATAAGATATAATTGGGTGTTCTCATAGTGTGTGGGCTGCCCCGTCCTGTCATAGGACGAGGGCAGTTTTTTCAATTCCTCCAAAAGAGGGGGAAAACCAGAGCATGAGAGTTTGAGAGTTTGAGAGTTTGAGAGAATGAGAGTTTGAGAGCAGTATATCGAAGGGACTTTTAATTATCGGAGCAGGGAATTTAAAGAATCCCTTCGATATACTGCTCTCAAACTCTCAAACTCTCAAACTCTCAAACTCTCATGCTCTCATGCTCTCAAACTCTCATGCTCTCATTCTCTCTCCAAAGGACTCCTTTGGAGAGAGAATGAGAGGGGGCTAAGGGAAAAAGAGTAGCATAAATTTGAAATAATAGCGAGCAGTATATAAGGTTACCGATACACGGACTGTGGACTGAAGACTGTGGACTGAAAACTGAAGACTGAAAAACTGCCGACTAAAAAATATTGGGTGTTCTCATAGTGTGTGGGACCAGCCCGAAACCCAGATGAGGGAGTAGGGCTGGTTTTTTTGAGAATTTGTCCGCAGGACTCCTTTGGAGAGAGAAATGAGAGTTTGAGAGAGTGAGAAAACGAGAGTTTGAGAGAATGAGAGAAATGAGAGTTTGAGAGCAGTATATCGAAGGGACTCTTAATTATCGGAGCAGAGAAATCAAAAAGTCCCTTCGATATACTGCTCTCAAACTCTCATTTCTCTCACTCTCTCACTCTCTCAAACTCTCAAACTCTCACTCTCTCAAACTCTCGTTAATACGTCTAAATAGTGGGTGT
>DROJ01000266.1 GCA_011321935.1 Bacteroidota bacterium | reverse complement strand
GTTCCGTTCGTGCTGATAGCCGCGAATTGCGCTAATTTAACCGAATTAAATTCGTCTGAAATTGGCGCTATTTGCGGCAACCAGCCTTTGCTGAGCAAAGCCTATTTGGCATCTTCTTAATCAGCCGAGGTAAATGCACAAAATGTTCACCCGGCTTCGCTGTCTTTTGTCATCCGCTTTAGCGGAACTGCGACGTCAAGAGGGGAAGCCGCGCACACCAGACATCGCAGTTCCGCTAAAGCGGATGACAAAAGACAGCGAAGCCGGGTGAACATTTTGTGCATTTACCTCGGCTGATTAAAAAGATGCCCTATTTGTTCAATATTAATTTTTCAGCGCCAAAGGAACATGAGCGGAAAATTATATAATCCCGCCAATAAAACAAAGACCAGCATGGCATCAAAATCCCCTGTCCTGCCGACATGCCACCCGATCATCCCTTTGGCCGTCAATAGCATCATACAAGTCCAAAAAGCAAATTTTTCATTTTTATACAGCCTGATTGTTTTATAGGTAAAAAAAAATGCAAAAATAATGGCGATGGCCGATGGCAACCGCAAACTGAATTCATTAAATCCAAACAAAGAAAAAGAACCTGCCACGCACCACACTACCAAAGGTGGCTTTGCCCTCCAATGATCTGGCTGTCCGGCATAATGTAAATTTACCCAATCATGGTTGATAAGCATTTCAATAGCGTTCACGCCCGTCCTTGCCTCGTCCCACGGGTATATCGGATGCTGGCCAAGTTTTATAAATGCGAACAGCAATAAAAAAGCGGACAATATAAGTTGGTGGTATTTCCAGAAATGTGTTTTTAGTGGGTAAAACATTGGAAAAATGTAGGTTGGGAAAAACGCCGGCAGGGTTTGAAACCTTGCGGATGTTAGTCCTGAAATTGTTCAGCCAAAAAAATCAACAAGCCCGATCCTCCACGGCTTCCACATCCACGGCGCCAATATAAAATGCTCTTTCCGCTGCTGTTCTTTCCGAAAAAAAACGACCCCGAAAAAAAACAGGTCAATGGTCAGCGTCACCTTTGGGTTTTGTTTTATCTCCTCCCAAGCGGCCTCCATGCCTGCCGACCAATGAATGTCGTCGAAGACAAAGACGCTGCCCGGATGGGCATGTTCGAGGCATTTTTCAAAATAGCGGAGGGTCGGTTCTTTGCGGTGGTTGCCGTCCACAAAAAGATAGTCCAATCGGCCCAGGTCTTTGAGTGCCTTCGGCAATAGGTCATCGAAACTGCCCTGCAACAGTTTCACGTTTTTTGTTTTCATCATTTTGAAATTGCCAGTGGCAAGGTGCGCCGTTTGCGGGCAGCCTTCTATGGTTATCATTTTGCTGTTTCTGGCAGCGGCGGCTTGGTAATTGGTGGAAATGCCGAGCGAGGTGCCCAGTTCCAGCATTGTTTCCGGTTTGTATAAATTGACAATTTTAAATAAATACTGGCAGGGCAAGGGCTGGTTGGCGGAGTGCCTGGCGAGGCTGGCAATGGAGCGTTCTTTTTTGTTTTCTACCTTCGAACCGGCGCCCATGTCCTTTACCCGGATCGTCCTTTTGTCCTTCAGCATATAGTCCCGCACCGCCTCAATTTCATCGAAAGCATAAAACCAGCGGTCGTCTTCCAGCACGGCCTCGGTAAATTCAAAAACAAATGGCGAATGCACATTATAGCGGGTCTTCGCCCGCAGGTAGTATTTGAGGAAACGGAAAAAGAGTTTTGGCAAGGTGGTGATTAGTGATTAGTGATCAGTGATCAGTGATCAGTGATCAGTGATCAGTGATCAGTGGACCAGTGATTAGTGAATAGTGATCAGTGATCAGTGGACCAGTGATTAGGCATCCAGTTGTTTTGGAGCGGAAAAGTACAGAACTATCCCAAAACTTCCGCATCACTAATCACTGATCACTGATCACTGATCACTAATCACTAATCACTAATCACTAATCACTGATCACTAATCACTAATCACTAATCACTGATCCACTAATCACTAACCCACCAAAACACTTCTTTAACAGCTTTTATGTTTTTGGAAAAACTAATTCCGGTTTTGGCTTCGTTCTCCCGGTATCTTTCACAAACAAAACCGACCAAAATATGAAAAAGCTGTTTGTTGTTGCTTTCGCATTTCTTGTTTCCAATTTCATTTTTTCGCAAAGTTACATGACCGCCGGAGGCCTCCGGGCAGGTACCGACTGGGGGCTTACCGTCCAGCAGCGGCTCACCAAAAACACGACCTTTGAGGGCATCGTCCAGTCCAGTCTGCAGCGCGAAGAGTTAATGCTAACAGCACTTGCCGAACGGCATTATGCACTGGTTTTCAGGGGCTTGAATATTTATATGGGTGCAGGGCTGCACAAAGGATGGCTGGCAAATGTGCAAAGTTCCGAACTGGTGCCGCTGGAAAGAAAAGACCCTTTTGGACTGACTTTCATCGGCGGCGCAGAAATGAAACTGGGCCGTTTCAACATTTCCTACGACTTCAAACCTGCCATCAACATCTTCGGAGGCGAAAAAAAATTCTACACCCAAACAGGCGCCTCCGTCCGCTATATTTTCCTGAACAACAAAGTCTGGAAGAAAAAACAAAAAGCGAAGAGAAAGAAAAAAAGAAAGGAAAACCCCAAAGACTGGCAATTCTGGAAAAAAGGTGATTAGTGATTAGTGGATCAGTGACCAGTGATTAGTGGATTAGTGATTAGTGGACCAGTGACCAGTGATTAGTGGATTAGTGATTAGTAGACCAGTGATTAGGCATCCAGTTGTTTTGACGCGGAAAAGTACAGAACTATCCCAAAACTTCCGCATCACTGATCCACTAATCACTAATCACTGGTCACTAATCACTGGTCACTAATCACTGGTCACTAATCACTAATCACTAATCACTAATCACTAATCACTGGTCACTAATCACTGGTCACTAATCACTAATCACTGGTCACTGGTCACTAATCCACTAATCACTAAAAAACCTCCTCCCCTTCTTTTGAAAATTTGACCACTGTTTTGTAGTCGTAAGATAGGTTGTCTTTTTCCTCGTGCATCTCTCCTTGTTTGACCACATATTTGCCGTTTTCTTCGGTCACATAAATATAATCGCCCGCACCTGCCCACCAGCCGCCGACGGCGGAAATGGCGTTTTTAGGAATCCGGTGCTGTTCGTACAGGTCGGGGGTCAAGGTTTCGCAATTATAGATGTCGGCGATTTTCACCTTGCTGTCGGCCAACATCAAAAAGACCTCGAACTGCGGGGCGTCGTACTGCATGTTGGGGTCGTCCACTTCTTGGCAGACCAACAGGATGTCGCCTTGCTCGATGATTTTTGCCGAGGTTTCTTTAGACCTGTTTTGGGTGTTCTTTTGGGATGGATCGTTTTTGCAGGCTGCGCAAAACAGGAGGATGGAAATAGCAAATACGATTTGTTTCATGCTGGATTTTTTTTTGTGCCGCAAAAGTAAATCGAACGGAAGTTCGATAAAAAGGAAATGAAATTAAATTAAAATTAAAATGAAAATGAAAATGAAAAATTCCATTCGTTCCTATTATCCGGTTTTTGTTGTTTAGACCGAGGCTACTGCTGATGAAATGAAAAACGAATGCCAAGCGAGAAAACGAATGGAATTTTTCATTTTAATTGGATAGCATATCCGCCGCTTTCACCTTCTTGTCCGCACCGCTTCCAAGCGGCAGCGCCCCGCTGTCTTTAAAACGGACTTTCATTTTATACTTCTTGTTCATGCCCTTGATGATGGGCAGCATGATGGTTTCCATCAGGTCAACGGCGCGGCGTTTTGCCTTATCCATCACGTCGCTTTCGATGGCCTCTTGGCGGAACTCCCGGCGCAGCAAGTCCATGTTTTTATTAAAATCTTCCTGCCCGATTTCCCTCATCCATCCGATGTCGAGGTTATCTATTTTAGGGAACACCTCGTGGCTCAAAATTTCTGGTTCGGGCAAGATGACGGTAACGGTATTGGTGCTGGCGTCGAGTTTTACGTTAAAATATTTGTCCAGTTTGAAGCCAACTTTTAGGATGCTGATGGCCGACATTTCCATCTCTGTGGACGAGACCTCGAAGCCCAGCACTTTCGTGTTTTTGGAAGTGCTGATGCCCTTGCGGTCCCTTATTTCCATGGTGCCAAGTTCGGCGATGGAGCGCTCCACCCGCTCGTTGAGGATGCCTTTGGAGTGGTTGAAATCTTCGATGGCGGCCTTCTGTTTCAGGCGTTCTATCATTGGCCGGAGGCCTTCGGTAATGGCCACCCCGCAGGGGGTGTCCACCTTTGTTCCTTTCACATAAATCTTTCCTTCCTGCGTTTTCAGCAGCGTCGCAAACACTTGGTTGACCATGAAACAGGTGTATTTGGAGGCCACCTCGTTGAGGAGGTCAACGGCGGTGGTCAGCTCGCTCTGGTACCAGGTATCGTAGAGGATGGAGGAGGTGTCCTTTAGCGCCACGAAGTCGTTGAACATCAGCTTGGAGATGTACGGGTGGTGGATGTCGTACTCCGATTTGACCCGCATCTGCAGGCTGTCGGACAGGCCCATCCGCTTGGCCACATGCGAGAGCAGCGAGAGGTTGAAATTGTAAATCAGCTCATCGAATTCACGGCTGTACCGGTAGGGGTTGGAGAGGATGGGCATGGCATCTTCCTCGTTGATGTTGGCCTTGAAGTCGGCGGGCACGTACTTGATCTGCACCTCTTTTGGCACGTTGGTATAATCGCTGAGGCCGCTGAAGCCGCCGCCTTCGGGGTAGTAATATTTGTAAACGATCATGCCCAACAGGCCTGCCGCAACGATGAAGACTATGAACCGGGTCATGCTGAAGCCTTCTTTTTTTGGTGGTCGGTAATGTTCTCTTCCCATTTTTATTTTTTTTGTAGCGCGGGTTTCCAAACCCGCACCTAAGTTTTTGCCGGATTTGGAAATCCGGGCTACCTTTTAGTTTGACGGCCAGCTTGCCAATGGTAACATGGCCAAGCAGCCAATCCGTACCGGGCAGCGTTTTCGCCCTGTAATGTTCTTAATTCTGATTCTTTTTTCTTTGTAGAACACAAATGAAGGTTAGTTTTTGAAAAGCCATGCCGGGAGGTATGGCTTTTTTTGTGAAATCGGTGGTTTTTTTAAATTGAAGACTTGCCGTGTCTTTTTAATCAGCCGAGGTAAATGCACAAAATGCTCACCCGGCTCCGCTGTTTTTTGTTCCCGATTTTCGGGACAGGCTATCCGCTTTAGCGGAACTGCGGCGTCTGGCGTGTGCGGCCGTTCATGGCTTCCTCTTGACCTTGCAGTTCCGCTAAAGCGGATGACAAAAAACAGCGGAGCCGAATGCCTGTCTGGGAGGCAGGAATTTTTGTGCACTTACCCTGACTTATTAAAATGATACGACTTGCCTTTAATTTTAAAAAAGCTTCCATAATTTCTGATTTTTGCCCGAAGGTAATAAAAATGGCTGGATGCTTACGGCTAAGCACCCAGCCATCCAGCCATTCATCATGCTTCACCAACAAACAACCATCAACTGCAGGGGCCGCTTGGTCAGTCTGGAAAGGCCGCTCGTCATGGGCATCCTCAACGTGACGCCCGATTCGTTTTACGACGGCGGCAGGCACAAGGGACCCGACCGCCAATTTGCGCAAGCGGAAAAAATGCTGGAAGAGGGGGCGGCGTTCATTGATGTGGGCGGCATGTCGAGCAGGCCGGGGGCGGAAATTATCAGTTTGGAGGAGGAGCGGGAAAGGGTCGTCCCCGTCATTGAAGGCATTGCGAAAAAATTCCCGGAGGCGCTGATTTCGATAGACACGGTGCGCTCGGAAGTGGCCAAAGAATGCGCGGATGCGGGGGCATGTATCATCAACGATATTTCCGCAGGGCGGATAGACACAAAGATGTACGAAACGGTGGCGGCGCTCGGCCTGCCCTATGTTTTGATGCACATGCAGGGCAGGCCAAAGGCCATGCAGGCTGCGCCTAAATACGAAAACGTGACGCTCGAAGTGCTCGATTTTTTTATCAAAGAAATAGGAAAGTTGCGGAACTTGGGCGTTAAGGACATCCTCGTTGACCCCGGTTTCGGCTTTGGCAAAACCATCGGGCACAACTTCCAACTGCTGTCGCAAATGCACGTTTTCAAAATGCTGGAAACGCCCGTTTTGGCCGGCATCTCCCGCAAGTCCATGATTTATAAATACCTGGAAACCAGTGCCGAAGAAGCATTGAACGGCACTACTGCACTGCACATGGTCGCACTGCAGCAGGGCGCAAAAATATTGCGGGCGCATGATGTGAAAGAAGCGGTGGAATGTATCCGGCTTTGGGAGAAGTTAGAGAAAATTGGTTTTTAGCATTTGGCTATTGGCCAATAGCCAAGTGCTAAAAGCCGAACGCAAACAAAAAAAACACATTATTTTTCATCATAATCCTTGAAAGCTGCCAACAAATTTGGAAATTCGCAACATGAAAACAACCACTGTGGAGCAGCAAGCACTTTCCGAAAATATAATCAAGAAGGTAGCGCTGCGGTTTTTTAGGCAATACTACAAATTCCGCCTGCGCTACGAAGACCAGCCCGTCATTGCAAAATATGACCTCGAAGGCGTCGGCGGCATCATCGCCGACGGCTATTATTCTTTTAAAAAAACGGACGGCAGAACCTTCTCCGCTACCTTTGAAGCCACTTCCAAAGCGTCGCGCGACGAGGTGATTTACAAGCCGCAGATGCGCATCCTTTTTTGGGACGGCGTGGCGGTGGCGAGCTTGGCCACTTTGGTTTTGGTGGCGCTGAACTATTTCCAAAAATTCCAGGTATTGGACGAAAGGACGGTTTGGGTGCGCCTGTTGCTGCTCTTGGTTTCGATGGTGGTCTCCTTTTTTGTCTTTTATTTGATCGCAAAAAATTTCCGCCGCTACCGGTACATCTATGCCGTGGAGCAGTTCAAGAGGTACCACGCCGACGAGCAGTGGATCGCCCTGGCAGAAGATGTGTTCCCGAATTCGAGCGACAAATATTTCCGGGAACTCAAGGAGCAGTGCATCTACAACGGCATCGGCCTGCTGCAGGTGCAGCACAACCTCGACACCAAGATATTGGTCACCCCTTCGCGGCAGGACATATTTTTGGGAAAAAGAAAGGAAGTGGATTTCATGCCGAAGAAGCTCGCCGAGCAACAAATGGCCGAGAATAAATTCAACGCCAAATGGGCATTGCTGCAATCGTGGATGCCCGGTTTTTTGAAAAACGATAAATCCGTCCTCCGTTTTCAGCGGAGCTACAACTCGCAGATCGGGATCGCAATGGGCTGCTTTTTGCTGATCGGTTTTCTTTTTATGAAAGAAATGGAACTGTCGGGCTACCAGTTTGTGGACCGGTCGGAATACCGGAACGACATCGCCAAATCGGAATCGAACCAAGTAAGGGAGCAGCCCGAAGTGCTGGGCGACTCGCTGCTGCCGATGGAAAACAACAGCCTCGAAGCCAAAGATTTCGAGGGGAAAATATGGACGCCAAAGAAAAAGGAACAGCCCAAACCTGCCGCAAAACAGGCGCCGCCGCCGCCCAAACCGCTAAAACCAAAGGACACCACCGAAATAGTAATCAACCAAAAAGGCGAAAAACCCATCGCTTACGACTGTACCCGCTTTTATACTTTTGAGACCAATAAATACGTCATCGAAGAAGGCGTTTACCCAAATTGGCCGCGGGCAGAGCGCCGCCTCGCCCTGCTGCGCAACAGCAGTATCCCCTCCGCCGCCCTGCTCAAATCCTGCTTTTTCCCGAACGAAGATGGCTTTATGATCTACCTCGGCGAGATATACAATTCGCCCGAAGAGGCTTCGCAATATATCGAAAAACTGAACGGGGTGCAGCAGACAATGGTGCGGAACGTGCGGCAATTGAAGATCGTGAAACTGAGGCCGACTAGGAGGTTTTGAAATTGGAAATTGGGAAATTGGGAAATTGAGAAATTGGGAAATTGGGAAATTGCCTGCCTGCCGGCAGGCAGGGGAAATAAAAAAAGCAAGGTGCACAACACCTTGCTTAAAAATGAAAAAAGGCTTAAGGTAAAATCTTTCTCCGCCGTGGGCGGATGTTCCAGTTGGTTCTGTCTTGTTATTGAAATATAAAAAAGAAAGTTGTTGTTGAAAGCAGCGAATCACAGTGCAGAGAAAAGGGGGGAAAAACCACTTGGGGAACTCCGAGGGGGGGTATCCATCAGGGGGTATGATCTCCGAAAAGCAAAACGACAGCTCGCAACGAACAACTTCCGGGTTATGCAATTCAAGGCCGCTTTTTACAGCGGCTTTTGGCTTTTCTTCAAAAGCCATATTTAAAAAACAATTTCCAATCAATCTCTTCTTTTCTTTCTTCGACCGGATGGAAAAAGTTTAGTCGGTTTCAAATATTTAAAAGAAAATGCGCTCTCCAATGTCGCGGTGGTAGAAAAAACAACCCTGACTTTGACAAAACGACTTTGAAATTAGGATGGTGCTGAACGTTTGAAAACGCCTTTTTAAAGGCTTTGTTTTTTGTATTTGTTCGGTTCGGTTTTGCTGAAAATCGTCGTCAATCGTTGCCAGTTCAGGCTCTTTGGCCTTTGTTTTATAGAAGCTGTTGGCTCTGTCTTGGTAAGAAGTTGTTATAGAAATTCATCATCGTTTTGAGCCTTTAGATATGTTCCTAAAATGATAAATCTTGCCTTAGCCTTTATCTCATCTGCGCTAAAACGCCTGTCTTTCCTCCACCTCACCCCGTCCGCTTTAGCTAATACTGTGACTGCAAAAACCGGACTAAATATTAACGGAAACCAATATTGGACAAAAGGGGTGTTCGACGAGGCTATGAAAACGCTGTCACATTAAATTAATAAAAATGTTATTTTTTTTTCTATGAAAGTGTTTGAGCGGAAAAAAGTGACGGTGGCTTAGCCGCAATCCGCTGCTGTTTTCACGAAATTTATTTCCTGATCTGAAAGCGCTTAAAATAAGGCACGATGCTTTCGATGACCTCGGGCAAAGGGCAGTCTGCCCGGCAAGCCAAGTTGGCTTTTTCATAAAAAGGCCTCCGTTCTTCCAGTTTGTTTTCAATAAAAGACAAGAGTTGTGCGTCGGTTTTGCCTTTCAGTAGGGGGCGGAGGGCAGTCCCGTTTTTCAGGCGTTCCAACAAAACTGCCGGCGGCACCTCTAAATAAAGCGTAATTCCGTTTTCGTTCATCCACTCCATATTATTGTAAAAACAGGGCGTCCCCCCTCCAGTGGCAAAAACGGCCGGACCTTCGTTTGCCGTTTCCCGCAGCACTTCGGCCTCCATTTTTCTGAATTCGCCCTCCCCTCTTTCCGCAAAAATACGGGCGATGCTGGTTCCCGTTTTCTCTTCCAAGCGCCCATCCAGATCAACGAAGGGCAAACCCAAAGCATCGGCAAGTTGTTTGCCAATGGTCGTTTTGCCCGAACCCATAAAGCCGGTCAAGTATAATTTCAGGGACATTGTTGCTGTTTTTATGCAAAATTAAAAAGGCCGGGTGCAAGTTTAGGCACTTCCATTGGCCGAATGAAAAACGAAGCAGTACATTTGCCGCGCATTTACTTTATATAAACTATGAAAATGAATTTTTTGAATTTTAAAAAAACAAATATCCTGCTCTGCCTGTCCATTTTTGCCCTGAGCGCCTTTTCGGCCTGCAAAGAAGACAAAAATTCCGGCAATTCCATCGAAGAAATCCAGACCGAAGGAAAGATCAGCTCCATCATCAGGAGCCCGATAACGGCGCAGGGGCTGAAAGATACGGTCAATGTGGCGAAGATGGTGTTCAAGGAAACGGTTTTCGATTTTGGCGAAGTAAAAGAAGGCGATATGGTCACCCATGTTTTTTCTTTTGAAAATACGGGCAAAATCCCCCTCGTCATCAACGACGCCCATTCTACCTGCGGGTGCACCATCCCAAAATGGCCCAAAGACCCCATACCGGCGGGCGGAAAAGGGGTCATCAAAGTTGAGTTCAACACCAAAAACAAACATAATTTTCAGGAAAAGCCCGTCATCATCACTGCCAACACCTACCCTTCGGTAACGAAGGTTTTTGTGAAAGGGCTAGTGAAGCCGCAGGGGAGCTAATGCAGTGATTCGTAATTAGTTGATTAGTGATTGGTCTGCCAAACCCCTGATAATGTGGCATTTAACCAAAAACTAAATGGTTAGCTAATTACGATTTGTACCACTAAAAACCTGGAAAGTCTAAAACGATCAACCACTAAATTTCAAAACATGCAAAATTTCATTTTCCTCCAGTCAGACGCCATCAAACAGATGCTCCCGTTATTGCTGATTTTCATCGTGTTCTGGTTTTTTATCCTCCGGCCACAAATGAAAAAACAAAAGCAGCAGACCAAGTTTGCCGACTCGTTGGCGAGAGGGCAGGAAGTCGTCACATCGAGCGGTATCATCGGAAAAATCGTCCGCATAGACGGGGAGATCGTCCATTTGGAAATCGCCAACAAGACGGTCATCCGCATCACCAAAGGAGCGATTTCGCGGGAACTGACGGAAGCAGTTGCCAAAAACAAAACCGATAACAGCCCGATTGAAATGAAGAGCTGATTTGATTGGTAGCACAGGAGTCCCCTTGGGAAACGCTGTGCTACCGGTGCCACACAAAAAATGAACCTTCCCGCAGGAAAAATAGACTTTTCGATCAGCAAGGAACGGACGGCCTTGCTCCTCTGCATCGGTATTTCCCTGCTCATTTGGGTCTTTTTAAAATTGTCGAAAGAATACTCAACGACCAGAACGGTGCATCTGGAATACGAGGTGCCCGCACTGATGGAATTTACCGAAACGCCCCCCTCTGCAGTCACTGCTACGGTAAAAGGCGTCGGCCTTGAGCTGGCAAAAAAAATCCTTTTGCATGGAACCCCGACCATCACCCTCGACCTCTCCGAGTTCTCCAGCCCAGAAATTCAGCGGGACATAATAATGCGGAAAATCGAAGAGAAAACGGAGCTTACCGTGGTCAATATCAACCGCAATTATTTAAGGTTTGCCATTGACAGCACGGCCACTAAAAAGGTGCCCGTCCATTTGGATTTGGCCATTGATTATAAGCCCGATTTTTATTTGCGGCAGCCGGTCAAACTGTCTGCCGATTCCGTCCTCGTATCGGGATCGGCCAAAGAACTCGCAGAAATCACTAGCATTGAAACCGAAAAGCTGCATTGTGAATCGGTGAGCAGCGACCTGAAAAAAAAAGTGAAATTAAAAACCGGGCAATACAATACGGTCAAAACATATCCCGATGAAATTGAAGTCAATATATTGGTTGAACAATATACCGAGAAATCCATCGAAGTGCCCATTCAGGCCGTCAACGTAAAAGACAGTGTGCAACTGTTGCCGGCCCTTGTCACTATTACTTCCTCTGTCGGCCTCAGCCATTATGATGGGTTAAATGCCGATGACTTTGTGGTGGAAGCGGACTTTGGAAACGGTATAAAACCCCGCGGAAAAAACAACGTGCC
>DROJ01000265.1 GCA_011321935.1 Bacteroidota bacterium | reverse complement strand
GGGTTTTAACCCAAAATATATACATAAATTTTGGGTTAAAACCCGATAATGTTTGGTGCTTGCCCCCGACTGCCTGCCTGCCGGTAGGCGGGAAGTCGGGGGTTAGTGAATTTTACAAGTTAACCAAGGCTGGTCATCACGTACTTTTTACCACTACCGACTTTTTTTCTGAAACTTTTTGTACGGAGCTTTTTCAAAAGCAATGAATTTGTTCGGATTTGCGCGCGCCAGCGCACAAATCCGAACAAGGTCTATTTCTTCTAGCCAAACAATGCAAGGTTGTTTTGGCTTTTCCTGTTTGTGGACTTGATGCTAGGATCACCTCCCTTTTTGAGGCCGGTGTTTGGCAAAAAATCAAAACCAGTCAAACCCGGACGCTGGTAGTTCGATTCGTAATTAGCGGACTATTTATTTTTTGGTAAATACCACATTATCAAGGATTTGGCGAACTAATCACTAATCAACTAATTACGAATCACTGCACTAGCCTCCCAACCTATCAAAATGGATTATTACAAATACCAAGTAAGCACCAAGACCAGCGACAACGACCTGCTCATCGCCCTGATGAGCCTCCGGCCCTTCGATACTTTTGTGGAAGAAGAACAGGGCTTTGCGGCCTACCTCCCCGTTGGTTTTTATAAAAAAGAAATAGACGCCTATTTGGAAAGCTTGAAGAACCAGCACCCTTTTACTTATTCCAAAGAATATATCAAAGGCCGGAACTGGAACGAAGAATGGGAAGCCAATTTCAAGCCCATCCAGATCGGCAGGTTTTGCGGCATCCGGGCAGGTTTCCATGGGCCGATGGCCGGCGTAAAGCACGAATTGGTGATTACTCCCAAAATGGCCTTCGGCACAGGCCACCACGAGACCACTTCGATGGTCATTGAACTGATGGAGGGGTTGGGTTTTACAGAAAAAAAAGTGCTGGACTATGGCTGCGGCACCGGCGTTTTGGCCATCCTCGCTTCCAAATTGGGCGCTCCGCAAATAGATGCCATTGACATAGAAGAGGCCTCCTATCTCAATACCCTCGAAAATTGTGAAACAAATAGCATCCACAACGTTAATGCCTACCATGGCACATTGGACAAAATGCAAGGTAGGTTCTACGGCATTGTGCTTGCTAATATAAACCGGAATGTAATTTTGGATTCGCTGCCGTCGTTAACGGAAAAAACGGAAAGGGGCGGCACCCTTGTTTTTTCTGGGTTCGTCTGCCAAGACCTCCCCATCATGGAACAGGCATTTACAGGGCACGGGCTGACACTGCAAAAAACCAAAGAAAAAAACAAATGGATGGCCGTGCAATGTGTCAAAAAATAAATGGCTGGACGGCTGAATGGTTGACAAAATATCCGGTGGCCAATCAACATCGGATATTTTGGTAACCATCCGGCCATCCAGCCATTCAGCCATTTAAATTATTGAAATGAAGAACAGGATTCTGGTTTTGCTCATTGTTTTCACCTCTGCAAGTTCGGTTTTTGGCCAGCGCGTCACGGAGTTTTCGCACGGCAATTCGTTTATAGACGAGTTCAAGGATTTTATGACGGCGAGCAAAAGTTCTTCGATGGAAGACCTTTACAAGAGTTTTGATAAAATATACAAAAGCGGGTATTTTAGCCAAGAACAAAAAGATACCATCATTTCTACTGCCAACCTCATGCTCGGGCAGCGCATGACCGCCAACCCTTATTTTTCATCTTACGTAAAAGCTTTGATGCAGGTAAAAAATACCGAGGAGGGAGATGTCCGGTTTGCCGAGTGGCACAAGGTATTGAAGGGCTTGTTGGCCAGCATCGAAAACAGGCGGGTGAAACCCTATAAAAATTTTCTCGATTTCAGCTTGGGCTATTTTGAAAAAAAGGCTTTGAGGAGTTCCAAAATAGGCGTCAACTGGTTGGTCAACGCCGAAAAAAACACCATCGGCATCGAAGGCAACTCGGCAGTAATCAGGTTTGAGAAAACAGACCTGATGGCTGTCCGGAAAGGCGATACCATCGTCATCAAGGGCACTTCGGGTTATTACTCACCGGAAAAGCAAGTTTGGACAGGCCATGGCGGCCGGGTGACATGGGAGCGGCTCGGCCTCGATAGCGATGTTTTTGTCGAGTTGAACGATTATCAAATTGAAGTCAAAAAGAGCCTTTACGAAGCCAAAAACGTGAAAATGCACTATCCTTTGTATTTTGGAAACAAGATGGTGGAAGGTGATTTTAGCGATAAACTGGTCACCCAAAACAGGGCAACGGAGGGGTCTTACCCCCGGTTCCAATCCAAAGAATCTGTTCTGGAAATCAAGAACATCGGCGAAGGCATCTTATACAAAGGCGGCTTCAAATTGCAGGGCACAACGGTTTATGGTTTTGGCACGCCAGAGGAGAAAGCGGAAATCAAACTTTTCAATAAAAACAAAGAGCTGGTTTACGATGGCCTGTCGGAGCTTTTCACCATCCGGCGGGAGGAGCGCATTGTCGGCGAGCGGGTCCAGTCAACCCTTTATTTTGGGCAGGACTCCATTTTCCACCCTTCGGTCAATTTGAAATACGATATTCCAAAAAGTGCCTTGATCCTTTCGAGGGGGCAGCGCGGCAGCGACCGAAACCCCTTTTTCAACTCCATGCACAGGGTGAACATAGACTCCGACCAGCTCGAATATTTTGTCAATGCAGACAGTATTTATGTGGGCAAAAAAAACGTCGGCTTCGCCAAATCGGTAACTCCCAGCACATTTGAATCTTTTAAATATTTTGAGCAGAGCGATTACAACCGCTTGCAGAACATTGCCAGTACCAACCCCATTGCACTCATGAAAGTGGCCTATCTGGAAGTGGGCGACCGGGTACTCGAAGCCGAGTATTTGGCCAAAAAACTGAACCCCCGTTTTTCGGTCGAAAACATTAAATCCCTGCTCTACGACCTCGTGGCAAAGGGCTTCATCAATTACGATTCCGAAAAACAATTGGTGGAGCTGAAAGACAAGGTTTTTCATTACGCCGATGCCAGCCAGAAAAAGGTAGATTACGACATCCTGCGGGTGACCTCCGAAACCCGTGAGACCAATGCCGTGCTCAATTTGAAAGATAACTCATTGGCAGTCAATGGCGTAAAGAACATTGAGTTCAGTGCTGCGCAAAAAGTGGGCATCAAGCCGCAGGGCAATATAGTGACCATCAAAGAGGATTTGGACATGGATTTTGACGGGAAATTGTTTACCGGCTTTACCACCGCAAAGGGAAAAGGCTTCCATTTTTCTTACGACAATTATAGCATAGGACTCGATTCCGTGAAATATTTTGACCTCTTCATACCTACTGGAAAGGTGGATAAAAAAGGGCAGATGGAAGCCTATTCCATCGGCTCCCGGATCGAAGACCTCAGCGGGGTCGTGCTCATTGATGCGCCCTCCAACAAATCGGGGATTGACGACATTGCCATGTTCCCTTCCATGGAAAGCAAAACGAACTCTTACGTTTACTACGACCGGAAAGGGACTTTGGGGGGCGTATATAAAAGGGACTCGTTTTATTTCAAATTGAAGCCATTCAGCTTTCAGAGCCTGGACAAATTCGGGCCGCAGGATGTCCATTTCAAAGGGCGGATGTACTCCGCCGATATTTTCCCCCAATACGACGAAACGCTGGTCATCAAGGAAGATTCCTCGCTCGGTTTTTATACAAAAACACCTCCCGAGGGTTATCCGACTTACAGCGGAAAAGGGGAGTACCTCGGTGCCATTGACCTGAGCAACAAGGGCTATATGGGACAGGGCACGCTCAATTATTTAGGCGCAAGCCTTGATTCAGATGACCTTATCTTTAGGCCAAAACAATTGACAGGCAGCGCAGAAAGGTTTGATTTAGAAGAAGTTAGGCCCCCCGATGTCGAAGTGCCGCAGGTGAGGGGCTATGAAATAACAATGGATTGGCGGCCTTATAAAGACAGCATGTACATCCGCTCGAAGGAGGCGCCTTTTGAACTTTACAAAGACGGGAGGCACCGGCTCACGGGCACCCTGATCCTTTCGCCCGGAGGGCTGAACGGAAGGGGGCTTTTTGATTGGGACAAGGCGAGCATGACTTCAAACCTGTTCCGGTTTGGGGCACATTCGGCCACTTCGGATACCACTGATTTGAAAATAAAAGCATTCGATGCGGATGCCATCGCTCTCTCCACTTCCAACCTCAACGGGACGGTTGATTTCGACAAACAGATCGGTTCTTTCAAGGCCAACGCCGAATTTCTCACCACTACGCTGCCTTACAACCAGTACGAGACCTCGTTCAATGAATTTGATTGGGACATGAAAGAGGAGACGGTGAAGTTCAAGGTACTGGAAGGAAAGGTCGGCAGCTTTTTGTCCATTCACCCCGATCAAGATTCCCTGAGGTTTGATGGCACATCTGCCCTTTACGATCTTAAAACTAACGTGCTTAAAATTGGTGGAGTACCCTATATCGTTGCCTCCGATGCCTTTATTTACCCCGAAACGGGCGACATCGAAATATTGCCGGGCGCAGTCATGACGGAGCTGAAAAACGCAAAAATAATTGCCGATACCCTTTCCAAATACCACGTCATCAACAAAGCGTCCGTCAAGATATTGGGTAAAAAAGAGTACCGGGCAAGCGGTTTTTACGAATATAATATTGGCGACAAAAAGCAGGAAATAGAATTTGCAGAAATCATCGGAACGAGGATCGGAAAGGGCAAACGGGACAAAAAGAAGACGGTGACGAGGGCAACGGGAGAGATAGACATCCGGGACAAGTTTTACATCGACCACAAAACCCTGTTCCAGGGCACCATCACCCTCAACGCAGAAAAACCAAACTTGGGTTTTGACGGCTTCGCCAAAATCGAGGCCGATAAACTGCCGGCCAACCACTGGTTTTCCATTCAGTGCGAAGGCGACAAAAACGACCTCGCCATCGCCTATAAAACGCCCCTCAACCCGGAAGGCGAGAGCCTGCACGTCGGCTTGTTTTTGAGCAAAGAAACAGCTTCGACCTACCCCCGGATATTGATGCCGAAGTTTTTCCGCAAAGACCGCCCCATCATGCCCATCAACGGCTACATGCAGTACGACGAAAAAACGGACCAGTACATCTTTGGCGACTCGCTCCGCATTTTTGACCCCGTTTCGTCGAGGGGCAACAAACTGGTTTTCGACAACCGTTCGGGCGAGGTAATTATGGAAGGCAAACTCAACCTCGGCAGCGGCCTCAAACATGTCAGCATCAGCGCTGCCGGGAAGGTCGAAACGGAATTTGGAGAGCTCGTGGTTGACACCCTGTTGGGCACTTCGGCCATGAGTTCCAAAACGGCTTTACAGGCCATGTTCGGGACTAAACTTATTATTCCCGATAAACTTTTGAGCATCATGGCCAATGATTTTAAGGCCAGTTCTTTTGATGCCGCACCGATTGTATATGCCCAAGATGCGGCTTATTATAAATTGGCCGTTTCCAATCTTTTTCCAGAAAACGATGCCATCAACAAAGCCATTGACGGCATCGCTTTGGGCACTTTTGCCATACCCAAAAAACAAAATGATTTTACCTTTTTGTTCAGTAAGGTGCCGATGGTTTGGGACCGTGATTACCAGTCGTTTGTGTCCACCCAAGAAAAGCTCGGCCTGATAAGTATCAAAGGTGAAATGCTGAACACAACGGTAACTGCATATATCGAAGCAAAAATGCCGACCAATGATGACGACCGTTTGTATATTTATATAAAATCGCCGAGCCAGCTATATTATTTCTTTGGCTATAAGCAGGGCATCCTCAACGTGGTGTCCAACAACACGCGTTTCATGGATGAACTCAACGGCCTCAAAGACAAAGAGCGCATCTTTAAAATGGGCGACGACGATCAATATGAAATACAGGTTGTCGAACCTTCCACGGCCAATGCTTTTGTGAACCGGGCGAAGGCGGCGGGAAAATAGTGGTTAATGGTTAATGATGCGAATAACGGGTAAAATTTTTCGAGTATTGATTATCAATGGTTTAGGCTCCACGTTTACTAAACTTTTAAAGTTTAGTAAACGTAACTACCTGAAAATCAGTAGTTTTTTTTTACCCGTTATTCGCATTAATGC
>DROJ01000264.1 GCA_011321935.1 Bacteroidota bacterium | reverse complement strand
TTATGGAAATATACGTTTTCTAAAATCATTTAGGGTTGCTATATTAGACTGCCAACCTGTTGTAAAAACCAGCATCAACTGGAAAGAATATTTTGTTCCCGTTATTAGGTCCTTACCAACCAAAAACCACCGTACCGCCATATATTGCCCATAAATGGAAAAGTAATTAAAGGATAAATATATCTGTCAAAACCACATGGCCTTTGCCCGTTCCGACAACCGAGGATATATATCCTCGGATTAAAAGGATAAATATATCTGTCAAAACCACATGGCCTTTGCCCGTTCCGACAACCGAGGATATATATCCTCGGATTAAAGTATAAATATATCTGCTCAAAACCACATGGCCTTTGCCCGTTCCGACAACCGAGGATATATATCCTCGGATTAAAAGGATAAATTTTACTGATTCAAAAAACTGGCTGCTGGTCAAATTGGACAAAGGAATTAATTGGCAAGAAAAACACCTCGAATATATATTGATCCGGTCGAGCGACGATATTCCATTGCAGCGGGGCATCAAACAAAAGTATTCCTACCTCAAAGCTGTTTCCGATATAAATATTTTGGAAAATAAAAAAGGCAGCTCGGACGAGCATGGTTTTATTGATTGGGTATTGGTGGAGATATAGACAATACAATACCGTTACCTGATTTTCAAGGGGCGCATTTCAGCGGTTTATGTTTTTTGTTTATTTTTGTAAAAACAAGAAGGCCAATAAATGCACAAAACCATTTCGATATGAAATCACCATTTCCCGGTATGGATCCATATCTCGAAGGCAACCTTTGGAGGGATGTGCATCACAATCTGGCTTCAAAAATTCAAAAACAAGTCACTCCATTGATCCGCCCGAAATACGTCGCCCGTATCGAAAAATATGTGGTAGAAGACGATAATCCCGAAGGCGACAGTGTCATGTTTATGTACCCCGATTCCAGCGTTCTGCTCAACGAACCTGCTTATGCCGGGGACGAGCCATTTGCTGTGGCTGTCGCCAAAAAGCCACCACTTCCATCACCCAATCTTTTCAGGTGTTGCCGCCCCTTGAAGTACGCATCCCTGTTGTCGAAATCAGGGGCACTGAAAACAATCGGCTCGTAACGGCCATCGAAACCCTCCCGCCTGTCAACAAAAGGAAACCTGGCCTCGAACCTTATCTTGAAAAGCGCCGCAAACTGTTCAAGGCGGGAGTAAACCTTTTGGAAATTGACCTGATAAGGCGGGGCACCCGCCCCGTGCAGCACCCCAGCTTGAAACCTTCCACCTACCTCGTCCCCGCCCAAAGGCATCGCCTCAAAGGCTCACCTGCTCACCAAAAATTTCCGGGAAACAGCCTGTTCCCCTGCGGTCATTTTCAAAAAATAAATACCGGGCATGAGGCTCGAAATATCCAGCTTCGACCTGCTTGGCAGCGCATCGGCAGCAAGGACGGCCTGTCCGAAAACGTCAAAGATTTCGGCCCGGGCGGGGGTATTTGCCGAAGGCGCAAAATAAATGTTGAGCCAGTCCGAGGCAGGGTTGGGGTAGCTGTCGAACTGGCTGCTAAACGGCTGGTCATCAGTGCTGCTTGCCATCAGCGGGGCATCAATGAGGAAGGACTTGTCGGTGCCGGTGGGCCAAGTGTCTATCAGCAGGATATTTTGGTTGTTCTCCATGCGGACGAAGCCGCCGCCACTGAGGCCGTCGCCGTAATCGTCCACGATCAGGAATTGGTAGCAGTCGTCCACGTCGGCAGGCAGGATGATTTGGATGGAGTAGGTCGTATCGCTGTCGTATGCGCCGGGCTGCCCCTCCTCTGCTTGCTGGAGCCCTCCGCCGTCGGGGCCGATGGTTTCGTTGCCGCCGGAGGCGATGAGTTCGCCTGCCGAATTGGTCATTTGCCAGTAAGTTTCATAGCCCCAGTCGTCGGTCTGCAACTGCAACTGGAGAACGTTGTCGGTGGCCAGCCTGCGGTTGATCCCGATTTCTATTTCGTTGTTGAAATCAAAGATATCGGGGTTGCCGTTTACATCTAAAACGTTGACAATCAGGTTGGTGGAGGCGTCAATTGACATTTGCCCCAGCGTGACCGAGTCTTGCCGCCCTGCGGGCAAATTGCCGTTCCAAGTCTGAGTTCCGAGCGCTGTGCTGCCGTCCAAAAGTTCAAATTCGATGGAGTTGATGTCGTTGGTGCCGAGGTTTTTAAAAAAGACTTTTGCGCCGTTGAAATCGAGCAGTCCGCAGAAGTCGCCCGAAAAACCGTCGTAACCGGAGATGGCGGCGTTGTCGGTTTTATCGGTAGCGCCCTGCAAGGAGAAGGGGCGGTGGTCTTCGTAGCGATAGATGCCGCCCTGCAAGAGGATGCTGTTGTCGGCATTGATGATGCGGTAGTAGCCGAAGCCAAAATTGCAGCAGATGCCGTCGCCGGCGCGGTCGTACATCACGAGCTCGTAACAGCCGTTGCCGGGCAGCGGGATGTCCTGCGAATAAGTGGTGTTGCCGTCAATATAAGCGCCGTCGAGGTCTTCGTCGGTGAAGACGCCGGGGTTGCCGCCGCGGTGCAGCACGGAGCCGTCTTGGTTGAGCAGTTCCCAATAGATTTCAGCGGGTGCGTCGTCGGTCTGTATTTCGATGGAAAGGGCATTGTCGGCGGTCGTCGGGGCGAGGGTAGCGGCGGCCTGCAATTGGTTGCCGGAAGGGTCGTCGTCGGTAGTGCCGTTGGCATTGGCCACGCGCAGTTCGAGGTCGGTGGTGGCGTCGGCAGAGATGTCTTGGAAGGCCACCGAAGCGGTTTCGTAAGTGCTGAGGTTGCCCGTCCAATTTTGGGTTTCGGCCAGTTGGCCATTTACATAAAATTCAAAACCTGCATTTGTAAGCGGCTGGTTGCCAAGGTTTTGAAAAGTAAAATCGGGCGTAAACCCGACCGTTCCGCAAAAATCCCCCTCGAAGCCGTTGTAGCTCAGAATGCCGACATTGTTCTCTCCGGCAGGCAGCAGGCAGTCGGTGGTCACTTGGTAAATAGTGAAAGAGGAGGGCGTCAACAAATTGGTGATTTCCCGGTTGGGGCAGATGTGGATGATGGCCGGAAAGTCGTAATTATCAAAAAGGTCGGCCACGAATTGGGCATCGTCAACGACGGGGTAGGGGGTGCCCGTCAGCCAATCGCCTTCGGTGTCGTTGCCGGTGCCTTGCAGGTCTTCGAGGGTGGTGTAGTCGTTGGCCTCGATCATCAAAACGACGGCCTCGCCGCTGCCGTCAGGACCATAGGTTTCGTAATAATTGGCGAGCGCGCCGCCCTGGTGGTACATGAAGCCGAGGTAGGACCAAGTGGCCGTGAGTTCGATGACGACCGATTTGCCGGAGGCGAGCATTTCGTACAGATTGTACTCGTTGCCGTCGAGGTCGGTCACCGTGAAATCGGGGGCGATGCTGTGGTCGGGCAGTTGCGCCTGCGCCGAAAAAAAAGTGAAAAGCAAAAAGGAAAGGGTAAAATTTTTAATCATCGGAAAAGTATTTTGTGTGTCTTTTTATGAACTGTTTTTTTTGGAAAGCTCTCCTCAAATTATCCCCGCTATCATCGTTGAAGCAATTGATCGGTAGATGCCGTTGTCTCCGTGCCCTTCCAAAAGAGGGGGAATTAATTCCCCCTCTTTTGGAAGGGCATGGAGACTCCTCTGATCATCGGAAAAGTATTTTGTGTGTCTTTTTATGAACTGTTTTTTTTGGAAAGCTCTCCTCAAATTATCCCCGCTATCATCGTTGAAGCAATTGATCGGTAGATGCCGTTGTCTCCGTGCCCTTCCA
>DROJ01000263.1 GCA_011321935.1 Bacteroidota bacterium | reverse complement strand
CCTTTGGTGGAAGTAGCATAATTTATCTTTTTGGTGAAAGACATATCTATGCTTTCTTCCCCTTTTTTCAATGAAATCTCTTTACTTTTTTTCTAACAAGGTGTTGATGTATAGTAGTATGAGCCAACCACTTAGTTTTTGGTTAAATGCCACATTATCAGGGATTTGGCGGACTGATCACTAATCAACTAATTACTAATCACTTCACTGAATTTCTGCTGTCATCAAAAACGGCAACTCCCCCCTGCCGACAACTTTTGCCTTAAACTTGCGTTTTTTCTTGCGGGCAGCAGATATGGCCTTATTCCTGCCCATTATTTTTTAAAAAACGCCAACATCAAACATCAATACCAGTACCATGCGATATTTTTTTTATTTGACCCTGCTCCTGTTCCTCCCTGCATTTGCCTTTGGCCAAGATGCAAAACTGGCGCAGCAATACTACCGCGACGGGGAGTTTGAAAAAGCCGCTATCGTTTACAAAAAGCTGCACCAAAAGCAGGGGCGCAACGATTATTATTTCGACAAATACATTGAGTGCCTGCTCGCTTCGGAAGCATTTGGCGAAGCCGAAAACGCCCTTAAAACGGCACTGAAAAGCGAGCCGAAAAATGTCCGCCTCTACGTGCTGTACGGCAATGTTTACGAGCGGCAGTTCAAAGAAGCGGAAGCGGAAGAGCAGTACCAAAAGGCCATCAAAAAAATGCCTGCCGACCAGTACCAGATTACCCGCCTTGCCAGCACTTTCAGCAAACTGACCAAATACGACCTCGCCGTGCAGACCTATGAAAAAGGGGGCGAACTGATAAAGGACAAGCAGGTCTTTGCCTTCAACCTCGCCGAACTGTACCGCCGCAAAGGGGACATCCCAAAGATGATCCAAAACTACCTCGCTACCCTCGCCTCATACCCCGAACGGCTGAACACCGTGGAGCGACAATTGCAGCGCTACCTCGGCTCGGACGACGACTACCTCGAATTGCAGACGCAGCTTTACGAAAAGGTGCAGGATGCCCCCGACAGCTACCAGTTCCTCGAACTGCTGCAATGGAATTTTGTGCAAAAAAAGGATTATAGAAATGCGCTCCGCCAAGCAAAGGCACTCGACAAAAGGCTCGGCGAAAACGGCGCCCGCATTTTTCAACTGGCCAACACCGCTTCCATTGACAAGGACTACGATGCCGCCATCAAAGCCTATGATTACATCGTGGAATCGGTGGGCAAAAGTTCCGCTTTTTACCTCGATGCCAAGCGCGAATCGCTGCGGGCGCGCCGCAACAAACTGGTCGAGGGCTATTCTTATACCGAAGCAGAACTCCGCGAAATAGAGGCCGCTTACGAAACATTCCTCGACGAGTTTGGCCGCAACAAAACCACTGCCAGCATTACCGCCGAACTCGCCGACCTCGAAGCCTTTTACCTCAACGACCTCGAAAAGGCCATCGCCCTTTTGGACAAACTCATCAAGTACCCCGGTATCAATACCCAAGTCCAGTCAAAAGCAAAGATCAGCCTCGGCGACTTTTATTTGATGAAAGGAGAGATATGGGAGGCCACCCTCCTCTACTCGCAGGTGGACAAACGCTACCCCAACGACCACCTCGGCAATGTGGCCCGTTTCAAAAATGCAAAGCTCTCTTATTACCACGGCGACTTCCAATGGGCGCAGTCGCAGTTCGATGTGCTGAAGGCAGCCACTTCCAAACTCATTGCCAACGATGCGCTCGACCTCTCCATCTTCATCATGGACAACCTCGGCCTCGACTCGACCGACCAGGCACTCCGCCTTTATGCCGAATCCGACCTGCTCACTTTCCAAAACCGCTTCGACGAGGCTTTCAGGAAATTGGATTCGCTGATGGTACTCTTCCCCGAACATTCCCTGGAAGACGATGTGCTGTACTCAAAGGCAGCGATATATTTGAAGCTGAGAAAATACGAAAAAGCCGCCGAACTATATGCGCAGATCGTCGAAAAGTCCCCCGATGAAATACGCGCCGACAACGCCCTCTTTGCCCTCGCCGAACTGAACGAGAACCAACTCAACAATACCGAAAAGGCGATGGAATATTACGAGAAGGTGTTTATTGATTACTCCAACAGCACCTTCGCAGTGGAGGCGAGAAAACGGTTCCGGAGGCTGCGCGGCGATAATATTTAACGTGGGTTATATGACGAGCCATTGCATATAACCCCTTCTCAACTTTTTCCTAAAATACCCCCTCCGCTATCTTCCTGATCGTCGCGGCGTCGCCCATCGTATAGTAATGGAGGCAGGGCACACCGTTTTCTTTCAATTCTTTTGACTGCATGGTACACCACTCGATGCCCACTTGGGTACGTGCCTCCGCGTTTTTGGCTTTCATTATTTCTTTGGAAAGGTCGCCGGGCAGGTCAATGTAGAAGTGCCGGGGGATGGAACTGGTCTGGTATTTTTTGGTGAGCGGTTTCAGCCCCGGAACGATGGGCACGTTGATGCCCGCCTTGCGGCATTCTTTCACAAAATCAAAATAATATTTGTTGTCGAAAAACATCTGCGTGACGATGTAGCGCGCACCCGCGTCCACTTTTGCTTTCGTAAATTCAAGGTCGGTAGCGAGGTTGGGCGCCTCGAAATGCTTTTCCGGGTAGCCCGCTATACCGATGCAAAAATTGGTTTTCAGCCCGTTCTCGATGTTGTCGTCGAGGTACTTGCCCTCGTTCATGTTGGCCACCTGTTTTACGAGGTCGAGGGCATATTCGTGGCCGTCGGGCTCGGGCATGAACTTGCCGTCGAAGCTGCGGGCATCGCCGCGCAGGGCGAGTACATTGTTGATATTGAGGAAGTTAAGGTCAATAAGGGCATTTTCTGTTTCCTCTTTCGAGAAACCGCCGCAGATCAAATGCGGCACCGCATCCACGCCGTAGCGGTGCATGATGGCCGCACAGATACCGACCGTTCCGGGGCGTTTGCGGATGGCTATTTTTTCATAATAACCGCTCGGCATTTTTTTGTAAACAAAATCCTCGCGGTGGTAGGTCACGTCAATAAAGGGCGGCTTGAACTCCATCAAAGGATCAAGGGTATCGAATATCGCAGCCATGCTCCCCCCTTTCAGCGGCGGCAGCACTTCAAAGGAAACGAGGGTCTGCCCATTGGCATTTTCAAAATAATCAGTGACTTTCATTTAAAGGTGTATTGGTGTATGGTGTATTGGTGTATGGTGTATTGGTGTATTGGTGTATTGGTGTGCCGGGCCGTGCATTTTTACTGGCTTATCAACAATAACTATCTTTGCGCCACAACCTTTGACAAGCCGCAAAATTATACTAATTTCCAAATATGGTTTCACTCAGGGATACTTTCAAAAAACATACTGGCTTCTTGCGGGGGCTGAAGCTCTCCTATGTCATCAACAATTTATTGAACGCCGACAAACTGAAGCACAATAAAGCACTCTATAAAAAATACGGCGTCAAAAAAAGTATTTACGCGCCGATAGGGAGCAAGGATTTTGGGTACTCATTGGCGGGCGGCATCCCGTGGCTCGATGTGCCGGGCGCAGCGGGCATGTTGCCACATAATGAAGATTTCAAAAAATTCAGCAGCGAGGAGCAACAACAGATATTGCATTTTATCGAAAATGGTTTTATGATATTAAAAGGTTTTTATAAAAACGGGGAAATAGAAAAACTGAATGCAGAAGTCGAACGCTTATTAAAAGAACAAAAAACAGGTTTTAATTATACCGGAAGAAAAATAATGGACGCCTACCGATTTTCGGATATTATTAAAAACGGTTTTTTTAATAATAAACGCCTGCTCAAATTATTGGATTTTATAATGGGCAAAAAAACCATCCCGTTCCAAACTATTAACTTCATCAAGGGCAGCGAGCAGCGAGCCCATTCCGACAGCATCCATATGACGACCCAACCGCCCGGCCATCTCATCGCCACATGGACGGCATTGGAACAGGTACACCAAGGCAACGGGCCATTGTTTTATTATCCGGGCAGCCACCGCTTGCCATATATCACTACGCAAGAATATGACTCAGGGAACAGTTATTTTTTTATCGGAAAAAACAGCAATAAAAAATATGAAGATAAAATAGCAGAAACAATAAAAGAATTCGGTTTTCAAAAAAAATATTTCCATGCCGACAAGGGCGACGTATTGATATGGCACGCCAATTTAATCCACGGCGGCGAGGCGATCACACAAAAAGGCGCTACCCGCAAAAGCATGGTGGCGCATTATTTTTGCGAGGGGGTTATATGTTACCATGAAATATCGCAGCGGCCGGCGCTGATTGGGTAGCCTTTAATTGAATATCTAAACATTCGACAGCCGGTTCGTAATATTTGTCAAATTGCTTGCCGTTAGTTTTTCCATTTTTGTTATTATTTAAAAAATCTATTATTGTCATTGCCAGTCCTTTTCCGGCCAAATACGGCACTCCGTTCCCGATTGTTTTAAACATATTGGTCAAGGTCATTTCAGGGGGCAATTGAAATTCTTTTGGCAGCGATTGCAAGGCCAATGTTTCTGCCGCCGACATCCTTCTTGCTTTGTATGGGTGCAAATGGACTTCATTGTTCCCATATGCAACGGTGGGAGAATACCGCCAACGGTGAAGCCGTTTATAAGATTTTTTAGAGTCGTCGCCTTCTAAAATATAATGGAACTTATCGCTTTTAGGATTGAAGCAATGACCTGAATTTGGGTGATGGTAAACATCGTTTTTTTCAAACCAATATTGAGCCGTCAGTTCTAAAATAATATTTTCAGGTTTTCCTAAATATTTATCTTCTTCAAATTCACTTGTTGTCGGCCAATTCAATGAGAACACCTTTTCTCTTTTATATTTGATATGTTTTTCCCAACCGAACATTTTCAGCAGCGCCAATTCGGAAGGTATTTCAATATTTAAAAATGCTGAAAATACAGATGGTTTAAAACCGATCAGAATAATGCGATCCCGGTCTTGGGGCGCACCATATTCAATAGAATTGATTAACCTTTCGGTAAGCACATACCCGCTTTTCCGCAATTGTTTTTTTAATTTTTCAAAAAACTGCCGGTGCTTTTCAGTCCTATATAATCCTTTTACATTTTCAAAAAGAAAGAAGTCCGGTTTGTAATTGCATATCAGGTCAATATATGTTTTCGACAGTTTCCCATTCTCGCCATCCTTCCCTTTATTTTTTCCACCCACACTAAAATCCGGGCAAGGCGGCCCACCAATAAAACCGATCAGGTCGTGAATTAATTTTGATTTAAAAACGAGGTCATCCAATTTCTTATTAAAAATAAAATCATTTATATCGCTACTGTCATAGCCAAAAGTGGGCGACGGAATATCCAGCTTTTCCCGCGAATATTTATAGGCTTCAAGAAATGGCAAATGGTATTCATTGACAAAATCAATTTTAAAACCATCTGTCTTCTCGAAACCCAAATCAAGAAAACCCGAACCTGAAAAAAAAGAATATATCCCTACTGACATTTTATTGTTTTATTCGTCTTCAATGTTTGAACAAAGATACACGGGTTGCCCAGGCTTAAAAACTGTTTTTTTGAAAAAAATCAATGAAGCTATATTTTGCTAAAAACATTTTCAAAAAACTACTTGCTTTGCAAAAGCAAACTATAGAGTTCAGGCCAAATTCTGCAAATTTGACCCGCACCCAAACTATATTTACCTTTCCCATTAAATTCGGCTTACAATGACCCTCACCTACGACAAAATACTCGCCCTCGCCCCCGACCCCGGCACTGCACAGCGCGCCAAACCCATTGCGCACCGGCAGCGCTGGCACAGCCTCGAAGGCAACGAACGGGCCATTTGGGGAACGCTCGGCAACCCCGCCGACCCCTTCCGCACACAGGTTGATTTTCAGGGGACGGCCTTCAGTTGCTCCTGCCCGGTGAGGCGTATGCCCTGCAAACACAGCATCGGCCTGCTTTTGCTTTTTTCAAAAAACAACGATGCCTTCAAAGTGGTCAGCGACCCGCCGGAATGGGTGAGCAGTTGGCTGCAAAAAAGGGACGAGCGGGCAGTAAAAAAAAGCGGCCCACCTCCCCCCAAACGCAGTCCCGAAGAAGAGGCCGCCCTCGCTGAAAAGCGAAAACTCGCCCGCGAAAAACGCCTTTTCCAAATGGCTGCCGGACTGGCCGAACTGGAAAGCTGGCTGACCGACCTTTTCCGGCAGGGACTGGCCACTTTGGAAGGCCGCTCGCAGGAATATTGGCAAGGCATCGCCGCCCGCATGGTGGATGCAAAACTGGGAGGCATCGCCCGTCGCATCCGGCAGTTGCCGCTGCTGATGGGCGGGGAGGACTGGCACGAAAAACTGCTGGCCGAACTCGGCGACATCTATCTCCTCCTAAAAGGCTTCCAAAACATGGAGCAACTGCCCGAACCTCTGCAGGACGACCTGCTCGGCCTTTCGGGCATGAATTTTAAAAAAGCGGACGTGCTAGAAGGCCCCATTTTACAAGACTATTGGCTGGTGGCCGGGCAAACGGAATCGGTGGAGGAAGGAAATTTGACCGCCCGCCGCACTTGGCTGGTGGGCGAGCAGAGCCGAAAAAACGTGCTGCTGCTCGACTTTGCCTGGGGCGGCGCAGGCTACGAAACGAGTTTTAAACTGGGGACTGTTTTGCAGGGCGAGGTGGCCTTTTACCCCTCGGCCTACCCGCAGCGGGTGCTGTTCAAAAACTTTGCATACGTCGCCCGGGCATTCGACCTGCACAATGGTTACGAGCGCCTTTCCAGTTTTGCCGAGGGCTACGCCAAAGCACTCGGCGCCAACCCGTGGCTGCACCTTTTCCCCGCATTTTTAAAAGAGGTAATTCCTGTTTTTTTAAAAAAAGCATCCTCCCTGCAAAATGATACCTTTGTGCTCGTTGACCATCAGTGCAAGCAATTGCCGCTCCGTGCGGACGAAGACCTGGGCTGGAAAATGGTGGCCATGAGCGGCGGCCGCCCGATGAGCGTTTTTGGCATTTTCGACGGAAAAAAACTGCAGCCCCTGAGCGCGGTGGTAAACGGGCAGTTCCGGCCTTTGCATTTGCCGGAGGCGCCTAAACTGGAGCGGTTTTGATTTGTTGTTTCCCGCAGGGGCAGTATTGAATTGAAAAAAGGTGAGCTATTTTTTTTAAGCCTAACTGTTTAGCACCCAAAACATATTTCCCGCAAAGGCACGCAAAGTTATACGTAGATCGCCTTGCTTTGCGTGACTTAGCGAAACCTTTGCGTGCCTTTGCGGGAAATATGTTTTCATTTGCCTATGCCGAACAGTCACAAAAATACTTTCAAAAATTGACAACCAACAACAAAACAATCATCATTTTGGGCAGCTCAAGGAGCGACGGGGACACCCGCGCTGTGGCGGGCTTTTTATTAAAAAACAGTGCCGCCGCAATGATAGACCTGAACGATTACAACATCGGCTATTTTGATTACGGCAATAAAAATGCGGACGACGATTTCATTCCATTGATGAGAAAAATCATCCCCCGGTATGAGCGCATCATTTTTGCAACACCGGTATATTGGTACTCCATGAGCGCTGTCATGAAAACTTTTTTCGACCGCATTTCCGACCTTTTGAAATGGGAAAAAGATTTGGGCAGGGAATTGCGCGGCAAAGCAATGGCCGTGGTCAGTTGCAGCGGCAGCGATGATTTGATAGACGGCTTCGACATGCCCTTCCGCGAGAGCGCCGATTATTTGGGAATGGAATATTTGGGGCATGCGCATACTTGGGTGAAAGAGGGCAAAATATCGGAAAAAGGAAAACAACGGATGATGGAATTATTTAAATAAGCACCCCTATTTTATCGAAATAAACATACATGATGACTGCTTTGAAAAACGGCAACCCACATATAATCGGCGAATACGAGGGCCACGAAAAAGGCCCGCTCCTGATCTGCATGGCGGGCATGCACGGCAACGAGCCCGCAGGGGTAGAGGCGCTGAAAATCATTTTTCATTTATTGGAAAAAGAACCCGTTTCCAATCCCGATTTTTTTTTCAAAGGAAAAATAGTCGGCCTGCTCGGCAATGTGGAAGCCTATAAAAGAGGCCAGCGGAATACGGTCAAGGACCTGAACCGGCAATGGACACCTGAAAACATAAAACGGATTTTGGACAACCGGCAGAACGGCCTGCACTCGGAAGACAAGGAGATGAAAGAACTGTTGGCAACGCTGAAAGAGGCCGTCGAATCTTACCGCCCCGATAGCATTGTCCTGCTCGACCTGCACACGACTTCTGCCCACGGCGGCATCTTTGCCATCGCCACCGACGACCCCGAAAGCATCCGCATCGCCGTCGAACTCCATGCGCCCGTCATCACGGGAATGTTGCGGGGCATCCACGGGACGACGCTGCATTTTTTTTCAAAAGAAAATTTCAACATCCTAGATGCTTTGAAAATGGCCGATGAAAATGGCCTCGACAACTCGGGAAAGCCTCCTTTCGACCTGTCGGGCACCGCCATCACGGGGGTCGCTTTTGAGGCCGGGCAGCACGACGACCCGCTGTCCGTCAACCGCTGCATCGCCGCCATTATCAACTGCATGAGGAGCATCGGCATTGTCAGTTCCAATGATGTCGAGAACCGCCACGACGTTTTGTTGCAGGAATACTCGAAGGATTTGCCTAAAATTGCGGAACTGATCGAAGTCCACCACATCGGCCCATTGGACGAGTTCAAAATGTTGCCGGGCTATAAAAACTTCCAGCCCGTGCACCGCGGAGAGGCCCTGGCAAAAGACCGCCACGGCATTATCCAATCAACTGAGGACGGCCTTATTTTGATGCCGCTTTACCAGCCGCAGGGCAGCGACGGGTTCTTTCTGATTAAGGAAGTGAACGGTGGGGCAGTGGTTAGTGATCAGTGATCGGTGATTGGTTCGCAACATCCGCTATTTGATGTGGCATTGCCATTTGGTGGTGTTGATTTGAATCATGCGCGGCCATCGAAGCGGCCTGGTTTGTCGCAAAACCGGGAATAACAATTTTCTCAAATTTGATGACCTTTACGCAAAACCCTTTTCACATAACCTTACTTTTTTTAAAAAATGACAAACGAAAATACAGACCCGATCGAGGAAGTCAGCAGTCCGTCAGTCCACAGGCCACAGTCCATAAATTTGGAGGAAAACGAAACGGTGGAACAAGCCCCTGAAGTAGAAACCCCCACCCCTGCTTGGCAGCAAAACAGGCTCGACCTGTCGCCCGTTTCCAATGCCGTGGCCAATGTAAAACGCGAGCTGCGCAAGGTCATCGTTGGGCAGGAAAAATTGATGGACCTGCTCATCGCCGCTATTTTTTGCGACGGGCATGTGCTGATAGAAGGGGTGCCGGGCATCGCCAAAACATTGACCGCAAGGTTGTTGGCGCAGACCTTGGCCGCTGATTTTTCCCGCATCCAGTTTACTCCCGACCTGATGCCGAGCGACGTGGTGGGCACGACGGTTTTTAACATGAAAAAATCGGAGTTCACCTTTAATGCCGGGCCTATTTTTTCCAACATTGTTTTGATTGATGAAATAAACCGGGCACCCGCCAAAACGCAGGCCGCACTCTTTGAGGTGATGGAGGAACACCAAGTCACCGTGGACGGAGCGACCCACAAAATGGGTTCGCCCTTCTTTGTGGTGGCCACCCAAAACCCTATCGAACAGGAGGGGACTTACAAGTTGCCGGAGGCACAGCTCGACCGTTTTTTATTTAAAATAAATGTGGACTACCCCGAACTGGAGGAAGAAAAAACCATCCTCCGCCGCTTCCGAAATGACTTTGGCCAAAAGGTGAAAGCGGAGGTGCAGCCTGTGTTCACCCCGCAGGGCATCGAGCAATGCCGCTCGCTCGTGGAGCAGGTGCAGATCAGAGAAGAACTGCTCGATTACATCGCCGAAGTGATCCACCACAGCCGCAACCACGCCGATTTATATTTAGGGGCTTCGCCCCGTGCTTCGTTGGCTATATTAAAATCATCGAAAGCCATCGCGGCCATGAGCGGGCGAGACTTTGTGACTCCCGACGACATCCGTTTTGTGGCCTACCCCGTGCTGAACCACCGCATCATATTGACCCCCGAAAGGGAAATGGAAGGCTTCGATGGACAGGACGTGGTGGAAGATATTTTGAAAAAAATAGAAGTGCCTAGATGAAATTAATGAAAAATGCAGAATGCAGAATGAAAAATAGCCAGTCTCGAAAATCAGGACTGGCTATTTTTCATTCTGCATTCTGCATTTTTTATTTCACTTCTTTTTGATATTCAATTTTATTTCTGTCTTTATCAATAATTACAATTCTATAATTGCCGTCCGGCAATATTAATTCTGTTTTATCTTTTGAGTTTTTTAATTCAATTATATCAATTGGGCAGGCCGTTTTGTTTTCTTTTTCTAAAAATGCTTTTACGATTATTGGATATTGTTCTTTTTTTATTTTCCCTTTTTCTATTTCCATAAATTTATTTCCTTTGATTTCAAACAACCAATTGGACCTGTTTTTAATATAAATTGTTTTTGGGTGGTAAATAAATATATCGAAATGCTTGCTGTTATTTTTTCCGTTAAATACTTTTCCGTTTTCGTCAATTAAAACGCTTATATTTTTAGAATTGATTAATTCATAAAATGGGCTTTCTGGTATCTTTATTTTTTCCGATAAAGCGTCTTGGTATATTGTCAATGGATTTATTCCCGTTATTTTTTTGAGGTGATAGGCCATATAGTGGTCTTTTTTTCTTTTCGGAAAATCACTTTCAATGGCATGGTACCACCCGCAATGAATGACCGTTTTTCCGTTTGGATGGTTTTTTATAAACCTGCTGATATTTATTGCCTGCTGCAAATCCCTGTCCCTTTCTTTTGTTGTTGCTTCATATCCAAATATTTCAAAACCCAATTTAATGGCCTCCCTCACCATATTTGCCATTTGTGGTTCGCGGGTATAATACCCGGTCAACGGACTGTATAAAGGATAGCCTCTTTTATTTAAATCCGAGTCCATTAAAAACTGCATAGTGTCGCCAAAAGATGGGGTGACCGTTTCTATTCCCAAATACCTGAACCCGTTTTTATAAAGGTCTTTTAAAAGTTTTCTTGTAAATATCCGGTGCTGCGGTTTGTGGTGCGCTTCGCTGATAATTACAATTTTTTCGTCTTTTGTTTTTTCGGATAAATATTCAAATGCGTTGACGGGTTTATATTTTAAAAAACCAATGCTGTCGAGGTAGGTCATGGTGTCCAAGCCCCAATCCAAATGCAGTTCGTAAGTTTCGAGTGCTTTTTTATATTCCCCGATATAGGTGTAATAATAGGCTGCGGAGCTTTCGCTCAATTCCCCGTTTTTTATTTCAGTTTCAATTTCATGGCTGGATTTTATGTCGTGTAATTGTTGCCCGATTAAAAGGTTGTTGAATTGGACTGTTAAGATTAGAACGAGGATTGTTTGTTTCATTTTTTGTGGCTATGTTTTCGTGTTTTTGAAATATGGAAAGTGATTAAAATTAAAATAAAAAAATAGGTGGAATAAATGCGCGAATATAACGCCCCGTCTCCGTGCCCTTCCGAAAGAGGGGGAATTAATTCCCCCTCTGTTGGAAGGGCACGGAGACGGGGCATTATATCCGTGCATTTATTTTAAATAGTTGAAACTATATTTGAAATTCAATTCCCGCTCCACACCGGCAGCCTCCCCGGCGTATAAGGCGCCCTCGCATCATCCAGTTTCTTCTCCACATTTTTCAGGTCAACCTCGGCCAGTTTCCGCAGTTTTCCGATTTCCGTTTTCAATATTTTAGCAGCGATGCGCTGCTGTTCTTTTTGGGTGGAAGTAGGTGCAGAAGTAGAAGACCATACCTCGTAGCTCATGCCATAGACCCGGCTGCTGAGCGATGGTTTTTGCGGCTTGTCGAGGGCGGTGGCCACGCCGTCGCCGTAAAATGTTTTCCGTAAATCTTTCAGTTTGTTTTCCAATGATTTTACATCGGCCAACAGGTCGGGGGCAGGTTCGGAAATTGAATAAGCGGCCTTGCGGATGTATTTCACCACGTCGTTCATTTCACCCAAAAAAGAAGAAGCGCCGCCGAAGGCCCGTTCCATTTCCGCTGCTTTTTGGATGTAATTGTCGAGGGCTGTTTTGTCGGTGGCAGGCAGGGTCGAGCCGCCCAAAGTTTTCAATTTAAAGGGCTGCGGGTCAACGAGTTTGGTCTCTTTCCCATTGATGACTTTCGACAAAGCCACCGTGTAATCGCCGGGCAAAGCAAAGCCGCCGCCATCGGGCGACTCCCAGGGAGCGCGCTCGTGCGTACTCAAACTTACCGGGTCTTTCGAAGGGTAGCGCCCGTCCCAAACGAGGCGGTTGACGCCTTTTTTTACACCCGTTTTTATTTGCCTCACTATTTGGCCGCTGCCGTTTCGGATGGTAAAAAGCAGGTACGGTTTCTCCTCGTTGCGCTCGGCCTGCAGTTCGTCGTAAGTCGGGTAGCGGATGTCTTTTCCGTCCTTGATCTGCTTTTTCTCCCATGCCCGCCGCTTTGCTTTGAGCGTCTCTATTTTGTTTTTTATGAAATAAGAAAAAGTGACGCCGATAGGCGGATTGTCGGCAGTGTAAAAGGAATGCCCCTGAAAGCCCTTGCCCGTGGTATAGCCGAGCGGCGATGCCTTGATGAACAGCAGCCCGTCTTTTATCGGAAAAATATCCGCCTCTTTGGCGAGTTCGTTTTCCGTCAATTTGCGGAGCGGCGAGTAGTCGTCCATCACATAAAAGCTGCGCCCAAAAGTAGCGAGCACGAGGTCGTTTTCGCGGCGTTGGACGGCAATGTCGCGCACCGCGACGGTCGGCAGTCCGTTGGCCAGTTTTTTCCAGTGACCGCCCCCGTCGCGGGTAAAAAAGCAACTGAACTCGGTGCCGACAAAAAGCAGGTCGGCCACCACATGGTCTTCGGCGATGGAGTAGGACGAGCCTCTTTTTGGCAGGTTGGAACTGATGTTTTTCCACGTCCGCCCCTTGTCGCTGCTTTTGAAAACATAAGGTTTGAAGTCGCCCCGTTTGTGGTTGTTGAAGCAGGCATAGACGGTGTTTTCATCGTGCTGACTGGCGAGCAGCATGTTCACATAAGTCATGTCCGGCACGCCGGGGAAACTGGAAATTTTTGTCCAAGTTTGGCCGCCGTCTTCCGTTATTTGCACCAGCCCGTCGTCGGTGCCGACATACAGCAGGTTCGCATTTTTTGGGCTTTCGCAAAATGCAACGATGGTACCGAACTCAGAGGTCGAGCGGTTTTTCATCACCGCGTCAATGCTCTGGATGCGCCCCATCACCGGCAAAGTATTGCGGTCAATCTGCCGGGTGAGGTCGCCGCTGATTACCTGCCAAGTATCGCCGCGGTCGTCGCTGCGGAAGAGTTTGTTGGCCGCAAAATAGATGCGTTTGGGCACATGCGCCGAGGTTTGCAGCGGTGCGTCCCAGTTCCATCGGTAGGCATCTTCGTCCTCCCGCGGCTGCGGTTGGATGGCCGTCATTTCGCCGCTCGCCTTGTCGTAGCGGGTGAGGCCTCCGTACTGGTATTGGGCGTAAACGATATTGGGGTCATCGGGGTCAATGGCACTTTCGAAGCCGTCGCCGAGCTGCGTTACAAACCAGTCGTCGTTGGCGATGCCATGCCCGTTGCGGGTGCGGCTGGGACCACCGAGGGAGTAGTTGTCCTGTGTGCCGCCATAGATATTGTAAAAGGGTTCGGCATTGTCAACTTCCACTTTGTAAAATTGGGTGACGGGCAGGTTAGCCTTAAAATCCCAGGTTTTTGCGTGGTCGAAACTTTCGTAAACGCCGCCGTCGCAGCCCGCCAAAAGGTGCTGCGTATCGGTGGGGTCAATCCAAATAATATGGTTGTCCACATGCTTGAACTCCTCGCCGAGGCGCTGAAAAGATTTGCCGCCGTCGCGGGAAATCATGTTCCAAGTGTTCATCGAATAAACGATGTCGGGGTCGGTGGGATGGCAGTATATTTCCATGTAATAATTGCCGCTCGTGCTGTGGCCGCTCTGTTTTTTCCAGCTTGCCCCCCGGTCGGTGCTTTTGAAAAAACCGCCCTTGCCCTGCGCCGCCTCGACGATGGCATAAAGCACTTCCGGGTCGGCTGGCGAAATGGCCAAACCGATGCGCCCGATGTCAACGCCAGGCAGTCCGTTCGCCGCTTTTTCCCAAGTCGCCCCGCCGTCGGTCGTTTTGTAAATAGTGCTGCCCGGCCCGCCACCGACATAGGTGAACACATGCCGCCGCCGCTGAAATGCCGCTGCATAAACCACGTCCGGGTTGCGGGGGTCCATGATAATGTCGGTGACGCCGGTATGCTCGTCGAGCAAGGATTCGCCTTTTTCGTTTTTCAAAACCTGCTCCCAGGTTGCCCCTCCGTCGGTGCTTTTGTAAAGCCCCCGGTCGCCGCCCTTGCTCCACAATGGCCCGATGGCCGCTACCCATACCACGTCCGAATTGCGCGGGTCAACGATGATCTTTCCGATATGCTCCGACTCTTTCAGCCCCATGTGCTGCCAGCTTCCGCCGCCGTCATTTGATTTGTAAATGCCGTCGCCATAGGCCACCGAACGCTGGTTGTTGTTCTCGCCCGTACCGACCCACACGGTGTTGGGGTTGCTGGGGTCGAGGGTCACGCAGCCGATGGAATACGAGCCTTCGCCGTCGAAAATGGGTTCGTAAGTAGTGCCCGCGTTGGTGGTTTTCCATACCCCGCCGGAAGCGGTCGCCACATAATAGGTGCTGTGCTTTTGCGGGTGCACGGCAAAATCGGCAATGCGCCCGGAGGTGACTGCCGGCCCGACGCTGCGCCAATCGAGGCCGATGCCGAGGGTGTCGAGGTAGTGTTTTTTATCCTCTTGCTTTTTGTCTTTTCCTTTTCCTTTTTGTGAAAATAAATTGGTGGAAAAAAGGATGGTGAATGCCAGTACGATGGTGAGTATTCTGTTCATATTTTTTGTTGAATTTGATTGAGGGGGGAAGGTAGGGAAAAAGGGGGGAAATGGGGGAATGAGATTCTGTAAAAAAAAACAGGCCCCGAACCCCCGTCCGGCGCCTGCCATAACTCTGAATAAAGAAGTGATTTTCATCCTTTTACCAACTGCCCGTTGCCGGCCATTGTGATTTCCCGTTTCGGGTAGGCCACTTTGATATTGTGTTTGCCGAGGGCGGCTTTCACATTTTTATAAACGCCAAAATACACGTCCCAATAGTCTTCGCAGGTGGCATGTGGGCGCACTGCGAGCAGGATGTTGTTTTCGTTGTATTTTTCGATCTCGACATAGGGGGCGGGGTCGCTCAATACTTTTGGCGTGTTCTTGATGGCCTCCATGATGATGCCCTGCACTTTGTCAAAATCCTCCTCATAGGGCATGGCCACGTTCAGGTCAACGCGGAGGAACTCGTGGGAAGAAAGGTTGGTAATCAGGCCGCTCGTTGCGATGCCGTTGGGGATGATAACGCGCTTATTCTCCAGTGTTTTGATGATGGTATTAAAAACCTGTATTTCCTCGACGTGGCCAAGCTGATCCTGCATACTGATGAGGTCGCCTACCTTATAAGGTTTGAAAAGGAGGATCATCACGCCCGATGCAAAATGGCCCAAAGTGCCCTGCAGTGCCATGCCGATAGCGAGGCCGGCCATGCCGATCAGGGCAATGAAAGAGGTGGTCTCGATGCCGACCATCCCGGCGATGCTCAGTACCAGCATTACCTTCATGAGAACATTGGCGAGTGAACTGAGGAAAGGGATGGTGCCCTCGTCGAAGCCAGAACGGCGCAAGACTTTTTGCAGCAGTTTGGTCAGCCCTCCGATGACCCAAAGGCCGATGAGCAGTACGAGGATGGCGCCGACGAGCTTTGGTGCCCATTTGACAAGTTCTCCAATTAATAAGTCGAATTTTTCCGCGAAGATTTCCATTTGAAAAGTGTTTGTTTAAAGATGTTTTTATGCAAAAACAAAACCCCTTGCAGTGGCCCTGTGTCAGCCATGCAATGTGTATGTTTCTCAAATGTCCGCGATCTATTGTTTTGGAAATTGTGATTGTGACGGTAATATAGCAAACAAGTAACACAAAAAGGAAGCTGAACTTGTTGGTTTCCATCACAGCTGTAAATTTGGTTTTTCTTTTTATATTTCAAAGGTAACTGTTCAGTGCCCCTCGAAATCCCGAAGGGATTGAATGTGAATAACCCCTTCGGGGTTTCAGCAGATGCTGAACTGTTACATTAAAGGAACTATTTGTAAATATCACCTGCCGCCATTAGCCGCTTTTTTATTTTTTCCCGCAACCGTTTTGGAGACATTACTTCCACCACCTCTCCCAGCCCTAATATTTCCCTTTCCAGTTCGTAATTCCAGATGACGGTGATACGGAATGTGATCCATCCATCTTCTTCTTTCAAAACCTGTTGGCTGGAGTGCAGCGGCTTGGTCAATAAATAGGGCATTTGCTTTTTTTGTATCCGCAGTATTATTTTCCTTGCCCTTTGTCTGGCCGTTTTGGAAACGCCGATCACGTCATCAAAATAACGGAATATATCAATGGGCGGCGGAATATATTTTACGGTATTTTCTTCTTTTATTTCCAATATGCGGTCGAGCGCCAGCAAACTTATTTTGCTGCCTTTGT
>DROJ01000262.1 GCA_011321935.1 Bacteroidota bacterium | reverse complement strand
ATCAATTATTACCGCCTGAAACAATGGGACTATAATGGGGAAAGCCATTTTTCAAAAACGGTGAGCGCCAATATTGAAAATATTTCCGGCGGCATATATGTTTATCCCAACCCGGTATTTAATGATATATATATGAGCGGGAAAATAAGCGGGGAAATAATTGTTTCCAATTATCTGGGCCAAATTGTTTTCCATAAAAAAATGGACGGGGAAAACAGGGCCGATATTTCCGGCCTGCCGGAAGGCATATATGGAGTGGTGGTTTTGGAGGAGAGGAAAAGGGTATATAATGGGAAAATAATGAAGGGGGGGAATTAAAAAGTCGAGCTTAAATAATTTCCGCTTTTCTCGGCTTCTTCCTGCCTGTCCATGCGGACGTACCGACAACTTGTCCCGCCCCCTCGGATTGGCAGGTAAGCTCGACAAAACCGGAAATTATTTAAGCTCGACTATTTAAGAGGCTGCCGTTCGGCAGGAATAAAAATAAAAAGGTAACCCGGGACAGCCCCCTCAAAGTTCATACTTTGCCAGCCAGCCCATCCGCTGCTGATCCTCTCCTCCGAACAGCACGATGTTGCGCACGTTCCTTCCCGCAAAGCGGAACACCTCGTAGCCATCTTCCGAAACGTGTTTGAATTTAATCGCCCGCCCGCGCTGCGTGGTGAGGAAAAAATATTTTGGGCTGCGCTCCAGTTTGATCCTTAGTTCCCGGTCGTAACCCTTGCCTTTCACTTTTTTTATTTTTTCTGAAAAACCGAGTACGGGGTAGTCCTGCTGTCCGAAGTTGACCATGGGCTGGTCGGGGAATTCTTTTTTGCTGATCGGCTCGTCGAGCAGTTGCCATTTCGGGTCGTCGGGAAAATGGTTTTGGATGAGCCATGCGGGGTCGGTCATAAAAAACCCGGTGGACAGTTTCCGGGTAAATTTTTTCACCGCGGGGTCGGTGTAGCCCGCTGCCCAAGTGGCGTCGAGGAGGTGCCATTGGCCGTCTATTTTTACGGCGTTCCAGGCATGTGGGTTGTTGTGGGCATTGCGGTGGGGCTTGTGGAAGTCGCGGGCATTGCCGGTCACCACCACTGCTTCCAGCCCCGCCGCACCGCACATCGTTTTGAATATTTGGCTGTAATCTTCGCAGACGCCTTTTTTTATTTTAAATGCCTTTTCGGTGGCCTTTGCCTTGCCCGCTGCTATTTTGGCTTCGAGTTCTTCTTTGGAAGCGGCCGAGACGTAATTGCTTTTTGGTTTGTGGAATTTCTTGCAATCATAGCGGATGTTCTGTGCGATCCACATAAAAATGGCGCGCGATTTTTCCAGTTCCGAATCGAAAGGCTCGGTCAGTTTTACGGCAAGCGCTGCCGGGCTTTCGTATTTTCCTTTAAAATTGACGGCGTATTCATCCACTTCCGAGAAGTCGTGGTTTTGCGAAAGCGCAAAATTATTTGCCAATAAAAAAAAGGAAAAGACAAGCGGGAATGTTTTGATAAATTGAGTTCTGGAAGTCATGGCTTTTGAATTTTGAATTTTGATTTGATTTTAAATTATGAATTTTAAATTGATTTTGAATTTTGAATTTGCCCCCCTATCGCAGCATCCAGTCAATGATTTTCACTGCCCGTTGAAAACGCTCCCCGAAGTCGCCGGAAATAATTTCAAATGGCACGCCCCTTTTTTTCAGTCCATCCCTCAATTTTTCAAAATGCTCCTCCCGGATGTGGTTAAAATTACGGATGCCGTCGTCAATCCAGGGTATGTCGGGGGCGAGCAGCAGGAATAGGTCGTAGTACCTCGTCCGGTTCGTTTCCATGATCCATTTTGGGCATTCGTCCAAAAAATAATCGGCCCATACTTCGGTGGAGATGAGGTCGGTATCGCAGATGAGCAGCCCGTTGGCCTTTTTGGCCATCTGGTCTTCGAGCAATAACTGCCCGCCGGCGATATGCGCAAAATCCATCGGCGTGAGGTCAACATTGCCGTGTTTTTTGCAATATTCGCGGGCATACTCCGGCACCCAAACAGTTTGGTAATGCTTGGCCAATTTTTCGGCAAGCACTGTTTTGCCAGAGGACTCCGGCCCGGTAAGGACTACTTTTTTCATCATTCACCATTCACCATTTCATATTTCACCGCTCCCCCGACCATCGTCATCAGCACCTCCGTCTGTAAAATTTCGTCCTCGCTGCAATTCAGGAGGTCGTTCGACAAGACCACGATATCGGCCACTTTGCCCGGCGAGAGCGAGCCTTTCCATTCCTCCTCAAAAGCGGCGTATGCCCCCGCCACCGTGTAGCTGTAAACAGCCTCGGCGCGCGTCATTTTTTGTTCGGGAAAAAGCTCCAAGCCGTAGTCTTTCGGCTGGTGGCGGCGGCGGGTCACGGAGGCGTAAAAGCATTCGATGGGCGACACGTCCTCCACCGGGGCGTCCGTTCCGTTGCAGATCAGGGCGCCCGCATCGAGCAGGCTTCGCCAGGGGTAGGCCCCGGCTTTTGCCCTCTGCTCGCCCAGCCGTTTCACCACAAAAGGCGCATCGGAAGTGCAGTGGATGCCCTGCATGGCAGCGATGACGCCGAGTTTAGCGAAGCGTGGAATGTCCTGTGGGTCAATGAGTTGTGCGTGTTCGCTGCGCCAGCGGAGGGCCTTGAGGTCTTTGCCCCCGGCGGCGGTGAGTTCCTCCATGAGGTCGAGCAGCACGCGGTTGGCGCGGTCGCCGATGGTATGCACGCAGAGCTGCATGCCGTGGTCGCGGGCGAGGGCAGCGATGGCTTTCACCTCCTCGACGGGCACGGTGTTCTGCCCTGTAAAGCCGGGCTTGTCGTTGTACCCGTCGAGCATCCAGGCACCGAAGGAGCCGAGCGCCCCGTCGAATGCCGTTTTGATGGCGCGGCAGGTAAAAAAGCGCTTGCCGGCGCCGATGATGGGGAAGCCGTCGAGGTGGCCTTTGAGTTCGTCGGAGGGCCGCCGCAGCATGGCCGAAAGGCGGAGGTCGAGCTGGCCTTCTTCCGCCATTTTTTTGTACCTGCCGATTTCTTCAAAGGAAGCCCCTGCGTCCTGAAAAGAGGTGATGCCTTTGGCGAGGCATTCCCGCTGGGCGAGTTCGGTGGCCTTGTACCAACGGTCGAGGCGGTCTTTTTCGGAGAGGGTTTCGAGGTACTCGTTGTGCAGCTTGTTGATGGCGGCCATGGCCGTTTCCTCAAATACGCCGATGGCATCGCCGGAGGCATCGCGGACGATGCGCCCGCCCGCCGGGTCGGGGGTTTCTTTGGAGATGCCGGCCATGTCCATCGCCTTTTTGTTGGCAATGAGGCCGTGGCCGCTCGCGTGGCGCAGCAAGACGGGGTTGTCGGGTGCGGCCTCGCTGAGGTGGTCGTGGTAGGGGTAGCCGTTGACGTGGCGTTCGAGCGCCTCGTCCCATTTTTCCTGGTGCCAGCCACGGCCGATGATCCACTCGCCGGGCTTGGCCGTTTTGGCTTTTTTAGCGACAGCGGCCACTATCTCGTTCCAGTTTTTTGATTTCAAAAAATTGAGGTCAATGAGGCTGTAGCCGAGGCCGGAGAAGTGGCCGTGGCTTTCGTTGAAACCGGGCATGGCAAAGCGCCCGTGCAGGTCTATGACCTCCGTTTTTCCGCCTTTCCATTTTTCTATTTCGGCGTTGCTGCCGACGGCCATTATCGTTCCGTCCTTTATGGCGAGCGCCTCTGCCCTCGGCATTTTGGGGTCAACGGTGTATAGCTTGCCGTTTAGCAGGATGGTATCGGCTAGCTCCTCTTTTGTGTTTTTACAAGAAAAAACAAAGCAGGCGAGGCATAGTAAAAAGGTGATTTTTTTGCACATATTTTTTGATTAAAAGATCTCAGTCTTCAGTCCACAGTCCTCAGTCCGCAGTCTTCAGTCTGGTTGGAGATAGCAATCAGGTCAGAGTGCTATATCCAACCAGACTGAAGACTGCGGACTGAAGACTGGTTGGAGATAGCAATCGGGTCAAAGTGCTATCTCCAACCAGACTGAAGACTGCAGACTGAAAACTGTGGACTGAAGACTGAAGACTGAAAAGTAAAAGTAGGCATTCGGGCCAACCCATTTTACGGAAATCTGCCTTTCGCGGTGATGCCTTCTTTTGGTCTGCAAAATATTTCCTAAATTTGGAGGTCAAATGGCAATATACCGACCCATTATTTGAGTTGTTTTACCGTCCAATATCAATAATATGCCTTGCATGAACCACCTCTTGATAATTT
>DROJ01000261.1 GCA_011321935.1 Bacteroidota bacterium | reverse complement strand
GAAAATATTTTATTGAAAAATACGGATTTGGAAATCCGTGCTACCTAATTAGACATGGAACATCAAAATACAAAAGTAAACCCGTCCCCTTTGGCAGGGGCAGGCTCTCCGTCCACCGTCCACCGTCCACCGTTAAGCGGCGCAGAGATCGTACTCCACACCCTTGTCGGCGAAGGTGTTGATACCGTTTTTGGCTACCCCGGCGGCGCCATCATGCCCATTTACGATTCGCTTTTTGACTTTGACGGAAAGCTGAAACACATCCTCACGCGGCATGAGCAGGGAGCCATCCATGCGGCGCAGGGCTATGCGCGTGCCTCCGGCAAAGTGGGCGTCGTGTTTGCGACGAGCGGCCCCGGGGCAACCAACCTCGTCACCGGCCTCGCCGACGCGCAGATAGACAGCACGCCCGTGGTCTGCATCACGGGGCAGGTCTATGCGAGCCTTTTGGGTACCGATGCCTTTCAAGAAACGGATGTTATCAACATCACTGCGCCGGTCACAAAGTGGAATTTTCAGGTGACCGATGCCTCTGAATTGCCCGACGCACTGGCCAAAGCATTTTTCATTGCGAGGACGGGGAGACCGGGGCCAGTGCTGATTGATATTACCAAAAATGCCCAGGTGGAAGAAGCCGAATACAGCGGCCACGAGCCATATACCCATTTGCGGAGCTACCGGCCAAAGCCCATTGTGCGGAAGGAATACGTGGAGGAGGCGGCCAAGTTTATCAACGGGGCCAAACGCCCCTTCGTGCTGTTCGGGCAGGGGGTCATTTTGGGAAATGCAGAGGAGGAGTTCAGGGCATTTATCGAAAAAGCTGGCATCCCTGCGGCCTGGACATTGCTCGGCCTGAGCGCCCTGCCGACCGGCCATCCGCTCAACGTGGGCATGCTCGGCATGCACGGAAATTATGGCCCCAACCTGCTTACCAACGAGTGCGACGTGCTCATCGCAATCGGCATGAGGTTCGACGACCGCGTGACGGGCCGCCTCGACAAATACGCCAAACAGGCCAAGGTCATCCACTTCGACATTGACCCGGCAGAGATTGACAAAAACGTGAAAACGACGGTCTCGGTTTGGGGCGACTGCAAGGAGACGCTGCCCCTGCTCACGGACTTGATAAATGAAAATTCGCACCCCGAATGGCTGCTGCGCTTCCGCAAATGCGCAGAGGAAGAACAGGCGCAGGTCATCTTTGAAGAACTCAACCCGACGGGCGAGGAACTGACGATGGGCGAGGTCATAAAAACTTTGAACGACCTGACCGATGGCGAGCTGCTGCTCGTTACCGATGTGGGGCAGCACCAGATGGTGGCCAGCCGGTATTGCCGATTTTCGCACAGCCGCAGCAGCATCACTTCCGGCGGCCTCGGCACCATGGGCTTTGCCCTTCCGGCTGCCATCGGCGCTAAATTCGGCGCTCCGCAACGGACGGTCGTTGCCGTGATCGGCGACGGGGGTTTTCAAATGACTTTACAGGAACTTGGCGTGATGATGCAGTACGGCGTCGATGTAAAAATCATCATTCTGAACAACAACTACCTCGGCATGGTGCGCCAATGGCAGGAGCTTTTTATGGATAAACGCTACTCTTCGGTGGATATGCAAAGCCCTGATTTTGTGGCCCTTGCGAAGGCTTATGGCATCCCCGGCGCCTCCATTTCCCGAAGGGAGAAAATAAAAAATGCCCTGAAAACAATGCTCGAGCACCCGGGCGGCTACCTGCTCGAAGTGATGGTCGGAAAGGAAAATAACGTTTTCCCGATGGTGCCGGCGGGGTGCAGCGTGGCGGAGATACGATTGAAATAGAAATTTAATAACAGGGCGGCGCTCCTGATTTAGGATTCCGCTTTTTTGTCATTCGCCGAAAGGCGAACCTGTTCACTTGAGAAGGGAAGCCATGCTCAGCCGCCGCTCTCACGTGAACAGGTTCGCCTTTCGGCGAATGACAAGGGGGCGTTTTAAAATAAAAGCGAACAGCAAATGAAACAAGAATTCACAATAACAGCTTACACCGAAAACCAAGTCGGCCTGCTCAACCGCATCGCCATCCTGTTTTCCAAAAGAAAAGTAAACATTGACAGCCTGAACACTTCTCCGACGGAGATACCCGACATTTTCCGCTTCAACATCGTGGTATTGGAATCGGAGGAAACGGTACAGAAAATAGTGCGGCAGATAGAGAAACAGGTGGACGTGCTGAAAGCCTATTACCACGACAACGAGGGCATCGTTTGGCAGGAGATGGCGCTTTACAAAGTGCCCACCAAAGAGATTGCGGAGCGGGTAAAAGTGGAGCGGCTGCTGCGCGAGCTGGGTGCTAGGGCCGTCCTCATCCGGCATGATTACCTCGTTTTTGAGGTCACCGGGCACCGGGAGGAAACGCAGCGGGTGGTCGAGTTTTTTGAACCCATAGGCCTTATCGAATTTGTGCGCAGCGCACGGGTGGCCATCATCAAGGAGAGCCGCAGTTTCCACGAGCGCCTCCTCGAATTTGAAAAGGCCGACCCCGGCGAGGCACTCCACACCAACGAGCATCTGGACGAAAACAAAACTGTATTTTCTATGTGAAAAACCGGTGCAAGGGTTTATAGGTTTAACGGTATAACGGCTGTCCGAGGCATGGCTCTCTGGTAGGCCGACCACCCGTTACACCGATAGACCTTTATACCGATAAACCATAAATAAAAAGGTGTAAAGGTTTAAAGGTTTAATGATTTAAAGGCTTGCCGGGGCAACGAATTACGGCAAACCAACCACCCGTTATACCGATAAACCTTTGCACCAATAAACCATAAATAAAAAG
>DROJ01000260.1 GCA_011321935.1 Bacteroidota bacterium | reverse complement strand
GGTTCCCGATTTTTCGGGAACCCCGCCGCTCTGGAGATTTGAAGGAAAATGACGGGTAGCAACAGGGTAAAACCGTTTTTCAAATTTTTATAGGAAAGCACTTATCAGGAATCCTAACTTTGAGAGCTGAAGTCAAACAAACCACTTTTCAATTTGAAAAAACACTAACTTCAATAGTTTATAACGGTTCGCTTTTCAATGAAACAGTGAATCAATGAACCCATCTAAAACTCCACAATCGTCACCCCGTCTCCTCCGTCCTTTTGGGCGGGGTGGTACATGTTTTTGACCTCTTGGTATTCGCGGAGTTTTTCGCGCACCACATTGCGCAGCACCCCGCTGCCTTTTCCGTGTACGATGCGGAGGCTGTTGGAGGAAGTGAGCAGGGCGCGGTCGAGGAAGTCCTGCACTATTTGATGGGCGTCGGTCATGGTCATGCCGCGGATGTCGAGCTTGGGGTCGAAGGTGGCATTTTGGGAGAAGGTATCCGTTTTGATGCTCGTGGTGGCGTTGACATCCAAGGGCTCGCGGGCATGAACGAGGTCGCGGAGTTTGACGGTCATGCGTATCTGCCCGACTTGGATGATGGCTTTCTTTTTGGTGATGCTCTCGACGGTGCCGGTGGCCTCTCCCGCCCGCATTTTTACAAAATCACCGACCGCTATTTCGCCTTTTTTGGCGTCCTTGAATTTTGGTTTTGGCACCTCGTAAACCTCTTCGGCGAGGGTGTTGATGGTCTCTTCAAGTTGCTTCCTTTCCTGTTTGGATTGGCTGGCGAGGGACTTTGCCTTTTCGAGGTTTTGGGATTCGCGGATTTCGCGGATCACGCGCTGCAGTTCTCGGTTGTCGCGGGCAGTGTCCTGCAGGGCGGCTTGCTTGGCATCGAGCTTTTGTTTTTTGCGTCGGTATTCGAGGTCGCGGTGGAGGTCTTCGTAATTTTTGATGAGGCGTTCGAGCTTTTTCTCCCGTTCTTTCATGGAAGCAAGTTTGTCTTCCACTTCCTTTTTTTCTGCCTGCAGGTCAATGAGCAGGTCGTCCACGGCAGTCTCGCTTTTGCCCGTCCGCCTGCGGGCGTAGCTGAGTACTTTTTTGGGCAGGCCGCTTTTCTGCGCAATCTCAAAAGCATAGGAACTGCCCGGCCTGCCGACCTTGAACATATAGGTCGGCGAGAGGTGTTCTTTGTCGAAAAGCATCGAGCCGTTGACGATGCCGCGGGTTTTGAAAGCGAACATTTTGAGGTTGGAGTAGTGCGTGGTGATGACGCCGAAGACCCGCCGCTCGTTGAGTTCTTTTAGAATGGCTTCCGCAATTGCGCCGCCCATTTTGGGGTCGGTGCCCGAGCCAAATTCGTCAATCAGGATGAGCGAGTTTTTGTCGGCATGGTCGAGGAAGGTACGCATGTTGGCCAAGCGGCTGGAGTAGGTGGAGAGGTCGTCTTCGATGGATTGCTGGTCGCCGATGTCGGCGAATATTTTTTCAAAAATGCCCATTTCGGAAATCTCGTCCATCGGTACCAACATGCCCGACTGTACCATGAGTTGGAGGAGTCCGACCGACTTCATGAGAATGGATTTGCCACCTGCGTTGGGGCCGCTCAAAACGATGATCCGGTTGTTGCCCAACAGAGTGAGGTCGAAGGGGACGGTCTCTTTTCCTTCTTTTTTGTTTTTTAAAAATAATAATGGGTGGCGGGCCATTTGGATGCCGAGGTGGGGGATGCCCCCAGCCCGAGTAGGGGAGTTGCTGCCCTCGTCCACTTTTTTCAGGCGGGGGATGTAGGCGTTCATTTGCGAAGCGAGGCGCGCCTTTGCGTGTACCACGTCGAGGCGGACGAGGAGCTGCTGCCATGTCCTGATCTGCGGGGTGTAGGGACGGAAGGTAGCGCTGAGGTCTTTGAGGATGCGCCTGATTTCGCGGCGCTCTTCTTGTTGCAGGTCGAAGATGTCGTTGTTGATCTCGATGACCTGTTCTGGCTCAATAAAAGAGGTGCGCCCGGTTGCGCTTTCGTCGTGGATGATGCCCCTGATTTTGCGCTTGTGCTCGGCAGGTGCGCTGAGTACGCGCCGCCCGTTGCGGATGGATTCCACGCTGTCGGTGAGCCAGCCTTTGTCGCGGTAATTTTGGATGAGCTGCCGGAACAGCTTGTCCATGTCGCGCTGCCGGTTGACGATGCCGCGCCTTATTTTCCCCAAAGCAGGCGAGGCATCGGGGCGGATGTTCCCTTCCTCGTCGAACACTTTTTGGATGGCCTCGGACAGTGTGGCGTCGTATTCCACCGGGCGGATGATGTCGTGCAGGTAGGGGTAAACTTTTTTGCGGTCGGCATTGAAAAAATGGAAAATGTCGCCCGTGATGACGAGCACGCTGTTGATGCGCTGCCATGCCTCCTGCGGCAGCACATAGTCTTCGATGTCGAGCAGTTTGAGGTCTTCGGAAAGGTCTTCGTAAGTGGCGAGGGGGAAGGGGTCGTTCTGTTCGAGGGTGGTTTTGTACTCCCAAGTTTCGTTGAGCTGCCGCTCAATGACGGCGGTGTCGGTCATGATGGGCAAGTCCCTGACGGCTGCTTTTCCCAAGCCGCCATAACAAGCTGCTTCCAGCAGGGCGAGTATTTTATCGAATTCGAGTTTTTCGTAAAGATCTTTTGGCTCTAATTGCATTGTTTATTCTTTGGTCGTTGCTCCGTGCCCTTCCTAAAGAGGGGGGATTTGCCAAAGGCATCCCTGCGGGGAATTCCCCCTCTTTAGGAAGGGCACGGAGCAGAAGCAAAGTTACGGGGAAGGGAACAAAAGCGGGGTGGGGAAGTTCCGGCTCGCTGGGAATTCTACAATAAACAAGACGTTTGCCTTGCTTTAATAAATGGGTGTAGTGCAGTGATTCGTAATTAGTTGATTAGTGATTAGTTCGCCAAATCCTTGATAATGTGGTATTTACCAAAAAATAAATAGTCCGCTAATTACGAATCGAACCAGTAGCTTTATGTTTTTAAATGAAACATCAAACAACATGAAAAAAGCACTGTTTTTCCTCCTCCTGTTTTTGGCCTTTTCCTGCCAACCGCAACAATCCGATACCGCAGCCACTGCCCATGCCCAAGCCCCCTCCGATTACGACCCCGAAGCAAAGCTCAAAGCCCTCGGCATCGAACTCCCCCAAGCGGCCTCGCCCGTTGCCAATTATGTCAACGCCGTGCGCACGGGCAACCTGCTTTTCCTTGCAGGCAAGGGCCCGAACAAGCCCGGTGGCGGCTATGTCACCGGAAAGGTCGGCCAAGACCTGAGCATCGAGGAAGGCTATGAAGCGGCCCGTCTCACTGCCATTGCCCAACTCGCTGTGCTGAAAGCTGAACTCGGAAATTTGAACAAAGTAAAACGCATCGTAAAGGTGACGGGCATGGTCAATTGCACCCCCGATTTTACCAACCAGCCCGAAGTCATCAACGGCTTCTCTGACCTGATGGTAGAGGTGTTCGGTGAAAGGGGCAAACATGCAAGGGCAGCCGTCGGGATGGGGTCGTTGCCGAGGAATATTGCGGTGGAAATAGAGGCGGTGGTGGAGGTGGAGAGTTTGAGAGAATGAGAGTTTGAGAAATTGAGAGAATGAGAGTTTGAGAAATTGAGAGTTTGAGAGCAGTATCGTGGAGGGACTCTTAATTTCTCTGCACAGATATTTAAGAGTTCCTCCACGATACTGCTCTCAAACTCTCATTCTCTCAAACTCTCATTCTCTCAAAAAGAAAAATCGGCGCCCAGCAGAAAGGATTTGCTGCGGTAATAAATATCGGTTTCGTCGGAATAGTTAGAATTTCTGTCAAAAAACCGGGGTTCGGGGTCGCTGCCCGTATAGCCCGACCAAGTGAGCAGGTTATGGGCGGCCAGGTATATGTGGAGCTTTGCTTTTTTTAATGGTATGTCATAGCCCAGGTTGATATAATCCAATTTCAAAAAATCCCCTTTTTCAAAATAGCGGTCAAAAAAGGTATCGGCCCTTCTGGTAATATCTTCCCGGAAATATTTGCTCACCACTATATTGTTTTCACTGGCATCGTTTATTTCATTTCTATGCCGATAGTAGTTATACAGCTTATGCCCAATCATGCTCCGCAAATCAAAACGGAGACGGAAGTTGCCCATATCGAATTGGTTTTGCCAGCCGAATATATATTTTGGAAAAGCATGGCCGATGGTTTTTATATCTTTCTCAAATTCGATAACGCCGTCGCCGTTCAGGTCAAGTGGCGCATAGCCCCCGTTTTCCAGTTCGTCTTTTGCAACATAAGCGATCATCAGGTCTGCTTCTTGGCCATCTTCCCGCCATGTAAAGAAGAGTTCGTTTTTGAATGTCTCGACATCCCGCATCACCGTTTTATTGGTAGAAAACTGCAGCCCTGTTGTCCAGGAAAATGGATTGTTCCTTATCACCTTTATATTAATATCTGCCTCCAGCCCACTGTTTATCAATTCAGCTCCCATGATGGTAAAGGTCGGGTCTGTCACGAGGTTATTGTACAGGTCAATAGAGCCGTAAAGTTTTTTGTTTCCCAAAACAAAATCTATCCCGATGTTCAGTTCCTTTTTTCCTATCCAATTATTTCTATCCTTATAGATGCTTATATTCATTGGCCTGCGGTCAATATTGATATTGTTGCTAGCAAACACCGACCCCGTTTTGCCATATCCCAGCCGTAGTTTTGCCTCGTTGAAATTATTGAAAAAAGGCCATGGAATTAAATCGAGGCCAAATGTGAAACCATAAAAAAGGGCATGCTCCCTGTCGGTATATTCGTCATAGCTCCAATAAGACAGTCCCTCGTACCTGATATGCGCGTTCAGGTCCCAATATTTTGCATTTATTTGGCTATTGGAAAAAAAGGAGGAAATGCGGTGCCCCCCTCCGGATCTGAGTGTAAAGGCCAGCTCCGATGAATCAATATCCAGCGGTTTTTCCAAGTTGGAAAAAGAGAGCTTGGAAGCTCCTCTTATTTTTCTGGCAAATTGAAACTTTGATTTTTCTTTTACCAGATGCGAAGCATAGCCTGTTTCTTGTTTTAAAAATATACGGCCTATTTTGGTTTTATATTGATGGCTTATATTGTAATGTAATTGCCTGCTGTCTATATTTTCTTTAGACCAGCTTTCTACCGGGACCGAGGCATGGCCACTGATATACTCTCTCTTCCGCCCACCGACGAAGCCATGTATTTTATGGGAGGAATTGATGTTGTAAGCAACCTTGAGCCTTGACGATTTTTCTTTCAGCCTGCCAATGCTCACATTCTGTTCAATATTGGCAACGGGGCTGATGTAAAAAGTATCAGTGCTGGGGATATAGAACCGTTGTTGGAAATAATAATAATTGTACTTCTCGTATTCCTCTTCGAATATTTTTACCGGGGCGGTGGGGTTCATCAAGGAGGCATTATAAAAAGCCTGGCGAAAGGAGTGGTTTATATTGCGCCGCACAAGTGACATATGGCTGCTTATCTGCAATTTGTTTTTTATAGGTTCGAACCGGAAAGCAACGCGCCCATTGTATTGTTCAAAACCAGATTTCCGCAAGATGCCCTGGGCCGAACGGTAGCCGCCCGACACATGGTATTCCAGCCCCCGGTAGTAGTCGGAGGTGGACAAATAATGGCCCTGCGAGATGGGGCTTTGTGTTATTTCACCGATCCAGTCGGTTTCTCCCCCGAGGTCAGTGCCTCCGGCCGACAGGAATCTTTTTTTGTCGGCCAGCGGTATTTTCTTCCCCGTCCACGAGCGCTGCACATAAGTCCGGTACCGGAAGCGGGGTTCGTTCCCGTTATATTTCCGGGTATTTATTTCCACGGCGCCCGCATTGCCGAGTACTCCGTATTTGGCCGACGAGGCCGCATCTTTTAATATTTTTATAGAAGCAATATCATTGGGGTCGAGGGTATATAAAGAAGCCTCCGGCAGGCCGTCCACCACTATTAAGGGGCTATTGCGCATACTGAAAGAGGAGATGCCCCGCAGCCGCAAAAAATAGTCTTCGTTGGGGTCGCCTCCTTTGCGGGAAACGATCAGCCCGGCCACCTTGCCCTGCAATAGTTGCGAGGCATAGCCGGCCCCGGGCGTTTCTGCGGCTTTCGGTTTTATTTTTTTTATTGCGCCTTCGGCAAATGGGAACAGCGTGATATAGCCACCGCCACCGCACCAAGTAATTGAATCTTGAACTGGAACTTGAAGCAGTCCAATTTTTATCTTTTTTTCAGGGCCGATTGTTATTTCCTGTTGCTGGTAGCCGGTATAGGAAATGACCAGCAGATGTTTTGTGCTGTCGGCTACCTTTAACCGGAAGAAGCCATCAACATCCGAAACAGTCCCGGTGCCTGTACCTTTTAAAAGGATACTGACACCGATCAAGGGGTCGCCCGTTTCGGCGTCAGTGACGATGCCTTTTATTATTTGCTGCGCAAACAGGGAAGTATTTGGAACAAAAAAAAGAAGGAAGAAGGACAGGGCAAGCCTTTTCAGTGTCGGAGAAAGCAATTGTATTGCGGACATGGGTTTAGGTTTATGATTTTGGTCAATAACGGAGTGCAAGTTAAAAAAACGACTATTGTATAAAAATTAAAAATCACATTTTGAATGCCTAAACCCACATTGTTCACATTCTCTCAGAGTGTATAAAATTGAAGTGGTATGGGAAATTGTATTCCGTTAAGACGACTTGCGCAATTGGTACACTTTAGGCACTTCATTGAAGTGGTATGGGAAATTGTATTCCGTTAAGACCAAACTCCTCAAGGTATGGTGGTGGTTTAACTGATATGGCCGCAAGGGGACGCAATGATCCGTTAGTTTTTCATTGCGTTGCCTTGCGCCCTTGCGCCCTTGCGTTGAATAAGCAGCGGGTTGGGACGCCCATCGGATTACGGCTGCACAAGCGCAGTTCATCAGCCAAAAGAGGGAAAAAAAACCATGTATTGGCTGAAAAAAAAAGATATGCAGCCAGCAGTGGGCATTTGGGCAAAAAAAAAGCGGCGCCGTTCAAAACAGAACAGCGCCGCTTTCATCAGCGCGGGGCATATGGGTACTCGGGCATCAGTTGCCTTCCAGTTTTTCCATCGCCTCTTTTTTGATGACAGAGACAAAGGCCACGGAAACGCCCGTTTTTTTTGCGACCTGTGCTTCGGTGTATTTTTTTTGGCGCAGCAGGCCGGCCACTTTGGGTTCTTTCTCCATCCATTTGGCCACTTGTGCCACGTACCCGGTGGTGGTGCCGAGTATCCCGGCGATCGTTCCGGCGGCAAAGTCCTGTTTGAGCATGTTGCGGATGGCGAAAACCTTTTCTTTTTCGGCACCTATCCCGATACCTTTTTCGATACCTTTCTCGATACCTTTTTCGATACCTATCTCCACGCCTTTTTCCCTGCCTTGTTGGTACCGTAAATCTTTTTCCAAGTCGTATGTGAATGCCATTTTATCTGCTATTTCGATTAACAATGGTTGCAAGTTACGAAGGTTGGAGAATACTTCCAACCGGGCAAGGTGGGCCGAAGCGCCTTTTTTCCCGCCGGTCAGTTTGTCGAGGCGGCGGAGTATTTCCTTGATGACCTTTTCGGGTTTTTTGTTGCCAAAATCGCCGAGTATAGCGAGGCTGACGACTTCGGGCACATCGTACTGCATCAGCTTTTCATAGGCCACAGCTTTGAGGCTGATGACGGTGAAGCGGTGGTCGGTGAACTCGTCCCTGTAATAAGGCCGGAGGTACCTCGGCTGCTTGGCGTCGCCCATGTAGAGGACGAACTGCCGCACCGGCAACTTTAAGCGGACAGTGAGCATGCTCTTTTTGAGCAGCATCAGCTTGCCGATGTCCTCGTCCGATACGTGGAACTCCAGGTGCAGGATGCTGTTGCGGGCGGAGTCCTTGTACAGCAGCAGTTTCAGGTGGTCGCCTTCGCGTTCCAGTGTTACCTGTATTTTGTTCTTGATTTCTTTGGTCTTTTCCAGTTTGATGCCGAGCACGGCCTCGGCGAGGGGGAGCAAAGAAGGTTCGATGATTTCCTTGATAGCTTTGTCATAGATGTTTTTCATGTGGGCGGTTTTGGTTTCAAAGGCCAAATTTAGTTTTTTTTGGAAACATATCAGTTAAAACTTTCCACTACTGGTACAAATCGTAATTAGCTAACCATTTAGCTTTTGGTTAAATGCCACATTGTCAGGTATTTGGCGGACTAATCACTAGTCAACTAATTACTAATCACTGCACTACCCTTTTTTTATACTTTTGCGCTTTTATTGCCTGAATGACACCCTACCTAACAGCCCGTGCCCTCCATCCCCCGCTCATCCACGAGCGGCCGTCGCCCCTGTTGGGCATCGTGGTCGTCATTCCCTGTTATGACGAAGAATATTTGCTGCTCAGCCTCATGTCTTTAAAAAAATGCCACCGCCCCGCTTGCGATGTGGAAGTGATCGTGGTCATCAACCAGACAGAAACGACACCGGAAGCCGTCAAGCAGACCAATGCGAGGACATACCGGCAGGCCATCAAATGGGCCGGGCAAAACCGCCCGCCGCACCTCCGTTTCCGTATTCTTTTTATGGATGATATGCCCAAAAAACATGCGGGCGTCGGGCTGGCCCGAAAGGTGGGCATGGACGAGGCATGTTACCGCTTCCACAAAGCGGGCAATCCGCGGGGCATCATCGCCTGCTTCGATGCAGACAGCCGCTGCGAGGTGAACTATTTCCAAGCGCTCGAAAACTATTTTATCAAAAAACCAAAAGCGGTGGCCTGTGGCATCCATTTCGAGCATCCGCTTTCGGGCGTTGATTTTGGTGAAAAAATTTATGAGGCCATCACTTTTTATGAACTGCACCTGCGCTATTATGTGCAGGCGCAGCGTTGGGCGGGCTTTCCACATGCTTGGCAGACCATCGGCAGCAGCATGGCCGTGCGATGCGATGCCTACCAAAAACAGGGCGGCATGAACCGGCGGCAGGCGGGCGAGGATTTTTATTTCCTGCACAAATTCATCCCGCTCGGCCATTTTGGGGAAATAACCGAAACCACGGTCATCCCTTCTCCGCGCCCTTCCGACCGGGTGCCTTTTGGGACCGGCAAGGCAGTGGCCGATATGCTGCGCACAAAAAACAATTGCACCACATATAACCCAAAAAGTTTTCAGGACATAGCTGTTTTATTTAAAAAAGAATGGCCGGGTTTATATAATTTAAAAAATATAGCAGACATATACGGGAGGCTGCCCAGGGGCGTCTCTTTATTTTTAAAAGAAAATAATTTTATTGAAAAAATAAAAGAAATAAAAGCACATACTTCCAGTAAATCGAGTTTTGAAAAAAGGCTCTGGCGCTGGTTCGATGCTTTTTTGATGATGAAATATGTGCATTTTTCGCGGGAGCATTTTTATGCGGATATAGAAGTGACGGAGGCCGCCAAATGGTTGCTGGGAAATATATTGCCGGATGAAAACCACAGTGAAAAAAACGCAAAAGAACTGCTGCTTTTATTTCGGGAATCGAGCGGGAAAGGGGGCTTTCCAAATTTTCGAAATGAGGCTGTCCGGTAAGTCAATTTTTTAAAAAAATTAAATTTATTTTGTTTTTAAAAATGC
>DROJ01000259.1 GCA_011321935.1 Bacteroidota bacterium | reverse complement strand
TTTGGCAATGCCGAGCGGGGTGTCCACGGTGCCTTCCGTCCATGCGCCAAAGCGGATGGTGATGGGGGCGAACTCGCCCGTTTTGCGGCATTCGGGGATGATGCCCGCATTGATGAGGGAGCTTTTTCCGAGGCCGCTTTTGCCATATAAAACCACGAGCGGCTCGCGGCGCAACATGCGGTAGAGTTCGGAGGTGTCGTGCTCGCGGCCAAAGAAAACGTTGGCCTGCCCGGTGGTGAAGGGCTGCACGCCGGGGTAGCGGTAGGGGAGGTTGTTTGTTTTTTCGTTTTGCATGTTTTTTCAAGGAAATTAGGGGGATGGGCGGCTTGTTCTGAACTGTGCAAAGTCCTCTGCCGAGCTTAGAAGGTAGATGCCTTCTGCCTGGCAGGGGCGGGCGAAATCAGCGTCGTGGGTGGCCAATGCTTCGATGCCGTATTTTTTGCAAGTGGAAAGGATGAGGGCATCATTGGGCAGCAGGTTGTATTTTTTCATAAAATTGATAGTGAGTGGAAGGATGTCAGGGCTGTCGGGCAGCCATTCGAGCAATTCTAAAAAGGTGAGCGGGTTTTTTATCAAAAGTGTCACTTCAATTTTTCCTGCTTCTTTGATTGACAAGGGAGCTTTACCTCCAAAAATAGCCAAATGATAATACAAATATTCGCTAACTACGGTTTGGTTCAGGCATGGCACTACATCGGTGTCAGATAAGATAGCATCCCAAAGGCCTGTTTTCGAACCTTTGCGGTATTCTATCAAGATGGAACTGTCAATAAAAATATTATTGTTCATACCAGTCATATTTTGAAATTGGAACATCGGGGTAAGGGGCATCTCCTTTGAACTTCAAAGCAATCCTCAACCGCTCGGGCATATCCTTTTCGGGGAATGGCTTTTCCACCTTTTCCGTTTTCGGTGCTTCCCGTTTTTCCACAGTCCGCGACTGGTATTTTCCCAACAAAAATTCGATGTAGTCCAGCACCTGCCGTTGCACGTCGGCAGGCAGGTTGTTGAATTTGGATAAAGTCAATTGTTCCATGATAAATTATTTTTTTACAAAACTACGCCCCGCATCTTGAAGTTCAAAAAGCAGGGCACGGCTCCTTTGAGGTGATGCCTTTGTGTGGCACGTGCGGGAGGAAAGGCGTCACCTCATATTTCCACGGTGCCGAACTTTGAGGCGACGCCTTTCCTCCCGCTCGCCCCGCGCAAAGGCATCACCTCAAAGTTCTTCGGCCTTCCCAATCAATTCCAGCAGCCGCTCCACGATTTGGTTATTTTCCACTGTCAGGTCGCGGGAGTCAATCGTGCCCCGAGTTTCCCGTTGGCGCAGCAGGTTGTAGCGGTTGCGCAGCACCACGAGGTCGTTGGTGAGGGCGTGGCTGCGCGGTTTTCGTTTTTTCAAAAAAACTTTGAGGTGCAACATGGCCTCCCCGGTTTTGGCATTGGCGACGAGTTCCTGCATGGCGGCCGGGGCCAGTTCGGGCAGATTGGCCTCGGCGGGGTCAGGTTTGGGCAGGGGTTTCAGCAGGCCTGCGGCATCGCAGCGGCGGTAGAGTTCGCCGATAAACTCTTCGGTGCTGGCAGGGAAAAATTCAATCTTGAACTCCTCGGTGTAAATCTTGTGCAGGCGGGGGTCTTCAAATTCTTTCAGCGCCAGCCGCTCTATTTCTGCCAGTTTTGGGGAGTGCAGCGACAGCACCCGCAGCAGCAATTGGAAATACCATTTTTCATAAGGCAGGCCGAGGAAAATATAGCGTTCCATTTTTTCCAGTTCGTCTTTCAGTTCCTCGTTCATGCTCCTCGATTTGAACACCGATTCGAGGTAATCAAAAAAATCGCCGTGGGTCAGCACGAGGCTTTCCGGCTCTTCGATGTTTCCCAATAGGTTGTAAATCAGCGGTTTGCGCTTGGTCGGCAATTCAAATATATCGGTGGCTTTGCGGTTGCGGAAATAAAAATCGGACTGGTAATCAAGCCCCATCACGTCGAAGGTACGGGCGAGGATGTTGTCGGGCGTGAGGGTGAAAATCATGGAAAAAGGAGTGCGGGCAATGCGGCTGAACTGCGCCTCCGTTTCGGGAAAGGGCTGGTTGTAAAACCGTTTCATCTCCGCGATGACCTTTCGCTTGAAGCGGTTTTTTTTAAAAAGAAAAAAGCCGTCCGGGTTGTAAAGTTTGATGTGGGGATGCTCCGGATTGCCGGTGTCGAGCCATTCGCAAAGGGCATCCTCCATGCCGCCGCCGCCGGGCGCTTCAAAAGCGCTGCTGCCGAGGAAGAGGATGCATTTTTGTTGTTCGAGGGTTTCGAGCACGTCGTCCCAATCAACGTTGGCGAGGGGGTTGGTGGTTGTGGTGTTTGTTCTTGTCACGGAGTCCATGTTTGTTGTTTTAAAAAAATACCGACTATCCGACCTGTCTCCATGCCCTTCCGAAAGCGGGGGAATTTATTCCCCCGAAATCCCCCCCCCCCCGCAAGGTCATTTCGTTCAAAGTTTTCCCCGATGTTCAATATAAAGCCGAAAGGTAAAAAAAAATTAAAAACCTGCCCCGCCCAAAAATTTGTGCGCCGGGCCCCAAAAATCCAAAAATTTATCGAACGGCATCCTACCTTTGCACTTCCGCCATTTCAACAAAAAAAGCAGCAACCATATGGACATCAACAACTTTGAGAAAAGCTTCACTTCCGCCGTGCTGCGCCGCGGCAAAGACCTCTACCGCCGCAACAAAGTCGAAAACCTCGACGAAGAGACCCCCGGCGAATGGTATGCCTCGGTAGAAGGCTCCAACGATATATATGATTTACTTGTGACCATCCAGCCCGACGGGCAGATCACCGATTTCGATTGCGACTGCCCATACGATTGGGGCGGCCCCTGCAAACATATGGCAGCCATGCTGTTCAAAATCAGGGAACGCACCGGCGGCTCCTTCAAACAAAACAGCACCAAGAACAAAAAGGCCGCCCGCCCGGTCAGCGAACTCCTCGCCGTTTACGAAAAACTGGAGGCCACCGACCAAAGGATAATGAAACTCGCCGCCGTGCTTTGGGAGCAGGTGACGCAGACCAAAATGATGGAGGTTTTCAACGCCGCCAAGTTCAAGGGCAGGGGCAAAAACATTTATGGCGCAGAGCTGAAACCGAGGCTGAAAAAACTGCTGGAGGAGGGCCTGCTCATCCTCCAGTACGGCAACCAGTACCGCTGCAACAAGCCTCTGGCCGAAGCCCTCTGCCAGCAATATTTCAGTACCGACCCCGACTTCGAGGACGCCGCAAAAGCCATCCGGCAGAAGCTGCCCATCAATACCTATTGGTACACTCACAGCGAACCCGACCGCGATTTCAGGGAAATGAGGATTGGCCGGTACACGGGCGACCGGGCACTTTTTGAAAAGTATTTCATCGCCGTGGCCAGTAGCTATAGTTCTGGTTTTTCGATAGAAGGACTGCTCACGTACTGGCTGGGAGAGGCCTTCGACGCAGAAAAACTGGAAACCTTCGCTCCCCGCATCCGCAACTTTCTCATTGCCCAAAAAATGTCGAGCGGCATCTTCCAGCTTGAGCGGCTCGACGATTACGCCGATTACGCCGCCGAACGGCTCGCCATAATGCCCGAAAAAGACCGTTCGCTGATGGCCAACTACCTGGCACTGCTCAGCCTGCTGCGCGGCGACTGGAAAAAACTGGAGCAGTTGTCGCAGCACCTAGACCCCATATCGCAGGGAATTTACGCTGCTTCGGGGCTGCTGTTGGCAGGGCAAACGGACAAGGCGCTCGATACCTACATGCTGGTCCAAAAGCAGCTCCGCAAACACACCGGCAACAACCGCGAAGTGCTGCACAACATGGGCGGCGTCTTCCATATCCTTACTTATCTGAAAACGCGGGACCCCAAATATTACAAAAAAATACGCACCCACATCAAGCAGGCAAACAGGGTGAACACCTCCTATTCCGTCCTCTTCGACTGGCTGGACGGCGTGGTGCATTTTCTCGAAAACAACCGCAAACTGGCAGAACGGGAACTGGAAAACGACCTCGCCCCTCCCCTCTTCGCCTTGTTCTACCACCTTTGCTGTTATTGGGTCAGCGAATCGCTGGTCAGCATCGGGCCGCTTACCGGCTCCTGCCAGGATGCCCACCAAAAAGGCTACCATTGGCTGGCCAGCGAAATGAACGCCCTGCTGGGCAAAATGGGAAAGGAACTGCCCGGCATACCCATGCCCGAGGGCGAGCCACTGCACATGGTGCTGCCCCGCATCGAAGAGTGGGAAAATGCCCTCAACGTGCTGCTCAAAATGGGCGGCAAAAAGACTGCATCGGGCGATGGGCAAACCGACCGCATCGCTTGGCTCGTCAATTTTGAACGCGGGTATGTGCAGGCCAAGCACCAGACCTATGGCAAGCGCGGCTGGCTGAAAGGCCGGGCCGTTTCTTTTGCCCGCTTGCAAAAAGGGGACGTGCCCAACCTCACCATGCAAGACCAGCTTTTCATCAATTCGATCAGCTATGCCTGGGGCAGTTCTATCAGCATGGACCGCAACGAAACCTCTTGGAAACACCTTGTTGGACACCCCTTACTCTTTCTGGAAAAATCACCAAAAACGGCCGTGCAGCTCGTGGAGACCAAACCCACCCTCATCGCCAAACAGACCGACAAGGGCTACCAACTCCGTTTCTCCCAAAACCTGCAATACGCGGGCGCGCAGGTCATCAAAGAGTCGCCGACCCGCTACCTGTATATCGAGTTCACGGAGCAGATGGTACAGATCGCCCGGGCATTCAACGGCAAGTCCCTTTTTGTGCCAGAGGAAGGGGCCGAACGCCTGCGCGAAGCCGTTGCCGGGCTGGCCAACATCGTGGAGGTACAATCGGCTTTCGAGGACGACAACCTGCCCTCCGTCGAAGCCGACGCCCGCCCCTGTGTCCACCTCCTGCCCATCGGCGACGGCTTCCACGTCGAGGTTTACACCAAACCATTCCGCGACCAGCCGCCCTATGTGAAGCCCGGCAAGGGAGAGGCCTACCTCATTGCCAACATCGCCGGCCAACGCACGGCGACCAACCGCAACCTCAAACAGGAGACCAAACTGGCCAAAGACTTCCGCAACCAAATTTCCATCCTGAAAAACAAGCGGCCGTCGGCGGGGGTCTGGGAGCTGGAAGATGCCCAGACCTGCCTCGAACTGCTGCTGCAACTGCAACCGCTATTGGATAAAAACGAAATCATTTTGGAGTGGCCAAAAGGCGAAAAATTCCGCATAGACTCGGTGGCGGGTTTTGATAAATTCAAAATGCAGGTGAGCGAAAAAGGCTCGTGGTTTGAAGTGACGGGCGAGCTGCGCGTGGACGAGGAGAAGGTGCTGACCATGCAGGAACTGCTCGCCCTGAGCGAACAGCAGAGCCAGTTTGTGGAGGTCAGCCCGGGCAAATTTTTGGCGCTAACGGAAGAATTTCGCCGCAGGCTGAAAAGTATCAACGGCCTGCTTGCTTCGCAAAAAAAAGGCGGCGTCCTGCAACTGCACCCGCTCGCTGCCCCGGCCATCGAACCGTTTACCGAACTGGTCGGCGACTTCGGGGCGGGCAAAAAATTCAAAGAATACAAGGAGCGGCTCAAAAAGGCATTTGCCAAAAAACACCGCGTACCGAAGGCATTCAATGCCACCCTGCGCCCCTACCAAAAGGAGGGTTTCCAGTGGCTGCACCGCTGCGCCGACTGGGGCGTGGGCGCCTGCCTCGCCGACGACATGGGCCTCGGCAAAACCATTCAGGCACTCGCCTTCCTCACCGACCGGGTGAAGCTGGGGCCCGCATTGGTGGTTGCCCCGGCCAGCGTTTGCCGCAACTGGCGGGCTGAAACGGAGCGCTTCGCACCAAAGCTAAAACCCATCCTTTTTGGCGAGGGCGACCGCGCTGTTACCATCAAAAAAGCAAAAAAAGGCGACCTCGTCATCGTCACCTACGACCTCATGGCGAGGGAGGAGAAGCTGTTCACCGAAAAGGAATGGGCCACCATCGTACTGGACGAGGCACAGGCCATCAAGAACCGCACTACCCGCCGCTCCAAAACGGCCATGCAACTGAAAGCGGATTTTAAAATGACCATGACCGGCACCCCCGTCGAGAACCACCTCGGCGAGCTATGGAACCAGTTCCAGTTCATCAACCCCGGCCTGCTCGGCTCTATTGACGATTTCACCAAACGCTTCGCCCTGCCCATCGAGAAATACAAGGACGACAACCGACGCGACCAATTGCGCCGCCTCGTGCAGCCCTTCATCCTGCGCCGCCACAAAAACGAGGTGCTGAAAGACCTGCCCGAAAAAACAGAAATCACCCTTTCGGTAAACCTGCCCCCCGACGAACGGGCGTTCTACGAAGCCCTGCGCCGCAATGCCATCGAAAAACTAGTGGCCGAGGAAAAGGGCGCGCAGGCCGGGCAGCAGCACCTCCGCATCCTCGCCGAAATAATGCGCCTGCGCCGCGCCGCCTGCCACCCCTCATTGGCCGACCAAAACGCCGGGTTCAGCAGCAGCGCCAAGCTGGAACTTTTTGGCGAAATAGTGGACGAGCTATTGGAAAACGGGCATAAAGCGCTGGTTTTCAGCCAGTTTGTCGGCCACCTGAAAATCCTCGAAAATTATTTGAAAAAGAAAAAAACCGCCTACCAATACCTCGACGGCTCTACCCCGCTCAAAAAAAGGGAGCAGCGCATTGATGCTTTCCAAGCGGGCGAGGGCGACATTTTCCTCATCAGCCTGAAAGCGGGCGGCACCGGCCTCAACTTGACCGCCGCCGATTTTGTCATCCACACAGATCCCTGGTGGAACCCCGCCGTGGAAGACCAGGCCACCGACCGCGCCCACCGCATCGGGCAGGAACGTCCCGTGACCGTCTATCGGCTGGTCGCCGAAAATACCATCGAGGAAAAAATACTGGAACTCCACGCAAAAAAACGGGACCTGGCCGACTCGCTGCTCGCCGGTACCGATGTGAGCGCCAAGCTGACGGCGAAGGACTTGATGGGACTGTTGAAGGATGGGGGCTGAGGCGGCAAGCCCGAACTGCAGGATACCTGGATGGATGAAAAAAACCGCCATGAAATCTTTGACCTCCGCCGGACTGCACGATGCTTTTTATATCTGTCGCTATTAATTGCATTTTTTATTTTTTTGAAATATCAGAAATGGATATCGCAGTTGGGGAGGAGGGTTTTTATTTTCTGCTCTGTTTTTGGAATGGGATTGCCATCACACATTTACAGAATAGCTGCTCCAACTTTTCAGAACCGGGATACGCTACCATACGGAAGACTACTTTTTAATGATTTCCCAATATCCGCCTCTATTAGGCCCAATTCGTTTT
>DROJ01000258.1 GCA_011321935.1 Bacteroidota bacterium | reverse complement strand
GCGTTCCCTTGCGGCCTTGCGTTGAAAAAAAACTAGTGCCGAAGGCACTGGTAAAAGCCACGCCTTGCGTTGAAAACATAGTGCCTTCGGCACTAGATTTTTCAACGCAAGGCCGCTAGGCCGCAAGGGAACGCAAGGCAAGACAAGCCTTTTAACCCTCGCGTTCCCTTGCGGCCTTGCGTTGAAAAAAAACTAGTGCCGAAGGCACTGGTAAAAGCCACGCCTTGCGTTGAAAACATAGTGCCTTCGGCACTAGATTTTTCAACGCAAGGCCGCTAGGCCGCAAAGGAACGCAAGGCAAGACAAGCCTTTTAATCCTTGCGTTCCCTTGCGGCCTTGCGGCTTTGCGTTGAAAAAAAACTAGTGCCGAAGGCACTGGTAAAAGCCACGCCTTGCGTTGAAAAACCTAGTGCCGAAGGCACTATGCTGCCTCAAAATCCTTCGTCAATCTCTCCGCCGCCAGGGTCAGTTCCGCCTCCGAAAAAGGCTTGGCATCGGAGGCCGAAATTGCCCCTTTCACCTCGCCGGTATTTTTTGCGCCCGAAAGCACCGTGCTTACCCCCTTTTGGTCGAGCACCCATCGGAGGGCCGCCTGCACCATATTGTCAATGTCGTCCCGGATCAAAAAATCGAACGCGTTCACTTGGTCCACCCGCTCCTTTATTTCCTCCCTCGAGTACCTCGCGTTCAGTGTGCCTTCGGCAAATACAGTGTCGTAGCCGATAGCCCCGGTGAGGAAGCCATTGGCCAGGCACTCCCTTGCTACCACACCTATATCCGCTTCGCTAAATTCGTTGACGAGCTGCAGCGACTCCCGGTTCATCAGGCTCAGCACCACCTGCACAAGGTCTATTTTCCCCTCCTTCGCCCACTGCCTCGCCATCTCTTCCGTTTGGTGAAACATGGAAATCGAATGGCCGATAAAACGCACCTTTCCGCTCTTTTTGACTTGCTCCGCCCCTTCCCAAACATCGTCGTGTATCTCATCAATGGAAAAAGGCGAGTGGAAAAACAGCACGTCCAGATAGTCCGTTTGCAGCCGTTGCAAACTCTCCTCCACCGAGGCGATGATGCGTTTTTTGTAAAATTGGGGAGCCCCGTTTTCGATGGTAAAATTGCGCCCGAACTTGGTCTGCACCACCACGTCCTGCCGCTTCCCTTTCAGGGCTTTGCCGAGTACGATTTCGGCCACGCCGTCCTGTTCCTTGGTGCCGTATTGCGGAGCAGTGTCCAGCAGATTCACGCCCATGTCAATGGCCGCATGGATGGTTTTGATACCGTCTTTTTCAGCCACCCCGCCGTAAACGTTGTTGCCAAAAGCCCAGGTACCGAGGCCGATTTCACTGACCCTGAGATTGGTTCTTCCTAATGTTCTGTATTTCATAAAATTGTTTTTTTGTTATCATTTTGTCCATCCAAAGTAAATGCGCAAAATTATCCGTTCGACTCCGTGCCCTTCCAATAGAGGGGGAATTTATTCCCCCTCCCCGTAATGTTCTGTATTTCATAAAATTGTTTTTTTATCATTTTAATCTTTCAAGATCAATGCGCAAAAACACCCCTCCGTCTCCGTGCCCTTCCAATAGAGGGGGAATTTATTCCCCCTCCCCGCAATGTTCTGTATTTCATAAAATTGTTTTTTTACGAGGCGATGCTTTTGGGTGAGGCATGAGGGGTGAAAGGCGTTGCCTCAAAGTATAACTCCAGAGGCAACGCCTTTCCTCCCACTCTCCTCACGCAAAGGCATCGCCTCAAAAAGTGGAATCATTTCAACCCTTTCAACAACTCCCCAAGCATCCCCGCCGCCTTGTCCAAAAACGCTTCCGCAATCGCCTGCCCATGTTCCAAAGTAGCCCCCCGCGGGTCTTTCCCAGCAATCCCATCTTGAACCAGCGTAATCTCCCGCCCCTGCGGCAGCCGTTCCAAAGCCACCGTTTCGGGTGCATAAACCAGTTGCAAAGAAGTCTCCCCCAGCGCCGAATGATTGGCCACCAGCAGTTCGTCCGGCAAGATGTCGAACTCTGCCAAAGACCAAAAATGGCAGTCGTCCATTTTCTGGTTAAACTCCTCCGCCACCTCTTTCAAAATGTCAATATGCGGCTCGCCGGCATGCCCCGTCAGCAGCACGGTTATTTTAAAACCGGCTTCCGCCAATTGCTGGAAATACTCGCGGCAGGTCATGCGGATCAGTTCCTCCGAAAACTCAATCGAATGTTTTGGGAAATCCACTCCCGGATAGGATTTTATCAAATTGGCAGCCTGATAAACGGGCGGCAAAACCGCTCCCCCTACCCGCTTGGCGAGGTCAACACAGAGGCCGTGCGCCTTGATGCCGTCCAGCCCGACGGGGTTGTGGTAGCTGTGGTATTCGAGCGCCCCCCAGGGCAGGTAGGCGATGGGAGTGCTTGCTTGGATGGCCTCGATTTGGTCGGGGCGGAGTTGCTCGTAACAGCCCCAAATTGTTCGGTTTTTCATTTGAAATGTATTTTGTGTGCATTGGTAGCACAGCGTTCACGCTGTCCCGGTCACAGGCGTTTACGCCTGTGCAAAATTTGGTTTTGAAACGACGTAAACGTCATTGGCCGGGACAGCGTGAACGCTGTGCTACCAGCACGCTGTCCCGGCCACAAGCGTTTACGCCTGGGAAAAATTTGGTTTTGGAACGACGTAAACGTCGTTGGCCGGGACAGCGTGAACGCTGTGCTACCAGTACGCTGTCCCGGTCACAAGCGTTTACGCCTGGGAAAAATTTGGTTTTGGAACGACGTAAACGTCGTTGGCCGGGACAGCGTGAACGCTGTGCTACCAGTACGCTGTGCCGTCAAAATCCCCTCAGTCCCAATCTTTATGATAGATCAGCGGGTTCTGCTCGTCATTGTCCATCAAGTCCCCTACTTTCAGCTTCGCAAAATATTCATCCGGAAGCACGTTTTGTTTGCCGTTAAAAGTTGAGCCGTCGGGCATATAAGCGCAGGTCATGGCACGGCGGAAACCCGGCGTCATGTTCGGCCCGGCAGCATGGATGCAGAGGCCGTTGTGGAAAGAACAGCTCCCCGCCTTGATGACCGAAGGCACCGGCTCGGCAGTCCCGTATTTTGGATAAAGGTTGAACACATCGCCCATATTGGCCGTGATGCCCGGCTCGTCAAAATTGGTGTCGTTTTGCGAACCCGGCATGAAATAGAGGCAGCCGTTTTGTAGCGTCACATCGTCGAGGGCCACCCAAATGCTCAATGCCTCCCGGTTGTCGAACGACCAAAAAGGAGTGTCAACGTGCCAAGAAGTCGGGTTGGCCCAGGGCCGTTTGACAAGGGCCTGGTCATGCCAGATGCGGATGCCGTCGGCCTCTGCCAGTTGGGTGGCCATTTTGCCGATGCGCTTGTCGAGCATGATCTTTTTCATCGCCTCGTCGGTCATCCAGAGGTTGATGATCTGGTCGAACACTTTTCCGAAATACTCGGCGTCGTCGTTGATGCCATCGCTTTCGCCCGTCTTGATTTCCGAGTGGGGGAACTTCCTGCCCTGCCTGTTTTTCAGGGCATGGTCGAGCGACCTGCGCCAGTGCTCCAGCTCGTCTTGGTCAAGGAAATCGTCGAGGATGACGAAGCCGTTTTTGCGGTAGCTGCTGATTTCTTGCTGCGTTAATTCATGTCTCATTTTTATATGTTTTTATTGGTGAAATTTTGAATTGCTGTTTTGAGGCGATGCCTTTGCGCGGGCTTGCGGGAAGAAAGGCGTTGCCTCAAATATCGAGGCCAATATTTTGAGGCAACGCCTTTCCCCCCGCAAGCCCGCGCAAAGGCATCGCCTCAAAGCCTCCAATCCTCCGAGAAATACGCTTTTTTTATTTTTTTCAATAAATCCAAATCCTTGTTTTTGGTCGCCATATCCGTCAAATCCAAGTATAGGTACAGCATCAAAAAGTAGCCGTTGTGGTACTCCTCCCGCAGGCTTTTCGGGTGCATCAGGTGGCTGTACCACGCTGTATTTATTCCCGTCTGCTCCGCAAATTTTAAAGCCTGCGTTGCATTTTTCCACATCTTCGCTGCCATCTCGTCATAGATTTTGGTGTAGCCTTCGTAGTCCAGGTTTTTGGTATCAATGACAGCCGCTTCGTCGCTGATGCCCAGTTCTGCGAGCGAGATGGTCTGCTCGAATTTTTGGTCGCCATCGAGGTCCATCGAGAGGCGGTCCATGAAGCCGTTGTTGTCGGTGTCCTCGTACATCATCGTACCGAAAGTAGTCGGCTCAGTTCTGACAAAATCTTCTGGCTGAAGGTTGGGCCCGCGCCAGCCCTGCCAGCCCTGAAAATAGACCGCAGCTTGGTCAATGCGCCAATAGCCCTTCTCTGCGCCGAGGAGGTGCAGCCTGCCATCGAGAGGGGAAATGTAAAGTTGCCCTTTGCCCGAAAAATCCATGTCCCATTCTGCCCGGTCGCCCGTGGCATCGGCCTGTGGGTTGTGGTCGAGGCCCCCGTTTTTTGCACCGATTTTAAAGGGGTCTTTTGGGTCGTAAAACTCAACCCGTTCCCAGCGTTGGCAGTCGTCGTCTTCATCAAAAACAAACCAGCAGGCGCCCCATTTTCCCCGGTTGAAAGTGAGGTTGTAGGCCGTTTCATGGTCGGCAAAAACCAGTTTGGAAGTATGCCGCCAACGGGGGTCATCAAACAAAAAATCGGCATCTTCCAGCCCCGAAATATTTTTATAAAAATGCGCTTGGTCTGCGTAATCAAAACCCTCGCCGCCCATGAATTTCAGGCTCATATCATAGTCCAGTTCATTGCCGGGGCGGGAGTCGTTGTCCAAGTCAATGCCGATCTGGACGTATGAAATTTTATGGCTGAACTGCCAAGCCAACAGCGGGTCATCTTCACTTGCCGGCACCTCCACAGGCTCGTCCACCAGCCGCATCGCCATTTCCGACAGGCCGTCATTGTCTTCGTCAAAATACAAAAAGGGGTTCTCCCAATTGTACTCCAAATCCTTCATGTTCCAAGTGGTGATGTGGACTTTTAGCATCGTGCTTTGGCCGTTGTAGTCGGTAAAAAAATTCGCCCGCCCATCGTGGTCCCAGCCCTCGAACGAGAATTTGTCCCAATTGATGTAGCCCATCACGCCGTCCTTGTCATTGTCGAAAAACCAGATGTAATGCGACTGCCATTTTCCTTTTTCGGTTTTCAGGCCATTGTCAACGATGCACTGCATATCCGCTTTTCCATCGCCATCTTCATCTCCCCAGTCAATATTGAGGTCTTTTTCGCTGCCGAATTTGCCGTCGTTGTTGAGGTCAATGAGGAGGCAGTCGCTGTCCATGTCTCCCTCGTGGTCGCCCCTTTTCATGTCGTCGTCGTCGTCTATCCAGATGACGTTGTATTTGTTGGCAACTTGGTATTTCAGCAGGTCGGGATCGCCGTCTTTATCGAGGTCTTCGTATTTGAAACCGGAGGTTGCGGGGGGCAGGCGGAAGGGGGTCAGCACTTTGTTTTGCTGGTAGTTTCGGAAGGTTGGGGGCGGGGTTTGCAAGGGCTGCTGCGCGCAGGAAGTTATGGTGGACAGCAGGAAAATTGCTGCGAAGAAGGAAGAAGAAAATGTTGGTATTTTATTCATCAATTTGATTTTGAAAAATGTTTTTCAGTTTGAGGTTAAATATCTTTCACCTGCTGTTAAATATTTTTTCACCTTTTAACCCCCGTCTTCGCTGCTTAAATGATGTGAAAGTCATTTTACTTTCACCCTGTTTTTTCCCGCCTTCAATTCCATTTTTTTATCATTAAAAACAAAACTCCCCGACAGCCCATCCGGCAATATTATTTCACCAAAAACCCCTGCGCCCGTTTTCTGCAAATCCATTTTAACCACCCCTTTTGGGTGCGGGAAATCAGCCTTTATTTTATGCAAATGCCCAAAGTTGGGAGCAATCAAAACCGTTGCAAAACCGGGGCTGCTTGGTTGAATACCCGCCACCGTGTGCAGGAAATCGAAACAGGGGCTTGCACTCCAGGCATGGCAATCAGAGCGGGGCTCCAGATCCGTTTCACCGAAGGTGGTCATGCCCATTGCGAGCATGTTTTTCCAGGGGCCGAGCATGGAGAGGTATTGGTCGGCCATGCCCGTTTTTTGCAATGCCCGCGCGAGGTAAAACCTGAAATAGACCGAGCATTGGATGAGGCTGGTATCGGTCAATATTTTTTGCATCACCTCTTTTTGCTGCGCAATGGGAAAGGCGTCGGCAAGCAGGGCGAAGATGTTGGCATGTTGGGAGAAAACGTCCTTTTCGGGCCGCTCCGCGACCAGCCCTTTTTCTTTGTCAAAACAATTTTTGAAAATGGCAAATTGGAGTTCCAGCGCCTGCTTTTGGTATTGCTCCGCTTTTTCATTTTCACCAAAAAAAGAAAAAATTTCTGCCGCATTTTTGAGGGCGAGGAGGTACTGCATGGAGACATTGGCCGAGTGGCCGTCGTCGGCGCCGGGGGGGATGCCGTTTTGGAAGCCCGCCGTCCAATCGGTAAAATTCCACCAATCAAGGTCGGCGAGCATGCCCGTGCCGTCAACTTTCCGCCCGAACCACGACAGCACGGACTCCATGCCGGGGAGGAACTGCCGCAAAAATTCCGGGTCGTCGCGGTACATATAATAGTCGTGGATCATGTCCGTCCACAGCAGGCTGTAAGTTGGTATGACCTGCACAATGTACGACGGAAACCTGCTTTGGGTGAGGCCGTTGGGCAGCCGCGAGGCATCGAACGATTGGATGGCCTTGCGCATCAAGCGGTCGTCGCCGGTGACATAAATGGAGATGAGCGACTCGACCCGCGCATCGCCGACGTACTGCAACTGCTCGTAATAGGGGTCAATAAAAATTTCGGTGGAGGAGTTTTTCAGGGTGCGCCAGGAGGTCGTCCATATCTCGTCGAGCAGCGGGTCGTCGGAGGTAAATTGGCCGATTTCCTCAAATGGGTAGCCCGTGTAAACGCCGTGGTAATCATTGATGACGAGCGGCTCGTTTTTGGTTTCGATGTCGAGCTGCACGAAGCGGTAAGTCCGCATGGCGAGGGGTTTGAACAATCTTTTTTCGCCGCCGTCGGCAATAAAAATATCGTAAATGCCCCTGATTTCCTTGCCTTCCAATTCATTGCGGAGGCCTTTTTCCCAGCCCTTGTGCGCCACCCGTTCTTTTGAATTTTTATAAAACAATGCCTCTGCGTAAGTGGCTTTAATGGAGGCGCCCCTGCCCTTGCTGACGGTCATTTCGGGGTAGCCGATGGTATGCGTCCCGTTGTCCAAAAGGATGGAAACGCGGCTATTTGGGGGAACGGTCAGCGGCTTGTTTTTTATCAATAAACTGCTGCCGTCCATCGTGGAATGGCTGGCCACTACCCTATCGAAGCGCACTGTTTCTTCTTTCATAAAAGGTATCTGCCGAGGCACCAAGTACCATGTGCTGCCAAACAAAAAGCCCCTGCCTACGGCAAATTCCACCGTTGCCGGACGTGTTTTCAAAAAGTCGCTGTCGTCGAAACCGGCCTCGTTCCAGCCCCAGGGGTATTGCCTTCCGTCCACCCGGTCGCCGGGGCCCGCGGCATAGTAGCCACCGACGGAATCGGAGACAAAAGGGATGAAATTATATGCCTCGTTGAGGGCTACTTTCCAGTCGGTATTTGCTCCCGTGTTGAGGTTTGGCTTTGCCCCTTTTGGGCCTTGCAGGATGAAAGCGGTCTGGAAGGTCTGCTGCGCCGCATGGCGAAATTCACCAAAATTGACCACCTCGGCAGCGAAGGTGTTTTTGCCCGTTTGGAGGTATCCGGCCACATCCACCGTTTCGTACCTCCAATGGTTGATGTCGCCCCGCGATGGCCCGTCGCACACATATTTTCCATTTACATAAAAACGGTAGCGGTTGTCGGCGGAGAGGTGGACGACGAAGGTTTCGGGGACTGCCTGCAAATTGAAATTCCGGCGGTAGAGGAAGACGTTGTAATCGAGGGTGGAGGCCGTCGGGTGGGTGACCCACTGCGCCGACCAAGCATGTTTGAGCGAGGTGATGTCCTTGCCCTGGTAGTTGATGGGCGAGCCGGACTCTTGCCCCCAAGCCGGGAAGAAAGGGAGCAGCGCCAAGAGGCAGGCCGCAAGGGCATGTTTGATGAAAGCAATTTTCATTTTGAAATATTAGCGGAGGGGTAATCAATGGCGCCTGATGGCCGCCCATCCCTCCAGTACAAATTGCGCAGCACCCAAATAAAAAAGGCGCACATAGATTTTGCGGCCTGCGGCCAAATCAATAGCCACAAGCCTTTACTTTTGGTAAGAGCTTGTTGGGGATTTAGCTTTCGGCGAAAAACCGCCACTTTTTTGATGATACTTTGTTGAAAATTTGGTCAAATAGAACCACTATACTCTCAAATTTTTGCCTCGTATCATCAAAAAATTGACAATTTTTCACTCGAAACCTAAACCCCCAAAAAGCTCTAAAGGAATAAAATAGGTAAGTAATCGAAAAGCCGAAAAAATGAAGAAGGGCAAATGTCTGGTTTTTAATGGGAATGGACAAATGAAATTTTTGGACATACCGAGAAAGGGAAATGCGCCATATCTAAAAGCTAGTGCAGTGATCAGTAATTAGTTGACTAGTGATTAGTCCGCCAAATCCCTGATAATGTGGCATTTAACCAAAAACTAAATGGTTAGCCAATTACGATTTGTACCACTAGGCAGGACAAATAGCCCCCCTTGATCCTGTTTGCAAGGCAGTGCCTTTTTTCGAGGGCCTTGCGGCCCTCGCCAAGATAGCCTGGGTTATGGATAGACGCCCCCGACAACCAATGGTTCTCCCCTACCAAGTATTGGCGTCCATGTCTTTGATGGCCCTTAAAATATCGCGCCTGCTGATCTGGCCTACCAGTTTGCCGTCGTCCCCGATCACCAGCAACCTTTTATATTTAGAGTGCAAAAAGATATTGGCCACTTCTACAATGTCGCTTTGGACGGGAATGGTTTTCATGACATTGGACATATAAGAGGCAACGGTATCCTTGGCCACGGGATGGTTGTAATAAGCACCGCTGACCAGCACGTTGAGGCAGTCCTTGTCGTCTATCATACCGACCACCTCATTGTTGTCGTTGAGCACGGGCGCGCCCGTTATCCTGTTTTTCAGCAAGGAATCAATGACCTCCGTTATTGGTGTGCTTGGCTTGAAAGTGATCAATTTACGGACCATGTATTCAGTCACTTTGGGCGGCTTTAATTGAAGGTCTTTACGTCCGCTGTCTGGTGCATTTTGCTGAAAATTTTTCATATTGAGTGTTTTGATAAGGAGAATTGATGAAACCGGTAAATTTGAATTTGAGCCAAAAGGTAGTAAAGTTTTTCCAGTTTCAAAAACAAACAAACTCTTAGATTTGGCGACAGCCTAACCGCCACTGGTTGTTTTACATAAAAATAATTTTATAAAAAACTGATAACCAGTAGCCTAAAAGTTGCATTTCCAGTTTCGGCTTTTAACATTTGGTAAAAACAAATTTGGGGGACAGGCTGCCGTTCATTTGCCGTTCCCGGGTGCATTTCAAAATTTCGGTCTTTCCGCCACTTAGCCCCTCAGTCCCCAGCAGGGGAAGTCATCCCGCACCGAAATTTTGAAATGCACCCCCGCTCCCCACCTGCAATATTTCTTTCATCAATTTTTTTGTTGCCGGCAAAGGCGGGATGCCGAATTCTTTTTGCAAAATTTTTTCGCACTGCCGGTAAGTCTTGATGGCCATCGGGCGGTTGCCTTTTTTCAGGTAAGCCAGCATTTCGAGGCGGTAGGCATCCTCCCAAGTCGGGTCAATGAGGAGGGCTTGCTGCGCCAGGCGGATGCTTTCGAGCGGGTTTTTGTCGAGCAGGAGTTCACCGAGCGTGATAGTAGTGCCGAGGGCAAGCACTTGCAGATGTTCTCGTTCCGCGCTCGACCAATCTTCGTAAAGGCGGTTGGGCAAGTAGGCGCCGTGGAGCAGGGCGACGGCTGCCCGATAGGCAGCTATGGCGGCTTCGGGCTCGTCGGCCAGGCATTGGTTGCCCAATGCCGAGTACTGTTCAAGGGCATCGGCATCGATCCACATTTCTTCCAAATTCAACTGATAGGTAAGCCCTTGCCGGATGATAAACCGGGCATCCGAGCGGCTCTTCCGGTTGGGTTCGAGCACCTTGTTCAGGCCGTGCATGGCCACTTTGAAATTCTGGTCGCCCGCTTCGTCCCACAACCGGTCAATGATCTGTTCTTTGTGCAGGGCATTTCGGTGGCGGGAGGTCACAAGGAACTGGAACAACTGGACGGTTTTGTCCCTGCCCCACTCTTTTGAGGTCACTTTTTCCCCGTTCCTCCAAACCTGAAAGCTGCCGAGGGTCTGCACCTGGATGGCTGCATTTTCCCTTTTCTTTTTTAAGGATGCTATTTTGTTTTCCGCTTTGTCCATAGTTTAGGGCAGCCGGTTATTTCGTTTTATTGGAGATCTTGTCCAGCTTGCCATTAAGCGCTGCCACCTCTTGGGAAAGCTGTGCAATGGATTGCATCAATGTTTTGAGGTCGGCCTTAGTGGCCGGTTTCCAGGCATCGGTGTCTATGCGGTTGCTGATCAGGTCTTCCACTTGTCCGACCTGTTCTTGCACTGCCTGGCTTACCTGCTCTTGGATGTGTTCCACCCCGGCCTTGGGGTCTTTTAAAGTTTCCATGACCATCTTTGGGCCAGCGACGGCCATGCGTTTCCAGAGGTCAAAGCTTTTGGCAAGGATGCCTTTTTGCTCTTCCGGCGATTTGTCTTCCATGGCAATGATGGTCAGGTCGGCCAGTTTGGCCTGGATAAACTTTACCACTTCTTCAAATTCAGAAAACCGTTTTTCATCGCCGCCCTGCACATGGCGGATGTTGCCCCGCCACTGCACCTGCTGGTCGCCTTGGTCATTTTGAAAAACCTTTTGCGTGAAACGGAGTACGAAAGATGCTGTCTCGTCTTTTTTGCTAGCCATTTTATGGAGTGTTGATTTGTGAATTGTGTTTAGTCCTACTGCAGTGATTCGTAATTAGTTGATTAGTGATTAGGGTGTGACCGCTGCGTGATGTAAACAAAATTAGTATTTTGGCGGAAAAAACATCATGAATAGCAAACTAATAAAAAAGGCTGGTAACAGGATAACAGTAGAATTGGAAATT
>DROJ01000257.1 GCA_011321935.1 Bacteroidota bacterium | reverse complement strand
AACAAAACGAATTATTACCATTTTTTCATTGATAGGGGACTTGTATATTTATCTCTGTATTGGATTTCTAATTGTATTTATAATAGTTGAAATGAAAAAGTAGCTATCAGGTAACGCTGGTATTCGTTGCACAAACGTTTAATTTGACTGATTTTAAGCAGTTTTAATCAGTTCTCTTTTAGCACTTTTTGTGGATTACAACTTTGGTTAGTTAAACCTAAAATTACCAGTAGTCATCATTATAAGAATTGACATTTTCAAAAGGTTTTTATCAAATCAAGCACAACCTACAATTTAGGTTGAAACAACCGCCGCACCTCCAAATGAATCCGCTCAAAATTAGCTTGTATTTCAGCTTTAGAATACACTTTTTTAGGAGCCGGAAGCTGCCGTACAATGGACGGGGGCTTAAACTGTATTTTCCGTTCTTTGCCATCGGCAAAAGCGATAAACTCTCCCTGTTGCAACCGAAAAAATACATTTGCCCTAATTTTTGCCACTTCGCGTTCTCCGGTGGTAATCCGCGTATCAAAATTTAACGTATGGCTTTTATTGACACTGGTGGTCGGTTTTTTGACAATTTCAAAAAAACGTTCATAATAGGTTGCCGTATCCGGGTCATTGGCTTTTCCAAAAAACTGGTATGACAGATTACTCAAAATCGCCCTGCTGGCCTTCTCGCCATAGAGCAAGTCATTTTGAATTTTATCCTGTAAGACATAGACCGTAGCAATATCATAACTGCGCAATGTTGCCGGAATACGGTGCATATTAAATAACCGAATGGTAGGCGCTTCCTCCATCATCAAAAACGAATGCCGTTGCCCGCGAACACTCATTTGTTTGGTAATGGTATGTAAAATGGTAGCAATCACCGGCGAATAAGCAGCTTCAAATTTCGGGTTGTTGACAATAGAAACCACCGCCGGATTATTAGGGTGATTGATATCCAAGGGTACTTCATCGGCAGAAAGTGCCATAAATATCCGTTGTGTACTGATTTTTTTAAGAGCATTGGCCAAAGTACTCAGTACCGCCGCTGTTTGCCGTTCAGAATCCTTTCCCGAAATAAAAGCATTGGCCATCGATTTAGAAGTATAATCAGAGCTTATAAAGCGCACCAAATTATCAGCATCCAAATAGAGAAAGGTAGCAATCAAATGCGGCAAAGTACAGTATTTGGGATGGCTGGTTTTTAGTTTCCATATCAACCCTCCCAAGAGGCCTTCTACGGCATCGTTAAAAAATTTGGTGGAACCCGTAGGCGTGTTTTCGCGTTGTTCCAATAAATTTTCAAGCAAGACCCGCGAAACCTCATTGACACTTTCCTCATCTACCATATACTTGGGGGCAATGGGATTGACTCGGTGGTAAATGGTATCAAAAGAAATGATATAAAAAGGCAATTTGGCGGAGTTAAAAAGCGGATAAGCCATTTCGGTAATTTCAAAATGCTTATAATCGTGAATAACTCCACAAAATTGATAACCGCGAAAATGTCGTAAAAAATTATAGACCACCGATTCAGTTTTTCCACTGCCGGCAGAACCGATAATCGATACCCCCCGGCGGATATTTTCAAGGCGTAAGGAGCCGTTTTTCACTTGTAGCTTCAAGGTATATTTCTTTGAGATGTTGGAATGTTTTTTCGAAGTATCCAACAAGGCAAAGAATACCGTATTGATTCCCTGTAAAGGCAATCCCCAATACAATAAAAAGCCGGTAACCTTTTCAGGAATAAAGCCATAAATAAAAACCGCCATTACGGCAAGAAGCAAGAGATTGAGCCAAAATCCATGACGGAAAAAGCGAAAGTGGAAATAGAGCCATCCAACCATCAAAAGGTAACTTACAATATGTATAATATAATATAGGTTCATAAGTGCCGGTTTTTAAATTCCGATAGACCCTGCATCGCGCGCCCTGTCAATAACTTTTCGCAGTTGTTTGATAGCTTTAACCGCCAGTTGAACTTGATTGGCAGGGATGTTGGCCATTGGGATTTTAACTCCCGATTTTCCTACAATTTTCAAAGCCAAACTCCGTTCATTAACGGGTAATTTCATCAGTTCGGCAAAATAGCGATAAGGTTCTTTGAGGAATAAATTACGCGCATGGTAGTGTTCGGCAAAATTCCGTTTATAGAGAAACATACGGTCAAAGGTCTTTTCAGCCTGTTGGTAAAAAGCACTGCGGTCAAAGCCCCGTTTAACAGGCTTTCCATTCAAGGTAGCTTCAGAGGCTTTGTATGAGCTTCCCGGCGACAGGCTATATCGGTTGGTGACATCCCTACGGCTTACAATAATATGAATATGGGTTTGCAAGCCCGGTTTTTGCATGCCCTGAGTTATCATCTTTCCGTTATGCTGATACGGAGCTTGCTTTTTTAGGCGTTCTATATTTCGTTGTACCGATTTGACATTTCCTTTGATTTCACCGTTGCGAATTTTGACGATATCGTGTTCTAATTTGGCAATTTT